>JBAUII010000018.1:0-42447 GCA_049682815.1 Thermodesulfobacteriota bacterium | reverse complement strand
GTTTGTCCAGATAGTGAAAGCTTGGTAATATAAGAAACGCTTATTTCCCCAAATTTAATTTACGTTTATAATCAATCACAAATGGGGCGTCGTCTAATTGGCAGGACTCAGGCCTTTGGAGCCTGCTATGGTGGTTCGAGTCCACCCGCCCCAGCCAAATCATGCCTCTAAAACATTCGGTTTACAAAGCCAAACAAATCCTAATCCAAGTACCTTTATTTCTAATTTAGGCAAAAAGCGGTATCTTGTATATAAGGGAGGGCCTGCGTGGAATATAATCTATCTACTTGGGAGCAATATTTGCGTTTTTAGTGTTTCTAATTCCTCTTTTATCCTTTCTATTCCTTCATTCAGGGACTGCATTGATGAATTTATGTCAACTTGATCTTCTAATTCCCTTTCTATACCCTGCTGAATCCAATGTCTCATAAGGGTTAAATATCCCATACCCTTCTTAATTGCAATCTCCTTTGCCTTGTCAATCTGTGCCGGGTCTAAACGCAGTGTTAGTAGTTTCTTATTTTTATGTTCCTCCATCCTTTTTTTCAATTCGCCACTAATTTCTACCTTAACTTCAGGAAGTTTATCTATTATGTCAATCATACTGTGTGTTTCCCAAAATTCTATCTCTTCGTCTTCTGATTTAAATTTGGGTATTTCTTTAACTGATTTTAAGTATTTTGCTCTTGGCTTAGAGTTCTTCCTTATTCTTCTTTTCATAATTTACCTCCTAATTTTTTTGAATTTCCTTTTTTCTTTTCCAGGCATATCCCAAGCCGATATTGGTCTTGCTATACCTCTTCCCCTATATTCAAAAATGATGTGCAAGTATCTACCAGCATTTGTTTCGGCATAAGCATGATATCTATCCTTTACTTTCTTAACCTTAAACAAATTATCCGGAGCGAAAGCTTCTTCTATTTCTAACGGATCAACAGAATGACCACTTTCAAACAAGTGAGATAGATTATTTTCATCCCATTCAAATTCAGTTATTTTCAATGAAAATACTATGCCACATAAAATATGTTACTACAAAGTAACTACGTTATGATCATATATTATAATTAGATATTCTAAGAAGTCTACAAGTTTCTTTAAAAACGACCGCCTACCTGCTTTGCTAACATTTCGCATACGCTTGATGGCAACCAAAGACAAATAGTTTTTTCGGGTATTGGACGAGTTCTTGGTCCTTCGGCCCCTCAATGACACACAGGCCCCATGATAATATCCATCGAAGAGGATGAAACAAGTTAAACAGAAAACAAGATGAGATTGCTTCATTTTGTTTCGCAAAATTCGCAATGACTCTAGAGTCGGGTGTCATCAGGACTGAGAGTGGAAGACTTGTAGCAAGCCGTAGCAATTATCAAGTTAAACATTAAAGAACTCCCGCAGAAGACTGGAAGCCGGCGGGAGTTCTTAATTTCGCGAAATTATTGATCGTTACTACTTATTTTCGGAGAGAGCTACATCTATTGCCGATTTCAATCCCTGCGGGTTAGCACCGGGAACGATCATTCCATTAACCACGAAGGTCGGAGTGGAACTTACTCCTATAGAGCGCGCCTCTTCTGTTTCATTTTGAACCCTTTGGGCAGCCTCTGGGGAAGCGATACATTTATCAAACTCATCGGTATTCAATCCTATTTGTTTGGCAAAACCATTGATCTCTTCTTTTGCATTCTCTGCGGTCAAATTTTCCTGATTTTCAAACAATAAGTCATGAAGCTCCCAAAACTTATCATTCCCCTGTTCGCTCGCACATACCGATGCTATGGCCGCATCCTTCGCCCAATTATGGATGGGAAGAGGCAACTGTTTATAAGCGATTTTAACTTTGCCATCATATTCTTTTAAAATCTGGGGAATAATATCCGATCCTCTCTTACAGAAGGGACATTGAAAATCAGAATACTCAACAACTGTGACTTTTGCATCTTCTGCACCTTTTACGGGGACATCTTCAAGCGAAATTTTACTCATCGTCTCTTTAAGCGGATCAACAGTTGTGTCAATGAATTCCGCCAAGATGATATATTGGCCATCTGCACTTATGGTTACTGGGATTGGTTGACCTCCAAGTGGTATGTTGCCAGTCTTGATACCTTCAATCGGTGTATTTTCAAAATTTTCAAGTGACGCAACATCTCCCATAATCAAATATCTTCCGTCACTGGTAATAAGAAATGGCACCTCTCCAGATCCCCTTGTTGACTCGATAACGAATTGCCCCTTTCGCAAACCTTCAACTGGGCTCTGTTCGAATCCTTTAACCTGTAAATTTGCGTCCGCTGGCATATGAGCACCCAACCTCTTTTTCATAAATGACTGCAATCTCTTCTGTTCTTCGGGAGATATGCTGCCCGCGGGCTCTTTCTTGGCCTCTGAAGTCGTCTCCTTTGTTTGGGGCTGTTCTTCCTTTTTATCACCTTGATTTGTACAGGCGATAAATGTTATAAGCACTACTCCAAAGAAATACAAAAATAGGCCTTTTAATATTCTTTTACTCATTTGTCTCTCCTCACGTTAATTGATTTAGTCATTCGATCCATATACGCGAAAAACCTATATTATAAACGAATATTTACCTATATCACAAAAATAGACTGCAACATCGGAAAATACACTTAGAATCCCATATTTCTACCAGATCAAATTCAACAAAGCAAGTTATTCAAAATGGTGGAAACACCAAAGGCAAATAGATCAGGGATGCTTTAGATATTTTTACGCTTTAATTGAAAACCTATTCAGATCCAAATCTTGACATGTCAGGTGTTTAGGCTATATTCGATAGTGTAGTATCTTTCCCCTAAGAGCTTTTAACCTATTTTTATAAGGTAGGTTGGTTTAGATCTTGTCAGAAAGATCATAAATCATGGTAGGAAATTGGGGAATATATTCACTATCTTCCGCATCTTCCGTCGTCGAATACTCCTATTCGACTAGATTAGTGATTGTTTCTTAATTAATCGGAGCGGTTAATGAGAACTGACATCTTACATAATCTTAACCCATCCCAAATCGAAGCTGTAAGGCACACGGGCGGACCATTACTCATCCTTGCAGGAGCCGGCTCAGGCAAGACTAGAATAATTACCCACAGAATTGCCTTTCTGATCAAAGAAATGAACGTTCCACCGTCAAATATTTTGGCTGTAACATTCACAAATAAGGCCGCCAATGAAATGATAGAGAGGGTGAACCGCCTAATCACCAAGGACGCCAGAGAACTGTGGATAGGAACATTTCATTCTATCTGCTTAAAGATTTTGAAAAGGGAAATAGATAAATTGGATGGTTATAGAAAGGATTTTATAATATACGACGAAGTGGATCAAATAAAACTGATAAAAGAGTGTATGAATATTTTGGGTTTGAGTGATAAGACACTTTCCCCGAAGAACGTGCGGTCTCATATTGATTCAGTCAAAAGTAGAGGCCTAATTGACGCTGATTTCGGTTCAACAATATACGACCAAAAGATTTCTCGCATTTACGACATGTACGAAAAAGAGCTAAGGCGTTCAAATGCGCTAGACTTCGCTGATCTGCTAGACGTAGCGGTTACTCTCTTTGAGAAAAGGATAGATGTCTTAGAGAGATATCAGTCCCAATTCAAACAGATACTGGTAGACGAATATCAAGATACCAACCGCTTGCAGTACAACTTAGTCAAGCTGCTATCTGTGAAACATAGAAATATATCAGTTGTTGGAGACGACAACCAGTCAATCTATGGATGGCGAGGTGCAGACATAACAAACATCCTCAATTTTGAAAACGACTTCCCAGATGCGACGGTTTTGAAACTTGAGCTAAACTATAGGTCAACAAAAAATATTCTCCACGCTGCAAACGCAGTCATTAAGAAAAACAGATTTAGGAGCGACAAGAGGTTATGGACGGAAAACACTGAAGGAGATCCAATCGTCTACTATGAGGCTCGTGATGAAAAGGACGAGGCAAAGCATGTTGCATCTCAAATCCAAACTGAGATAAGCAAGAACAGCCGCTCCTACAAGGATTTTGCGGTTTTCTACAGGACAAATCATCAGTCGCGTCAAATCGAAGATGAACTACTCCACTTCGGAATACCTTACACCATAGTAGGAGGTGTGGGATTTTACGAAAGGGCAGAAATAAAGGACATACTCGCATATCTGAGGATTATAGCAAATCCATCTGATGATATAAGTTTGAAACGCATAATCAATGTTCCAACCCGGGGAATAGGAAAGGGAACGCTCCAGGTAATAAATAACCATGCGAATGAAAACCATTTATCTTTACTCGAATCAGTAAGACTAGCCGTAAAAGATAAATTACTTCCCGCAAAAACGATTAAGACGCTCGATAAATTCTGGAACCTAATATCCGAGCTCATAGAACTTTCTAAAAAGTCAACAATAAGAGTTCTTCTCGAAACACTGCTTGAAAAAACAAAATATCTCGAAGCATTGAACAATGATGAAGAGAGAAAGGATAATGTGGTGGAACTGTTAAACCTGGTTTACGAATTTGAAAATGAGAAAAAAGACAGTTCTCTCAACGATTTTCTCGATTGGATTTCACTTTCGAGTGACGTGGACAGATTCAATGAAAAAGCTAATCAGGTTGCTCTTCTGACGCTTCATTGTGCCAAGGGTCTAGAGTTTCCGATAGTCTTTATAGTTGGAATGGAAGAGAGGCTTTTTCCCCACATTCGTTCAATTGGAAATGGCAAACTGATTGAGGAGGAGAGAAGGCTCTGCTATGTGGGGATTACAAGGGCAAAAGAAAAGTTATATTTAACTAGTACATCTAAGCGAAGAATATTTGGAACCGAACATAGATCAATACCCTCCAGATTTATTACGGAGATTCCCAGAAACCTACTACGCTGGGATAGCTTCAATCACGGGATAGCAGAAACCTCTTCACTTGATATTTCAAGGGATGACGGTTCGAACGGAAATCGCTACGAGCCGTCTGAAATCGGATACGTAGTAGGAGAAAGAGTACTACACCATTCCTTTGGCAATGGTGTAGTAACAAGAATTGAAGGGAAAGGAAAGGATGGCAAGGTTGTAATACAATTTCCGATTTATGGAAAGAAGAAAATTCTTGCAAGCTTCCAGGGTCTCAAGAAGCTCTAACGGTTAGAGCTGGATAAATTATCAATGCAGTCTTTCGATTGTGAACTGCCGGGGCTTAGTCTTGCTCGCGCCTGCTATCCAAAGAAGCTGAGCGAAGTGCAATAGGTGCTAGAACACTCCTAAGATGAGAAGAATTTTGAAAGTTAGCCAACAACATGCCAAACCCGGATAGCTCAAAATTCTATTTCTCGTATACCTTCGGGATCAAACTCCCTTAACAATTTCAGTTCATCCTCGGTCGGCGGGGATATAAAAGGGGCTGGCGAAACGGGAAAACCCGTATTTTCTGCCACCTCTTGATAGCTTGAATATGGACAAACCCCATCTAACACGAGAATCCCATCTTCCTTTTTAAATGCGGCAATTGGGGTTACGACGCTTTTGACATTACCAGTTGCCGTGTTAACAGAACATTTATCCACGAATGATCTCTTGTCATGCCTGGTTCTCCAAAAGATGATACGTCTAGTATTTGCGCAAAGAAGCGCACTTCCGGCACCACCCGTAAGCTGCACTTTAAGTCTTTCACCATCTGAAATGTGGCTCAGATTAAAATTCCCATACTTATCTATCTGTACACCCGAAAGGAACGCAACATCTAATTCCCCACGTGCCGACATGTCAAATATCTCGGACAAAGTCATAGAAGCTCTTCCCTCCCTAGAAAGTTGAAAATCGACAGTCGAACGCGGAGGCGAAGAGGGATTCGGATTAACCCTACCGGGAATATTTAGCCATGTGAGATTAGGATTATAAACCTTTTTAGCAAGCCATATCGCAAAGAAAGGTAGATTCGATGCGACGCCCATAAAAGCATTATCCGCATCCCTTAGGAGACGAGCCATCATTACGATCATCATCTCCGCCCTTGAATATTCCATCTTCTCATACATAAACGCACCTTCGACTGAAACTTAATAATATCTTACCCCATTTTACCTTAATTGCTGTAACAGGCAGATATATCATGGACAGTACGTTTACAGGTATTTTCCTCATCTATCTTACTCTTCTTATTAACTTCTTTGTCTTGATACAAGGAAGCAATCCTTCGGCTTTGCCTTTCGACATGCTCACGAGAGGTTCTGGACAAGGGCGCCCAAAGATCGAGCGAAAATCCTCCTTAATCCTCCTTTAAAAAAGGAGGAAATTAAAACGGATTCCCTCTTTACTAAAGAGGGATTAAGGGAGATTTTTTGTTTCCGATTTTCTTAATGCAATTTTTTGGTATGCCACTCAAACACGTTTAATTCGGAAAAGTACTCATAGAAGGACACTTAACCAACGCAACTGTGAGAATCTTGTCCACGAAATATCTAACACCTACAGCAATGACGCCATTTTCAAGGTCTGAACTCTTCCAGGTACTGATTCAGGGCATCTCTGGTCTTTATCGACAAGTATCTTCTAACATGCTCTGAGGAATAGTCATAATAAGGGTAGCACGACCCCGGAAGCGAACCATTTGATGCCTCAACAACTGCCGCTACTTTAAAACCTGGGATACGAGCGAGATCGCCTTCCTTTTCAATTTCATCTGCGGAAACTATTCTCTCTGTAGTGAGAATTATCTTTTTCGCTGCCCGTGACATTATTACATCCTCAAAAACGGGTCCATATATGATGGCATTTCCGTCTTCGTCCGCTTTCTGCGCATGAAGCACCGCCCAATCGGGATAAACAGCAGGCACGGTCAATATTTCTTCATTTCCATACGGGTTGTTTACCGTCTTAAACTTTTTAACCAGATAGCTTTCACCGAGATTGGCAATAGGCATAAATGGGACGCCGAAAGCAGCTGCCCTGAGACTCGAGATCACAGTGTAACAAGAATTCTCGTTAAATCTAACCCGTCCCTCCTCGACAGAACGACGGAAGTTTGGCGCAAGTCCAAATTCCGCCTCAAAGCTTACGAATCCCGCGGCTACCTCTTCTACGCAATCAGCAAAACAGAGAAGATCAAAATCATAATTTGCAGCGGTCTTCATGACACTTAGATCCTTCTTCCTCTGACGAGCAAGCTCTCTTGCAAACGCAGAGGGAATACGCTGGAGAAGTAACCCCCCCATTGCCAACCTGTCTCCGTCTGAGACAAGAGAGACAGCTTCTTCAATAGTCCTTACTTTGCTCAATACTTAACACCACCTTTTCCACCTTTACCTATTAGCTTATCACAGACAAGGCCTATGCCAAGTCATAAAGGCAATGAGACCGCTAAAAATATAGACCTCCCGGAGGTTAAATCTATTGGAAATGAATATCAATCATGGTTTATTTGTAATGTGTTCACCAAACCGGTCTTAAGAACGCTTCCAATAGATAGATCACACTACCTACTGGCATCGGCTGGAGTTTTACTGATAGCCGCAACAACTGTCATAACCCTGATCTCATCTCATTTTGCCTTAGATACGCTCCCTACAGAACAACCCGTGATTTTGTTGGTCTCATTGATGATTTTTACGGGAATAATCTACCTCGCTATTTCTCGCTTCTTTAATAATTTAATTCCCTCAAAACGGGCGCTTATTTTCATCATTGGTGTAGGATTAGCGCTTCGCATCATAACCATAGCATCGACACCAATTCTTGAAGGTGATTATTTTAGATATCTATGGGACGGAGCGGTTTTATCAAAGGGACTTAGTCCCTACGAGTATTCTCCCGAGCATGTACTCGATGGTAACAATGCAAGAGCCATCCCACCTGCTCTTAAAAATCTTGCCAAGGAATCTGGAGAGATCATTCATCGAATCAACCATCCGCAACTTAAAACTATATACCCGCCAATTGCGCAATCGGCCTTTGTAATAGCTCATTGGCTACAACCCTGGAGTATCCTCTCATGGAGGATGGTTCTCCTGTTCTTTGATATCATTACATTAGTTCTTATCCTTAGAATTCTCCGAACCCTACATCTTCCGAATTTGGCTGTATTGGTATACTGGTGGAACCCACTGCTGGTTAAGGAATTATTTAATTCCGGACACCTGGATGTCATTGCCTTTCCTTTTGTTTTAGGATCCTTGCTTCTAAATCTAAGAAAAAATTACCTCTGGTCAGTGGTTCTTTTAGCATTATCCATTGGTGTGAAATTGTGGCCGATCGTGCTCATACCCCTGGTACTTAGACCCTTAACTGAAGATCCTAAGCGCTTATCCCTTGGAATTGGAATCTTCGTTTTAATCCTCGCCACTTTAATGATTCCTTACTACACGACCGGGATAGACGAAAGTTCCGCATTACTGGCTTTTGGACAGAGCTGGCAGAATAACGATTCAATATTCAAAATACTTGTCTGGTGTTCTCAATTGATTTTGGAAATCTTGGGAAAACATCCGGGTCACGGGCACCTTATAGCAAGGATACTAGATTCAACTCTCATCGCTGGATCGATTTTTTATATAAGTTCTCGATATGTTAAACGGCCAAAAGAGCTTTTCGAGAAATCTCTTGTGATAATAGCAGCAGTCTTTCTACTAATTCCCACTCAGTTTCCATGGTATTACACCTGGATGCTCCCGTTTCTGGCCGTCGCCCCACGGCCATCCCTACTGCTGCTCACTGCACTCCTCCCTCTTTATTATCTCCGCTACTATCTAGAACCGAGAGGGATGATATCTTATTTTGATTACTTAATAGTGTGGATCGAGTTTGTGCCCGTCTGGATTCTCCTAATACTTGAATGGCGCTCTGAGAGAAAAGCAGCACTCACTGAACAAATGAGAATTCTCACGTGATTAATTTTCAGAAGAACCGGATGATCTTTTAAGATGAACTTCACTTATTATGTCTTTTAATTCGTTTTTAATCTTTTCAGCCTCGTTCTTGCCTATCTCTATTATCTGCTCGGCCCGATGAAAATCTGATACTCCCACTCGGGTAAGATCCGGTCTTATCAGAAAGTCTACCGGGAAGCGCCCCAGAACATGGCTGATGAGTTGCTTCTGATTTAATAATATAGTTCTCTTTAAGATACTAAAAACACTCAAACTATCGAAAACATATTTGATATCTTTTTCATCTATTAATTTATTCTCTTCGGCTTTTTCAATTGATTTAATGGTCTCATACATCGAGTCTTGACCAGAATCAAAACTCATTGAGTCAGAATTATTCCTTTCCCTATGAACTCCGGGATAATTTATCGATCCGGTGATAACGTCCACGCCAACAACAAAATCGGAGCCAAGTTCCCTGGCCGCTCGAACTGGAAGAGGTTCCAATATTCCTCCGTCAACCAGGAGCCTGTTATTAAACACAACGGGGATAAAAAGGCCAGGAATTGCAATGCTTGCGCGGACCGCTGATATTAGATCACCCTCTGTGAAGGTGACGACATCTCCGTTAATCAGATCAGCACATACAGCAGCATATCCTTTACTCAATTCCTCTATTTTCTCCTTCTCTAAGGATTCTTTCAAAAATTTTAGGATCTTCTTGCCGCTCACAAAACCCTTTTTCGAAAGGGTGGGACTTAAAAGCAGCGGAATACCCCTCAATTTAATTCCCTTCGCGCCTTGTTGTAATTCCCCCAGTTTGTTGGCAGCAAAGAAGGCACCGACGAACGCGCCCATGCTCGTCCCAGACACAGCACTAAATTCAATTCCCGCCTTTTCTAAAACACTTAGAACACCTATGTGAGCAAATCCCTTAGCCCCACCGCCACTGAGAGCAATTCCGAGTTTCATGCTTAATATTTAACCATAATTTTTCAGATTAATCGCTCTGATTTTTGGGGAATCATTAGGGATCGCCCTTAATCCCCCTCCTTCGATTCCTCAAGACAGGCTTCTTCTAAAAGGGGGGAAGATGATTTGTGGTGGGGGTCTAAGAGACTTCAATGAATTAGTCAAAATCCACATATTAACTACGTTGGGGAAATAAGGCTCTCTTCTTTAGACCCTCCCCTTTTTGGAAAAGGGGAGCTAGAGGGGATTAGATTGAGGATCTGATTGCTGGTGGAGCCCTAAGAGCCTCCGCTACTTCTGTTGAGGCTCACATATTAAAGCTTGAAAACTACTTTAATCCTCCCTAACCCTCCTTTTATAAAAAGGAGGGGATAACACAATGACAATTCCTCATATGAAAACGCAATTCCTTCCATTTTGTAAAGGAGTTAGAGGGGATTTATCAGATCCCCCTAAGTTGCTCCTTCGATTCCTCAGGACAGGCTTTTTCAAAAAGGGGGGAGATAATCAATGGAGGTCTGAAGACCTCCGTTAGATATTTGATTTCAAAATTTATATTAAATGTGGCGTAATCCTTCAGCCTTTAACTCGAAATTCGTTGTCCCGCACGCATAAACATATGCCCCCATCCCCTCCGGGGTAGTCGGCCAGTCTTGCTGGCCGATTATTATGCAACGAGCAAGACTCGTTGCCTACCCAGATAATCACGTTTAAATTTTGGGGCAAGACAGACCGGACATTCGTGTCCCTATTAATTAGATCATTCATAAGGAGCTCAAAAAATCCTTTATTAACGGCGTGAGCTTCTCATGTTCTATAAGGAACGAATCATGGCCATAGGGTGCGTCGATCTCGTGATTTACCACAAAAACATTATTTGCCCTAAATGCCTCCACCAACTCCTTCGACTGGTACGAGGGATAGAGCCAATCAGAAGCAAACGAAGCAATAAAGACCTTTAGAGAACCTACCCGTCTAAGGGATTCTTGAAGACTGTTATATCCTTCTGCGGCATCATACAAATCTATAGAACGCATAAGATAGATATAGCTATTGGCATCAAACCTCTGCACGAACTTGCTTCCCTGATACAACAGGTAATTTTCAATCTCAAACTTGCTGTCCAATCTTATCTTCATCGTGCTTGGGTCATTGTGACTTCTGCCAAACTTCTCCCACAAGATTCTATCGCTAAGGTAGGTTATGTGACCTAGCATTCTTGCGATAGCAAGGCCTTTATTGGGAGGCTCTTTACCATAGTAATTCCCGCCGTCCCAGTTCGGATCGTCCATAATAGCCCGTAGTCCCACCTTATGCATGGCTATAGACTGCGGCGTTGACCTCGCGGCGGTCGCAATCAGGATAATCGAATCGACCAGCTGTGGATAAAGTAGCGCCCATTCGATGGCCTGCATTCCACCCATAGACCCCCCGGTTATAGCACGGATGCGCCTAATCCCCAGATGATCCATAAGCTCCCTCTGTGTTCGAACCATATCGCGTATCGTAACCAATGGGAAGGATAACCCATATGGTTTTCCCGTTTCGGGGTTGATTGAAGAGGGACCGGTGGTGCCATAGCAGCTACCCAGAAGATTCGCGCAAATGACAAAATATTTACCTGTATCGAACGCCTTTCCTGGGCCAATCATAACATCCCACCAACCAGGGTATTTATCCTCGACGGAATTTCTACCAGCTGCATGCGCACTCGCGGTGAGGGCATGTTCCACGAGTATCACGTTGTCCCGATTTTCATTTAACTCACCGTAGGCCTCATACACCATGGTGATCGGCCCAAGCTCCTGGCCGTTTTCCAAAGTGAATTTCTTGGGCGGATGTGCAAAGGTATATGTCTTGGTTTCGACAATTCCTACGGAACCGTGCTCAACAACGATTACGGGTGATTCGTCAAGCTCTCGCGAGAACATACCTTAAATAATAAGCCCCAAATATCAAATCACAAATCCCAAACAAAAAATAAAATCCCAAATTTCAATGATCATATAACTCGAAGTTTGTGAATTAGTGTTTGGAATTTGTGATTTTTTTGTAATTTGGCGCTTGTAATTTGGAATTTATAGTTTCATGCCTTTACCTTCTGTGACTTCTCCAAGGCCTGATCAATGTCCCAGAGAATATCATCGAGCGTTTCCAGACCTACTGATATTCGAATCATATCCTGAGATACCCCGGCAAGTAATTGTTCTTCCTCATCCAACTGTCTATGTGTCGTTGAGGCAGGATGAATAATTAGAGTTTTCGCATCTCCGACGTTTGCGAGATGACTTAATAATTGTAGGCTTTCGATGAACGCTACGCCAGCCTCCTGCCCACCCTTAATACCAAAGGTAAAGATTGACCCGGCACCTTTGGGAACGTACTTCTTCGCAAGCTCATGATAAGGACTGTCTTCTAGACCGGAATAGTTAACCCATGTAATATATGGGTGTTTCCTCAGGAATTTCGCAACAGCCATTGCATTAGAGCAGTGTCTTTCCATTCTCAAGTGTAACGTTTCCAGACCCTGGATAAAGAGAAATGAATTAAATGGGCTAAGAGCGGGACCAAATGTACGAAGCGTCTCAACACGCGCTTTCATTATGTAGCCAAAGTCTCCAAACGTCTCATAGAACCTGATACCGTGATACCCTTTCGAATGCTCCATCATAACCGGGAAATTCCCATTGTCCCAGGGAAACTTTCCAGATTCTATGATTACGCCCCCAATCGACGTCCCATGTCCACATATAAATTTTGTTGCTGAGTGCACTATTATATCGGCACCAAATTCAATTGGCCTGCAGAGGTAAGGTGTTGCAAAGGTACTATCGACTATTAGTGGTATGCCGGCTTCGTGTGCTATATTTGCAACTGACTCAATGTCAAGAATATTCCCCAACGGATTGCTTATGGTTTCCGCAAAGATTGCCTTTGTATTTTTGTTTAGAGCGGCTCTGAAATTCTCGGGATCGTCAGGGTTAACAAATATTGTCTCTATTCCAAGCTTTCTGAAACTCACGTCAAACTGTGAGTATGTTCCTCCATAAAGTGTGCTTGATGAAACCAAATTATCTCCAGATTGCAAAATGGTAAATATTGAAACCATTTGTGCAGCCATTCCAGAGGCCACAGCCAACGCTCCCCTGCCACCCTCGAGCGCAGCCATCCGCTCTTCGAAAACCGCATTGGTAGGATTCATAATTCTTGTATAAATATTCCCAAACGTCTGAAGATTGAATAAGCTTGCAGCATGGTCAGAACTATCAAAGACATATGCAGTTGTCTGATATATAGGCACGGCGCGCGCCCCCGTTGCAGGATCTGGCAACTGGCCAGCATGGAGACAAAGTGTCTCAAAACCGAATTTTCTATCTGTCATTTTTTCTCCAGTAATTATTCAGCGCCGGATGGACCATGATGCATGATGCACGATACATGATCCATGATGCATGATCCACGATGCATGATGCATGATGGGTTTTATTTTTTATCGTGCATCTTGCATCCTGCATCTTGCATCGTGTATTAAAAAGGTAACCACTTCGGTCTCTTAGACGATATGATACCCCTGTTTACACCAACAAAATTAAGTCCACCGAACAGACGTGCGTGCTCTATCTTCATGCAACGGTCCATCACTACGTCAAGTCCGGCGCCTTCTGCCATTTTTGCCGCTTCCCAATTTATAACACCAAGTTGCATCCAAACAACCTTTGCCCCAATTTTAATAGCCTGTTCTACAATGGGAGGTACATCTTCTGGCTTCCTGAAAATCTGGACTACATCGACAGAACCAGGGATTTCAAGAAGGCTCGGATAACATTTCTCCCCCAAGATTTGCTCGTAAGTGGGATTAACAGGGATAATCCTGTAACCATGATCCTGAAGATACTTTGCAGCAAAAAAACTCGGACGATACCAGTTTGCGGATAATCCCACGACTGCAATGACATGATTTTCTTTTAAGATACGCCCTATTTTCTCTATGTCATCCATTTTCTAGTCTGTGGTACACAACATAAATGCTATATAATATTCGCAGAACACTATAAATCTACCCTAGAATAATGATTACCGACAAATTCTAATTAGAACACTGATATGTTGGGAAGATAGTCGGATGCGGAACAAAAGGAAATTCAGTTTAAATTTGTGGACACAATTCGGGTTGATAATTTATAATTAATTGGTAAGAATTAGTCAGAATTTAATTTTAATGAAAAAGGCCTTAAAAAGTTTACTCCTTATCTATCTAGCATTAGTCCCCATCCTCAACGTTGGCTGCGGCGACGTGAAAACGTCTTCATACTTCACCCCCCCAAAAAGTAAATTAGATAAGTATGAGGCGCTAGAAATATTTGACTTTGAGACAGCAATCCCGGATTTTCCCAAAGATGCATTAGCCAAAATACCTGACGATGTTGAAAAAATTTTAAAAACAGAAAAGGATTCATTCAAAGAGGTAAGCCGCGGGAATATCGAACAAATCCCTGCCGATAAGACCCTCGTGCTTCTTGGTGAAGTCACCAATTATGTTCCTGGCACAGATTTCAAGTTTGAAGGCGGAGCAGTCAAATTCGGCGAAGTCACTGTATCTTTAAAGCTCGCATTGGTACAAAAAGACTCGGGAATAGAAATCACATCTGGCGAGGTGAGCGGATTCAGCTCGCTTGCAATCCTCAGGTCTGGCCATCTGGGCAAAGATATGTATGAAATTATAGCCAACGAAATAGTAAAATTTATTTCTGAAAATTATTGAATATAAAATTAAAATCGTGTAAAAATATTAACTAACGGGAGGATAGGCATGACGCACTTTAAAAAGATTCTAAATAAAGTTAAGACATTACAGTTCCTGGCCATATTTATTAGTACCACTATTGTTTTCGCCAACTTGGCAAAGTCCGACGAAAAAACCGGTCAGAATAAAACAGATACTAGCAGTCTAAGTGCCAAGGACTATTATGAAACCGGAAGAAAAGAATATCTGAAATTTACCCCTCGGGGTTTCAACAACGCCATAGATAATTTTACCAAAGCACTCAAGATCGATCCCAAATTCGCCCCAGCATACGCGGGCCTTGGAGAGGCAAATTCATTCATCGGCTTTTACAGGCTGGAAGTAAAAGATGAGTATGAGAAATTTTTTAATCAGGCATATCAAAATATCCTCAAAGCCCTCGAATACGGCCCTAACCTCTTGGAAACACAACGAGCTCTTGCCATAAATTATCTCCACCTTAGTAGAGAAGATGATGCCGAAGCGGCTGCTAACCGTGTTTTGCAGATGAATCCAAATGATGCCGAAAGCTATTATGTAATCTGGGCCGCCAATGGGAAAAAACCGTCCGATCAATCTATCTGGAAGGCTCTGATTCTCGATCCTAACCTTGTCATGGCCCACGTTGATCTGGCAACAGCTTACTTTTTTAATACGCGAGACTATAACAAGGCGGCCGATCACTACAAAAAGGCGGTAGATCTAGCCGATTCCCCGCAGTTGCATAATTATCTGGGAACAACCTTCAGGTCGCAAGGCTATTTCCCGAAGGCGATAGAAGAGTATAAGAGAGCAATTGAACTTGATCCTAACTTCGCCTCCGCTCACATGAACCTGGGTATAACCCTTTTCTACATGAATAAATTTAATGAGAGTATCGAAAGACAGAAGAAGGCGATTTCTATAAACCCAAAATATCCTGATTCCTACTTTTTCCTAGCACGCAGCTACGAAGCCACAAATAACCCTCAAATGGCAATTAAAAACTATAACCTGTTTCTTGACCTTGTAAGCGAGCAGGAGAACTATTCCAATTATATAGCGACCGCTAAGAAGAGTCTCGCAAAGCTTCAGGGTGGCTCGTACAAATAGTAAAATAGCAATCCAGGTAAAGCAATATTCAATAGGCAGTCTAACCCCTCAAAGCTACTTACCGATAGCCCTCCCCGCAATCGCTAAGTAAAATGTCGTTGCGACTTTTACCGGTTATTGTGTAAGATTGTTATTCAGATGGAACGTGAGATTGGTGATAATTCCAAGCTAGTAAGACTTTCATTTGGATTAGAATCTAGTGCAAGTCTTTGGAATATAGTTTTTGAGGGATTCGATCAAGATGTAATCTTAATAGCTAGATTCGAGGGAAAAGATCTAAAATCCAGACATCTACTTAACAGATTTGGCTATATACTTAACAAAAAATATCCAGACTGTGTTATCGATCCTACTGGATCCGGACTTTCAATCAAAAAGTCATTCCCAACATATGACATATCGATCATACGTGAATGGTCAGTGCTCATGAACAACATACGAGAAGAAATAATAGGGCTGATCGGACAATCAGGGTGTTAAACCATTAGGCTTATGAAACTTTTCTCATACCGGTAAGTTTTGTGATGCAAGGGAAAAGGAACCTTAAACTCTGAGAAGACAACAGCTATCTCTCCCCCTCTTTGACAGAGCCGAAAAAGGAAATAGGAGCTCGGAAAATAGCATTACTCGAAAAGGAGCAATATCGGATCACCAAAGAAGATTTCAGAAATCACATTTTACACGGCTCCTGCGCAATCCTTTACCACTTTTGACAACAAGATGCCGAAATGGGAGGGATTCTCAGAAATATCTCATAATAGATAAATAATCTAGGCTATCTAGGAGACTGGATTCAAACATAAACCCTTACCTTGCGACATGATAAACGATTACAAGTACTTGCATGCTTAAATGACAGTGACGTCACCTGCAATTATCCTCTCGATCTCCCCATTGTCCCTTCTTATAAGTAAAAATCCATTTTGATCTAGGTCGTATGCTATACCTTCAATCAAATTATGATCGATCCTAACCCTCTTATTCAGATCTCCCCACCTCTTTTTCCACTCATCTATGATTGTTGACTTTCCTTTGCTCTTGAACATCTCATACCACTTCTCAAGCAGGTTTATCACCTTCGCCGCAAACTCAGATCTATCCACTTCATGACCTAATTCTTCCCTGACAGAAGTAGCAATCTCTGAAACCTCCCCCATCAAATTATTCATGACCCCTCGTGTCATATTCAAGTTTATTCCTAAGCCAACTAAAACAAACTCAACTCGCTCTCGATCAAGCTCCATCTCGGTTAAGACTCCAGCCACCTTCCTTCGATTTATGAGCAAATCATTGGGCCACTTTATTTGACACCTAATCCCATACGAATTAACAGTTTCAAAAAGAGCAACAGAACTCACCAGTGTCAGTATGCTAGCATCTTTCGAGGAGATCGACGGTCGAAAAATTATTGACATATAGAGGTTAAAACCAGGCGGTGATATCCATTTCCTCTGAAGCCGACCCCTCCCTTTCGTCTGTGTGTCCGCGATAATGACAGTTCCTTCAGTTGCACCTTCTTTCGCTAGATCAAACGCTACATCATTGGTTGATTCCACTTCACGATAGAACCTTATGACCCTACCGAAGGTCTTTGTCCTCAGATGCTTATTTATAAGTCTTTCCATTTAATAATATTTATAATAAATAAAGACAGTGAAAGCAAGCATTCCGAATTGGGAAGAATTGAATACCTATTCCGAGTTCAATGTTTCGTGACATGAAAAAACATATGCGGGCTGCCTGGTGTCAGCAGATAAAGGAAGATTTTCTTTTGTTGTTGGGGGATTCTGAGCCCTTCGACCCTTCCATTACGCTCGGTATCAAGGATAGACTACGCTAAGGAGATGAAGCAATTTGACAAGATCTCGAGATCCAGCATGGCGACCTAAAGGTCGCCGCTACATTTGAATGATGCCCTCTGTAGCGGAGGACTTTGGCGCTCCAATTTTACCTCGCAACTGCAGCCGGAACCCTGTTGGCAAGCCACAGGGAATTATGAGGTTAAATTAAGAGTTATCAAAATATTAGGAACAGGCGAAAAATGTGTTATATTATTTAGCTATCAGGAGAAAATAATGAAAAAAACAATAATCACAATGTCAGTTGTACTAGGACTTGCCCTTGGAGGGATCTTCAATATCGTATCTTTCACAGATCTTACAAAGAATGCGGTAGCTTGTGGTGGTAAGGACAAGGGTTCATCGGATGATACAGACAACACCGATGGTTCGAGTGCTCAAACATAATAAATGTTTTCTAAATTCCTCGGGCTTGAATGTTTATAAGAAGCCTCACCCAATCCGATGCATTTATCAAGCCATATACCTGAGGAGGGTTCACGATAGGATTGGGTTTCACTGCGAGCACTTCGACCGGCTTAGTACAGGCTCGAGCAAAGCAGCCTGATCTCCTGTCATTCCCGCGGATATTTAGCGGGAATCCAGAAGTGCTTGTCCCCACATGTTTTCAGTGGGGATGGATGCCCGATTACAGTCCTCGGGCATGACAGAATATAGAGATTGCTTCAATCCGGGAGTTCATCGTTCGACTGAGCTCACGACGAGGCACTGGGTAAATCGAAGCGATCTCCGGCAAACAAAGAATCCTGTATTGTTACGGCGGTCAGCGACTGCACTGAGCACATGTGAAGTGTCAGTCCGGCAATCGACAGGGGAGATCTTAAAGTAAACTGCAAAGAATTCACTAATCAAAACTGAAGTATTACATAGTTAGCGCCTTAAGATTAGGAGATACGGGATGATCGATTTATCCTTAAACATTTGGAAAAGATTGCCTCAAATTTCTTTGGCCTTGTTTATCGTATTTGTATGTTTTTGCAACTATCCCGCCACTATTGCGTTAGACAAAGATACGCCTGCTTCCGACAACAAACCTGAGAGTGATAACATAATTGAAGACTCTGTCTCGACAAGTTCTCAGATAGACAAAATTGATCCAAGGGCAGATTCACTCCTCAAGGAAATGAGCAACTTTCTCGCAACCAAATATAAGTATACATTCAAGGCCGAAATAATGTTCGATCAGATGTTAGATTCCGGAAGAAAACTGCAAAGATCAGCTTCGGAAAAGGTTTTTGTTCAAAAGCCAAATAAAGTTTATATAGAGTATATTAGCGATGTTGGCGGACAGAAATTCTGGTATGATGACAGCAATGCGACAATACTGGATTTACCAAGACGTGCTTACTCAAAAATAGTCGCCCCTGACTCTATTGATCAGACCTTCGACGAACTTTTAAAGCGATACAGTTATTCACTACCTTTGAGTGAGTTGCTTTTCGTTAATCCTTATAAAATACTCTTGGAGCATGTCGAGGCGGGCTATTATATAGGTTCGAGCGTTGTTTTTGGTGTGCCCTGTAACCAGCTAGCGTTTGTTGACAGGAATGTGGACTGGCAGATATGGATAGAAGATGGTCAACGGAAAGTTCCGAGAAAAATAGTTCTTACTTATAAAAAGATTCCAGGATCTCCGCAATTTATAGCAATACTTAAAGACTGGATTTTTGATCAACCTTTTTCACATTTTCTTTTTAAACCCGATATTCCAAAATATGCTAAAGAAACCGAAATGAGCAAAACACCTAACAGTTTAGAAAGCAATCTTGGCAGTATAAGGGGCTCTGTTAGAAATTCCCAAACAGATTAAGTCAATAGTAAAAAGACACCCTGAAATCAGGCATCACTACTACAATTTTCATTTATATTTGGCGACTTACAAGAGGAATTTCTCTAAACTGAGTAGCTGTAGCCAATCAATTAATAGAGTTTTATAATTGCGAAACCACTCATTCTTTATTTGACAATCTTGAGGCCATGCTATAATATTCTAGGTTTTGCGATACCAAATCCTTTGGGCCCATAGCTCAGTTGGTTAGAGCGACGGACTCATAATCCGTTGGTCCCTGGTTCGAGTCCGGGTGGGCCCAAGATTCGGGATTAATCGTTGATGGGAAAAGAGGAAATAACAACACGCCCAATAATCCTACAAACTCTCGATTACTCATTCGATATTTTAGTTACACATCCAAGATTTTCCAAAAACTACCCGAAAAACAAGATCCAAGGAGGTACAAATGCGAGATCAAATTGCTGCTCTCGGTGCGCTCCAGCAACTTGATTTAGAGATAAAGGTAATAGAGGAGAAACTGAGAAAATATCCTCAAGAGATCTCCCGTTATGAAGAAGATCTCGAGAATGCCAAGACTTCCATAGCTCAAGCAAGGAGCGAGCTAGAACAGATAAGAAAAAATAAAAAGGAAATGGAACACAAACTTGAAGAGAATCAATCAAGTATAAAGAAGGCAGAGAAAAGACTATTTGAAATAAAAACCTACAGAGAGTATGAGGCTCTTCAAAAAGAAATTAGCGAAACAAAAATGACAAATGCATCACTCGAAGAGGAAATCCTCCGGTTTATGGAAGTAATTGAAAATCTTGAAAAACTTATTAGCGATAAGGAAGGCGAACTCGCTGAGAGAGAGAAGGAAGGCGAAAAAGTAATAACAGACTACAAAACAAAAATAAAAGATCTTAAGATAACGCACAAAAATAAGCAACTGGAAAAGGAAAAAATTATATCAATAATAGATCCTGACGTCTTACCGCTTTATGAAAAGATAAAGACAAGGAATGGCATCGCGATAGCACCGGCAAGAAATGAGGTCTGTACAGGGTGCAACATGAAGATCCCCCCACAACTGTTCAACGAAGTACTCACACTAACGAGAATGATCCAATGTCCTAACTGCGGTCGAATACTCTACTGTGAAGAATCATTTAATGGAGAGCTACAAACAGCTTGAATTGCCCATAAATATTCAACAAAAACAGGCTGCTACAATTTATATAGATGGAGCCTCAAGGGGTAACCCAGGTTCTTCTGCTATTGGAGTAGTTATAATAGATGCCAAGGGAAACAAACGTAAAATAAAAAAATATCTTGGAATCCATACGAACAACCAAGCCGAATACCATGCATTGATCACGGCATTGGCATCGGCAAAAAAGCTTAAGAAAACACATCTTACAATATTTACCGACTCCCAACTCCTCGCAAATCAGGTAAATCGTCTCTGGAAGGTGCGTGATGCAGACATTAAAGCCCTATATGAGGAAGCCATAAGCCTAATCTCCAGCTTTAAGAAAGTAAAGCTAAGCCACATACCCAGGAATCTAAATAAAGAAGCCGACAGACTTGCCAATGAAGCCTTGGATGATTATCATTCTTAGTGAGACAAGTGGACCGGGCGATCGCTTACTTGTTCGTAGAAGAAGACAGTAAGAGGAAAGTCCGAACTCCACAGGGGCGGCGTGCTGGATAATATCCAGGTGCTGTGAAGCAACGGAAAGTGCAACAGAAAACAAACCGCCTAAGTTAACCGCTTTTGCGGATAACTGGCAAGGGTGAAAAGGTGGTGTAAGAGACCACCGCACAGAGTGGAGACACGCTGTGGCACTGTAAACCCCACGCGGAGTAAGACCAAATAGGGAAGCGGTCTTCTCATTTCGGTTATCGGGTTTCCCGACTCCGAATACGAGATTTGGAAAGGTTGCCCGCCTGACGCTTCCGGGTAGGTCGCATGAGGCATTCAGCAATGGATGTCCCAGATGAATGATTGCTCAAGACAGAATTCGGCTTACAGGTTCACTTGTTTCATTTTATGTTTGTAGAACTAAATCTTCGATTATCCCAAATTGAAGAAGGAAATATTTTCCCGTCAATCGCAAGGACTGCCCCTACATAAACCTTACTTTCACAAACTCCCTCTTGCCTATCTTCAATCTCAGTAGATCGCGATCAGGAGTCATCGAATTTGGATCGGTTATTCTTTCCCCGTCAATGCTGACACCACCCTGCTCGATCAGCCTCTTTGCCTCCCCCCTGCTCTTAAGACGTTGAGAGGAAAGCGAGATTAAATCGAGGACGGTTTTCCCATCCTTTCGATCCAAAAGGACCTCCCGCCCATCCTCAGGAAAGTGCCTCTCCGAGAATTTTAATTCGAAATCCTTCTGGGCCTTATGGGCATTTTTCTCTCCATGAAACAATGTCGCAATCTCAATAGCAAGCGATTTTTTCGCTTCCATCGGATGATTCCGTGACTTGATGTTATGGATCTCTTCTATAGTTCTTGAACTAAGGAGCTCATAATATTTCCACATCAGATCATCCGAGATTGACATGATTTTCCCATAGACATCTTCAGGAGTATCTTCAAAAGCAATGTAATTGCCAAGAGACTTGGACATTTTCTTAACACCATCAGTTCCCTCAAGTAAAGGTAAGAAAATAGCTACCTGAGACTCCTGCCCAAAATGCCTCTGCACATCACGACCCAGCAGGATATTAAATCTCTGGTCGGTCCCACCCAATTCAACGTCGGCTCTTATGTTTACCGAATCATAGGACTGAATCAGTGGGTACAAAAACTCCATGATTGTTATTGAAGAGCCCGATTCGTAACGTGCGCGAAAATCCTCTCTCTCTAGCATCCTTGCCACATTCCCCAAAGACGCGAGTTTAAGCAATCCCTCTGCATTCATACCAGCTAGCCAGGACGAATTGAAAACAACTTCCGTCCTTTCCCGATCTAAGATATTAAAAACCTGTTTTTCATATGTGCTGGCATTTTTTTCGACTTCCTCTCTCGTCAAGGGAGGCCTAGTTTCTGTTTTTCCGGAGGGATCACCAATCATTGCGGTAAAGTCGCCGATCAGAAATATAACTGTGTGCCCCAACGCCTGGAAGTCCCTGAGTTTTCTTAGCAGAATACAGTGTCCGAGATGTAAGTCAGGTGCAGTGGGATCAAAACCCGCCTTAACCCTTAGCGGCTGATTCTTTTCCACCGACCTTTTAAGTTTGGACAAAAGCTCTTCTTCGGAGATTACCTCTACCGTTCCCCTTTTGATAGTTTCAAGCTGTGCGTTGGGATCTTCTTTCATCTGGTACTGATATTTTCAAGGAATCTAAGAGAGTATAGGATAAACAATTTATTACATCAGTTCAAAATTGATTCGAGGTCTCTTTTTTTATCAATCATAAGTAACCAACTTGATTTCAACCCATTTAAACTAGAAACCACCGTGTAAGATTATCCGACCCCGTCTTGAATGCAGAAAAGTCCCCAATTCCTCGGTCTTTCTGCGTATCCAGGTTTATTCCCTGTAGAGGTTGGTTATTGGAAAGCGTCGGTCCTTACCAAAAGCTCTGGGTGTTATTTTTATACCTGGAGGGGACTGCCGCCTCTTGTACTCGTTTAAGTCTACCATCCTAACGATCCTATTCACCATTTCCTCCTCAAATCCTTGAGCTATGATTTCCTCAATGCTCAGATCCTCTTCAACATATGCTTTGAGTATTGGATCCAGAACATCATAGGATGGCAGAGAATCTACATCCAATTGATTCGGCCTCAGCTCTGCTGACGGAGGCTTTGATATAACAGATTTAGGTATAATCTCTTGGCTCTTCCAGCTGTTGTAAAACTCGACAAGCCCGTATACCAATGTCTTTGGGACATCCTTAATGACTGAAAAACCCCCGGCCATATCACCGTAAAGCGTACTGTACCCAACGCTAGTCTCACTCTTATTACCGGTTGTCAGCACTAGCCATCCAAATTTGTTTGACAATGCCATGAGTATATTACCACGGATCCTCGCTTGGAGATTTTCCTCCGTAACGTCCTGCCCCTTTCCAGCAAATACCCCTGAAAACATCTCAAGATAAGCGCTAAAAGCCGGCTCAATTGGAATAGTAATTAGCTCTATCCCTAGATTTTTAGAAAGTCTCTCCGCATCTACTTTGCTCCCCCTTGAACTGTATCTGGAGGGCATCGAAACCCCAACGACGTTTTCTTTCCCCAATGCCTCTACCGCGATCGCAGAAACCAAGGATGAGTCTACACCTCCGCTTAAACCAATAACAACATTTGTAAACCGGTTTTTCTTGACATAGTCTCTCGTCCCCATAACAAGTGCCTGAAATACCTCTTCTTCAAGTTCCATAAATCTTGCTATCTTAGGGGTAATCGTTAGGCGCGAGTTTCTACTTAAATCACCTACTTCCAATTCGAATACGTGTATGTCCTTATCCTCGAGCCTGATCGCATATTTCTCTTTTCTTCTCCTTGGATCATGGAGTCGGGAGGGGAAGACCCTTTGAACATTTACATCCGCAATCAGTAGCTCCTCTTCGAATCCAGATGCACGTGCTAGTACCTCTCCACGCTCGTCTATAATGACGCTATGTCCATCAAATATCAACTCATCCTGTCCTCCCACAAGATTACAGAAACCTATAACTGCCGAATAATCAGATGCACGTGTTAGTAACATTCGCTCCCTTGCCTGTACCTTAGAGGCATAATAGGGAGATGAAGAGATATTCAAAATTATCTGAGCATCACCTAAAAGTGCCTGTTTTCTCGTCGGGTCGCCCGGATACCATATGTCTTCACAGATATTCACGCCGAAAACAAAATCGCCAAGTCGATAGACCGGCGCTCTCACACCTGCTTGAAAATATCTGTTTTCGTCAAATACGCTGTAGTTAGGCAGGTAGCATTTGTGGTAAACATCTATCAGGAGCTTGTTATGAATGATGGCCGCGGCATTGTAAATATCCCGTTTTTTATTTGCAAAGCCTGCGACTACTGTTATGGAATCAGTTGCTTTTCTCACCTCATCAAGAGCTTTTAAGTTATCTTCAATAAAGCTTGGTTTAAGCAACAGATCTTCAGGCGGATAACCAGTGATCGCGAGTTCAGGAAAACATATTATGTCGACCCCAGATTTTTTCGCGATTCTTATATATTTGATAATCTTTTTGAGGTTACCCTCTATATCACCTACTGATACATTAATCTGACCCAATCCCAGCCTGACTTTACGCATGATATTATATTACCACATCAATCGCTCTATTAACCATTAGACAAATCAAATAACCGCCGGCAAGCCGTACGCTATCAGCCTGCACAAATGAAGTGCTCACGGTAGGGTCGGGCGTCATTCGCGGTAATCCGATTAAACTCAGAGCAGGCTTGCTCGTGACATTTGATCGCCCTCTTTGCCCAATATCAATATCCCACCAGCAAGACTGGTGGGCTACCCGCCGTGGGCACCTGATCACGCTACCCCATGGGTAGGCAACGAGTCTCGCTCGTTGCACAATGACTTAGATTTTGTACACCCTTGTCCTGAGAGCTGAGTTTATCGAAGCCTGTACTTGTAGTGAGCACTTCGACTGGATCAGTACAGGCTCTAGCGAAGCAATCTCCTATTAATGAAGATCTGGATTTGCCACGACTGACGGAGCCCCCACTGAACTCATATTTAGGTTCAGTCTCGCAATTGACGATGGAATCCCGAAAACCTCAATTTTTGAATTATTGCGTCGAGATATAGACAATGTTAGAAAGGAAATGAAATATTATGCTTCCCCAAAGGGTTCCAGTACGAGCATAAAGATATCCCATGATAAGGGAGGGGAAAAAGGTAAGGACACTTTGAGTGCAAATCCCGGCAATAAACCCAGATGCCGCACATAGTGTGAAAAAATGTCCTAAGGCAAAGAAAACACTGACAATAACAACTCCCTTAAGGTTGTTTCCTAATTTCTCCTGCAGATAACCACGAAAAAAAACCTCCTCCGGAAGCGCAACAAAAAATAGCTGCAATACAATAAGTACAGTGGTGATTCTATCTGTTTGAATTGTATTACCGGTAAGCAACAAATCCAACGCTATATAAGGTGGAAGAACAACAATTGACGCGACTACTCCAGTCAACAATCCACGCGGATCCCATTTAAGACCTCTCATTCTATCACTGACTAGAAAGGGCGTGGAGAACAGTACAAGCGCCGCAAAAGCAACTGAAAAATTAGGAAATAAAATTCGAGTAAGGCTTATAACTAATATAACAATAACGTATATCGATATGGGCTCTAAATAGCTTCTCTTCAATAATACACTATTCATAATCAATCACTTCGAAATCAATAATTTGTGCAAAAGACTAAGTGAAGTTAAAGCTACATAAGTTAGATAATATGGTCAACCAATGATTTCTTTCTAACTAACCTTAATTTATAATATAATTTCCATTATGAGTATTCAACCTTAACTCTAACGTCCGATTAATCAAGATATGCGTATCCCATTGATTATTCCAACTTATAACGAAGCTGAGAAAATACCTGTTCTAATCGATAAGATATCCAACATATAAAAACAAGAAAACTTGGATGGAGAGGTTATAATTGTAGACGATGATTCACCCGATCGCACGTGGGATATCGCGGAGAAGTAAAAAGCCAAAGACAATATACTTTTCGACGCCAAGAAGATTTCCGCTTTAATACCAAAACTCCAACTTATCGCATGGACTTACTCAATTTTATAAACTTTAATAGATGGGAAATCATCACTCAAGCTATGAGTGATGCCTCCGGGGAATTTTTTTTGCAGCAAATCTAAATTGTTCGCCTGCTCGGGAAGAAGTATAAATACTGTCTCGCTAACATTAGCCTCCAAGCCCTGCAAAACGTCGGGCAATGGACGATAGTCTATCTTATAAGGGGCATCTTCTGTAATGAATTTCACCGTCCACGGGAGTTGCATATAAGGAGCTGGTAGATATATCTCATAGCTGAGATCAAGGGATTTAATAAAATGTCCTACTTGGGTGGATGGATCCGTATAGAGCGCAAAATACCTGCTCCCCAAATATTCGGAAAAATATCGCTGATAGTTCCTCCATCCTAAAATCAATAACAAAGGGATAAGAGCAACGCAGATTACTTTACGGTATCGGACTATTGCGCTTAAATACTCAAAGAATTTCCAAATTCCAACGGCGGCAAAAATAAATGGGAGAGACAAAATTACAACCATGCGTTGATAATTGGGAGGATAGTTAGATAATGCCACGAGACCAAAGACAGCTCCAAATAAGGCTATCAGCAACAATAGGTGCGCAGATTTTCTCCAAGTAAACAGTGTATAGGACAATCCAAGTATGAAAAAGATAGACGTAAAAAACTCTAGCATAGGTCCATTTAGACCCCCATAAACATCTCCTCCATAAACATAACCTTTGTCTGGATAAAAATTAAAAGATAGGAACGAGCGGACTATCTGTTCTCCCATGATATGCCAGTGACTTTCCCCGGAACTCAGGCGATTTGCATAATCAGTCGCCATCCATCCTCCAAAGATAAATGTTCGGGAAGGGGCTTGTGTAAAGTACCTGAATTTTTTCTCGATAGGCAAAGCTAATGGTGCAAAGGTTATGAAAAAGGACACAAAGAGGATAGTTAAGCCTTTATAATACCGAGATAAAAAATCTCTCTTTTGAATGATCTTATAGATAAAGAAAATAACGACAATGAAAGGGAGGATACGAGAATCTGTCCAAAAATACTGGGCCAATCCTATGCTAAAGCCGGCCAGGGCGAACTCGGCCGGAGCCTTATTCTTAATTGCTCTGACAAGAAAATATAAGGTCATAGCTCCAAAGAGAGAGTTTTGAATATAAGGAAATGCAAACCGGCTAAAGTGGATATGGATCCCAGCCACTGCTACCAGAATGCCGCTTATTATCCCAACACCCCTTCCCCATATCTCCCTTGCCAATAGGTAAGTGAAGATGACATTTAAGGTGCCAGCAATTGCGGAGAAAAGCCTGACGTTGAATACGTTTACATCAAAGAGATTAATGAATAATGCATGCCCGTAGAAAGAAAGGGCTGAGTAAGCGATTGGCGGAGCGGTAACCGGTCCAAACCCAAAAGGATTTGAAAGCGTTCCTAGTATTACATCAAGGCCTCCCATCCCTGCATAGCCCTCTTCTTGATTTACACCAAGGGGTGTGACCCCTAGTTTGTAAAGCCTCAGCGTTAAAGCACCTACCGTTATTAAGCCTATTAGTACTAATTCATATCGGTTTTTATTTACAAAAGCCTTTAAGGGCTTTATCGTAAATTTCCTCAAGTCCACAAAAGAAAAAACGAAAAGAACAAGGCTTACCGTCCATACAAGCAACGTAAAAATGGAAGCAGTCTCTTTATAAGCATGGAAAAGAACATAAGCAAACATTAAAAAAGACAATAACAACAACCAGAATTGCACGCTTTTTAGATCTAAATCTATAACTACGCCTGGTTCATTCAGAGCATCATCATCGACGTTTTCAATGATATTTCTCGCTTTCTGGTACAACCAATGACTAACAAAAAAAAGAACTAAAGCAAATAGATATAAGATTGATCCGGAAACTATAGCCCTTGAATAAGAAAACTGGTATTGACCAGCCAACGCAAGCACGACTGACAATAAAAAGACAATTGCAAATAGAATCTTACTTCTTATTATTATTTGCAACATACTAGCACTGACACAATGATTAACAAAAAGTCATGAAAAAGCATAATTCATAAACCCTCAGAAAGCCCAGAGCGACTGGGCGAACCTTATTAGAAAAATTCCATACAACAGAAGAAATACAACTGTTACGACATAGTATATTTCACTTCGCCTGGCAACCAGGCCAACCAAAATAAAAATTGGAAACAAAGAGAGAGTGTAGCGAGGCACGCTTAACATAAACGAGGTAGATGTGGCAGCAATCCAGGTAAGGAGCATATAGACACCGTAGGAAGCCCTTAGACGAATGAAAGCCCAAATCGTGCATAACAGTCCAAATATAGCGAATAAGAGCTCAGCCCAACCTATCATTAATCGGTATGCAGGGCCGGCATCTTTCCACCGGATGTAGTTCCAGGCCCCCATGAGCCCTTTCCATGGCGGAGAAAGGGTCTTATTCCAGTATTCCTTCTGAGCATCAAGGAAAGCAAAGGGGTCTCCAAAGGTGATGTAGTTGATAACAAGGTAGGCTATGAAACCGATCAATATTAAGAATAGATAAAGGAGGTTTAATTTTATCCTTTTAATTCGGTATTCATTTTGGAACATGTACTCTATCAAGAGTGCCGGAAATAAGAAAATACCAGTTATGCGAGAAGCGGATGCTAGCATACCAAAAATCCCTGCAATAAGCCACCTGCGTTCCCCTGCGTAATAAAAGCTTCCTATTGTTAAGGCCAAAAAAAGGCTCTCCGTATATCCAGCATGAAAAAAATAGGCTGTGGGAAATATCGACATGTAAAAGACACTTCTTATGGCGGTTTCATCGTCGTATTTCTTAAGCACCAGTTTATATAAATATAAACAGGCTAACGCATAAGCAAAATTTGAGACGACGAGCGCTGAGAGCTTATAGCTTTTTAGCGCGAATGCTATAATCCGAATTAGAAATGGGTAGAGTGGAAAAAACACGATACGAACCCACATTTCATCGCCAAATCCCCTATAGCCATTCTCAGCAATATCTAAATAACTTGGTGAATCCCATTTGTTCCAAATGTCGAGAAGGGAAGGGGCAGGCTTACTTAAGAGAAGCTCATAGGATAGATGGGAGAAGAGATAACTTCCGAAAATCATAACCAACACAATAACGATTACTTCTTTTTTGCGGTTAATCAATCTTTCGCCTCCAAACCGAGCGTTACTCACGCGTATGTTTATCACAAGGCAATACTATTATCATCGAATAAATAGCCCAAGAAAGCTCAATCTCAAATAAGCCAAGCAGGATTGTCAAAGCAAAGAAACAAATAAAAAATGTGTAATATTTTATGGACGAACTTAATAATTTTTGCCCTTCTAACTCAATTCAAAATCAAGCACATAATTAATACGATCATATTGACTTCTAGGGATTTCAAATTATAAATTTAGATAATATATTATATTATCCTGATTCAATGTTTTTGAGCAAAAAATTAAAATGAGCGACGGCTTATGCGATTACTTTCATTATCCCCATTTAACGTTGAATACTTATTTAGGAAATATATGAAAAATTCATTGAGTGATACCCGTATGAAAAACCAAGCTATCATCAAGAAAAGAATATTATTTTTCTTAGATTTTAATTGATAGATCGCTTTACATACATAATATTTTCAATCAAAGGTATGAGAAGAAGTTTTACAAACATTATAAGATTTCTGATGGATGAGTGTTTGCCTCCAATCATAAGAGACAACAAATATTTTATGTATCCATTCTATTACTACGCCTATAAAGGTAAAAATATTAAAACAGCAATGAATTTTAAGACCCTGGTATATAGTCTTAGTGAACAAGAGTACAGAGACTTTTACGAAAATCTCAATTCCATTTCTAGACAAAGGGATACGGATTTGAATGACGCGAGTATACAATACATTATCGATAACCTGTCAAAGACAGCTAAAAATTTGATAGATATTGGTTGTGGAAATGGCTACTTTTTGAAACGACTTAAGAGCAATGGTCTAGATTTATTCGGTTGTGACATCGCTGACACAAGAAGGGAGAGAGATTATAATTTCCTTAGATGCAGCATCGCGCACCTTCCATTTAAAGATAAACAGTTCGATATCGTTACTTCTTCTCATACATTAGAGCACATCGTCAATCCTGAAAAAGCTATTTCTGAATTAAAGCGAATTACCAGAAGGCAATTGATTATTACTGTCCCTTGCCAGAGATATTACTTTTATACGCTTGATGAACACATTCACTTTTTCCCCTACAAGGAAAGTCTTTCTTCGCTAATCGGAATAAAAGATAACACCTGCAAAAAGATACAGGGAGACTGGGTTTATATCGGTTATCTCGAGTAATTTGATTAATCGCACTCCGGAAAGGATATTCCTTTAGAAAACCCCAATAGCTCTAAACCTGGCGATTATAAACAATGAACGCCGCGCAGCACGCTACAGGGAATTAGCAAGTTAGAAATTTGGTATTTCTAACTGATGCCGATTACCCAATATAATAATCCCACAACAACGTGCAAAGCCCAAGATATGTGTATTTTATCGACCATCTCCAATATCACAAATATCCTTCGTGGCAAAAACCCGTTCTTGAAGGTCAGATCTCCTGTCGAAAAATACGGGCTTAAAGTTGGTGTTGAAAAACTCATAATTGATTTTAAATACCGGATTTTCCTCCGTCTGTTTCTCGATCTCAATAAAGTCAATCCGGTTCTCCTTGAGAAGAGGACACAGCTCCTCCTTGGAGTTAGTCTGGTAAATTTTCTTTCCTATCATTTCCCTATTCCAAGTATTGAAGCCCGCCCCCCAGGCAAAATAGGGCCAGCCCTGCATAGTTCGTCTGCCCGCGAAGGACAAAGGGTTATAAATCCTGAAGGTAGTGAGAAAGACAGCGCTCGTGTCTGTATTCTCCAGAGCCCATTTCGCTAGGGGTTGCTTTTCAACATCCTGGTAGACAATAGTGCCATCATTTTTTATAGGTATTGCATCAACTAGTCCCGAGACTGTCAGAAATAAAAGCAGAACGCCTGTGGCTATGCGAGCGCCCCACCCCAGACAAAAGAGCCGATAGAGTAAATATGCCGTAAACCCGTTGGAAAGAATAAGCCAGAGGTTGAAAAACTTATGGTTACCTGGCATGTCAGGACTAAACCGGAACAGATTTCCTATAATGAAAATGGTCAGGAACATTAAAAAAATCTTCTTTCTCTGCCTATCTACTAAGAAGAAGGAAAAAGAGATGGTGAAAAAGCTTAAACCTAGATTAAGGATCCAGTAGCGAATAAAAGATATTATGTAACTCATTCCCCGGTTAAGGACCCCATAGGGCATAAAATCTATGGGGATTAGATGGCTTACCACTAAATAGCCGGGGCTTAGTGCAAAGTGGCTCTCGAAGTTAGGTGAACTCTGTTGAAGCCATAGTATCTGAGGAAGTGCGATAAGGGTTGCGACAAAAATTACCAACAGGCCTTTTTTTCTCTCTGGAAAAAGCAAAAGGAAGAGCCAGAGTAGTCCATAGAGGCAAATGAACGCCTGACCGTGCCAGAGAACAAGTAATCCAGTTATCAGTCCGATGAACGCCTTTTGAAAGTAGCCAGTATCGATCTCCTTGTTTATGTGCTCGTCGATATAACGGATCAGAACGAGTAAAACTAGGGCAGAACCAAAGGCAAGGTGTCTTTGATTTATGTATATATTCCAGTTCCAAAAAGCCGATATGATATTACCATCCCAGGGACCGAAGGCTACGTATACGGGAAGGTTCCACCAGGACGTTATGAGATTCACAATGGATTTAGGGGGATATTTTTTAAGAAATTCAACGAAAGAAAGAGAGCTATTGAACAAGAAAAGTAACACGGAAACAGAACCTACAAAACGGCTTCCAAAAAATAATCTTTTAGAAAAATAGTAGATTAGGATAATAAGACAGGTATAGGACAATGCACTAGGGATATTCAAGGCATAATCTAGTGGTATTCCCATCTTTTCCACGATTCCCACCATAAAATCGAACATAAAGTGGTATCGAACAATTTCGTGCGCATAAAGAGGGTGCTCCAGGGAGAGATTATTTCCCAAACTAAATGAGCGTATCAAAGGAATATGGAATCCAAAATCACTCCATATGAAACGAGTGATTTTTATCTCATGTGATTTCAAGTCGTAATCAAATGTGCTCGAGAAAAGTATCCATGAGAACACGAAAGCGATTGTAAAGAACACTACATGGGATGGTTTTAGTCCGAGGGGTGATCTAAATAGAGCACGCTGTTGGATGACGAAGGCCAGAAGAATCGCCGTCGTAATGGTGAATCCAATTACCATAGCGCCTTCTGTAATGCGGTAGAAAATCAATGAGATTAAGAACACTAGCCACAAGGAAATAAGTGTTCCTACGGTGTAGCCCGAGGCAATACGCAAGAGATTCTTAAATTTAGGGAAAAAGCGAACGGTAAGAAGATAACCGAATAGGTAAGAAGTTATAAGGAAGATGACGGCAATCACAGGCTCCATGTCAGTTCGGCCGTCCCCTTAAGAATACGGTCAACTACCTCTTTACCCTGCATTACGGAATGATCCATGTTTCCAATCTCGTATTTCCAGGCACCGAACCTACCCCTTGAATAAACGTCATTTTGAACCAGAAAGGGCTGTATGGCTCTTAAACTCCTGTCTCTTTCAAGAGTCGGCGTCGGGTAGGCGTAATCCACATCCATTGAGTACTTTGACACTATCAGGTTACGCTCCTCCTCTTCGAGCATTCCGGTATTAATCAATCCCTTGATCGTTTCCTCAACTATCGTTTCTTTATGCTCCCTCTTAAACTCAGAGTATGAGATCTCACACATCATTGAGCAATATTTATCCACCCGTCCTTCAGGGACGTTGTTGGGTGAATAATTGGAAAAATACGTCACTCTATAAAATGGAGAGCTGTCGTCGGGGAAATACATCCAGCATTTGTTACTCTCGAGCCTTTTCTGAACTCCTATACCTACGACAAACATACTGCTGTGTCTGAGTCCCTCCCGAGCCAAATCCCGCAGCTCCTGAGGAATCGGTCTCGTTATTTCTAATAATAAGTCCAGGGGTGAGGTGTTTACTAAATAGTCATATCTATCAACATGACCATCCTGGAACCAGATTTCCTTTTTCTTTAGGTCAATCTCGGCAGCCTTCTTACCATATGCTAGGCGCCCTTCTATATATGGCTCCAGTCTGCGGTATATTTCGCCTGTTCCCCCGATTAGGGGAAACTTGAACTTATTATTTGGTCCCCAGCTCACATCATCCCTCTCATAGATTATATTTTGGAGTATTCTCTTAATGTCGATAACGCTTACCCTTTCGGCGATCCAGTTCTTGTCCATTAGTTCAAGGGGAGTTGCCCACACCTTGAAATTATAGGGATACATGAAATACTCAGCTATCCCTTCACCGAAGGTCGCAATGATCCATTCCTTAAAATTTGCTGTATTTTTTCCATCTCTATTTGCTGCACTTATTAGACCCATAACGCATTTTAGTTGCGCCTCTTTAGGTAAGTATCTTATATTGTTCTGAAATGGATAGGGGACCCACAAACCCATCATTCGAATCCAACTCTCGCGCATATGTTCCAAATAATCCTCTCCCAAGAGTTTCCCGATAAAATCATCAAAATACTTATAATGTGAGAAAATTACATGCCCCCCTTCATCCCAGACAAAGCCTTTATGATCAGTATGAGAAGAGGCATGACCCCCGATGTAGGTGTTTTTCTCATAAATTTTCCAGTCTGTGTAGCCCAGCTCTTGTAGTCTATAAGCCGCTCCAAGACCCGTAGGCCCAGCGCCGATTATTATTATTCTCTTACTCATAATCCCCGCCCCTGTTTCGAAGAATCCTCGAATCGTACCACAGCTTCCTCCGCTCCTCTCAACGATAGGTTATGTTTCAAAAGTATACCGATTCCGACCGGATTAACTATTACGAAAAAAACAAGCTGCGTGATAATAGAGGCAGCTATGGCTATATCTTTGCTAATGCCAAAGAGCCCAAAAGCAAGAACGTAAGCATATTGAAAGGTTCCGATAAATCCAGGTCCCGACGGAATCATGGTGCTTATAGTCACTATCACAAGGAGAAGAGCTATTTCTTCGGGAGAAATACGCAGGGCAAAAGCGACTGTGATGACGTATAGAGCAATCCCTTCAATGAGCCAGATCAATATGGAGAGCAGCCCTACAAGCACCAAATCCTTTAGGGAAGATAATCCTCGAAGACCTATAAGAAACGCCTCGAACTTGGTAGTCAACCACTTGCCCAAAAATCTATCTTTAAGTCGCGAGATAATGGGCTCCATACGCTTTGAGCCCTCATATCTCTTCAAAAGAAAAATCCCCATAAGTACTGTGAAGAATACCGTACCAGCTGTCCAGCCCAGATCGTTTACCCACTCCTCTTGTGGGTAAAAAACCAATACTACAGCCAGGACCAGAACGAGCGTAAGACCATCCAAGGTGCGCTCAACCAAGATGGTTGCGATCGACGAAAAACCGCTGACCCCTTCCCTTTCCCTTAGAAAATGAGCCCTAAAAAGCTCTCCCATCCTTAACGGCAAAATATTATTAGCCATGTATCCGACGATAAGTACAGGAAAGATCGATTTAATTTGAAGGAATTTCACAGGTTGAAGCAACCGTCGCCAACGAATGGCCCGGGGAACAAAACTTACAGGATACAATAAAATAGCTAAAATTAGCCAGTCAAATTTCACTCCAATCAAAACCCTTCCAATTTCAGCAAAATTAGCTTTATATAAGGCTAGAGCCAAAAAAACGATACTTATTGCTATTCCTATAATCTTTCTCATTCATACCCTATTTGAATCGTACGTCTCTTATTCAACCACTAATGAGGCTTGGAATTCAAATCGGAGGGTTTACCACACAAATCAAGCCAACGTCCTTTGGGATTTGTTTAATACTATTCTCAACTGATAAATCTCTCGAAGCGTCTGGAAGCAAGCCCTCACCAGTTTCCATTTGACTATCGAAACCCGCCCTGTCTTCCTTGAAAGATGTGAAACAGGAACCTCCTTCAAGCGATATCCTTTCTTTTTAGCTGTAATAGCCAGTAAAATAGATGGGGCAAAGACATCGTTCCTTATGTCTTTAAGACAGTCTTCCAAGCAACCGCGCCGGATGAGCTTAAATGGCGAATTAGCATCACGTATATAAAAACAGAACAAAACAAAGTTAACCAAAATTACGAGACGAGTAATAATCAGACGCGGTATGGGATCGTTCCGTTCGGCCCTATACCCAATCACAAGATCTTCTGCCTCGATTTCATTATAGAGCTTCCAAAAATCTCTTGGATCGTTTTGATAATCGCTGTCTGTATGGAATATAAGATCGCATCTCACATTTTCAAACGCTAGCCTAAGCGCCCTTCCATGTCCCCCATTTTCTTGAGTTCGCAACACACGTATATTTGGTAGCTCCACTGATAGTTCTTTAAGTATAAGAGGGCTGTTGTCAGTCGAACAGTCATCAACAATAACCATCTCAGAACCGGGAATTTTGTCGACAATTTCCGAATAGTAATCCCTGACAGTTCTCTCTATAATCCCCTCCTCATTATAGACCGGCATCACTACTGAGACAGGGCTGAGTCTTAGGGTGTTGTTCTTAGTCAATATCTGATTATCCCTATTATTTCTTAAAGAAATTCAATTTTGCTATAATATATATTACATCCCAATCCTGTTCAACAAAATTTTACCTATTTCAAATCCGTAGAAAATTAACCCAGATCAGTCAATTTTGCGTATCTTCAGTCAAGATTTATAATTAATGACACTTTGGCTAACTAAGCTCGGGGTTCGGCTTACAGTATAATGATATTATCTTTTCTATTTGTGTTCGTATCATTCTTATTTGGTTTTTCTTCTACCCTTCTAATGAAGGAAGAATTCATATTTGAAGAGCGGTTCTTTTATGGTGCACTGGTCGGTTTCGCGTTCACAACCTGGATTGGCTTTGTCTATGCGCTGTTATTCGGTCTGGATTTAAATACAATTAAATTTACCTCTTCGCTGTTGCTCTTCTCATCTCTCTTAATCCTCTATTTAACCCTTGTAAGGAACCACAACCAATTAAACCTTAGAAGCATTTTTCATTCAGAGGTGCTTTTCCAAATTCTTGCTCTAAGCTGTATCTTTTTTAACCTTTTTTACTTCCTTTTCAGTAGGGTAATACTTTGGAGGGAGGACGGCCTCTACACCGGTCTTGCTTACAATCTCGGGGATCTGCCCTACCACTGGAGTATAATAAATTCCTTTCTGTATGGAGACAATTTCCCCCCGGAAAATACAATCTTCAGCGGGATTGCGATTCGTTACTACTTTCTGTCAGATCTCTTCACCGCTATGCTTATGAAGTCCGGCTTGAGCTTAGCGAATGCTTTCACGTTTCAAGGCATATCGCTGAGCATAGTCCTACTGGCAACAATATATTTATTTACTTATCGTTTTACAGAGAATAAAATAGCATCCGCAATTAGCCCTTTTCTCTTCTTTCTCAATGGTGGATTAGGATTTGTACAGTTTTTTAAGGATCTTATTTCGGAAAAGGGAAATCTCTTACAATTTCTTTCATCTTTGAACGACTACACTAAAATTGACGACCTTGGATACCGCTGGCTAAATACAACAACCTCGCTTCTCGTCCCTCAAAGACCATTCTTATTCGGTTTCCCCATGTCGATACTGATTCTTACTATGCTCTGGCAGGGAATAAAAAGCCATAAGAAGGTTTATTTCGCGGCGGCGGGCTTAGTGGCAGGCTCCCTGCCACTTTTTCACGCTCACAGTTCCCTTTCTTTGGGGATAATAAGCGTAATACTATTCTTCCTTTTCCCGTCCCGCCGTTGGCTTTGGTTTTTTATTCCCGCGGGACTCTTAACACTACCGCAAGCATATTACCTTCTGCCCCGCGGAGATAGTACAGGTCATTTCTTCACTTTTCATCTAGGATGGATGTCAAACCAGGACAATATTTTCTGGTTTTATCTAAAAAATTCCGGACTGTTTATACCAATTCTGATGGGAACACTCTTATTGAGCAAAAGTCTCTCGGTCAATCAAAAAAAATTTGCAATCCCTTTTATATTCATTTTTTTGATTGCAAATGTCATACAATTCACTCCATGGGATTGGGACAATGTTAAAATAGTGATTTACTTTTCCATTGGTTCAATCCCTTTTGTATCATACGGATTAGCCTGTTTATGGAGCAGCAAGTTTAAGGTTGTATCCATACTCCTCTTTTTATCTCTTATCCTATCTGGGATTACTAGTTTTGTTAGTGGAATGCAGGGGTTATATCTAGAGAATAACAAAGAAGAACTAGAACTGGCGGAAACGATAAAGAAATTGACTGACTCGCGATCTAAATTTCTCACAGCGCCCACGTTTAACCATTTTATTCTTCTTACGGGCAGGGGAATAGTTCATGGCTATCCTGGTAGCCTTTGGGGACAAGGGGTAAATTTTAGCGATAGATTAAATGACGTACGAAGAATGTACAGGGGTGCTAATGACACAAAGGATCTTCTGATTCATTATGGAATAGACTATGTTGTAATCGGTCCGCCCGAGGAAAGAGAGAAGATGGAGCCAAACCTGGAATTTTATAAGGATAACTTTCCAATTCTGGTTAAGTCTGAGAATTATTATGTGTTTAAAATAAAAGACGGTACATAAAATCAAGACTGGGTTTTCCGAGAGGAAGAGGGTTCGTAACCTTTCAAAAAATAGAGAGGCCTTTGCTTTGTCTCATTGAAAATTCGACCAAGATATTCTCCAATAATACCTATAGTCAAGAGCTGAATACCTCCAAGGAATAGTACAGCTACCAGCAGCGAAGGATAACCTGCTACAGGGTTCCCATAGACCAGCTTCTGGTAAACAGTAATCGCACCATAAATAAAAGCAATAAAGGCTGATGCTAAACCAAGATAGGTAGCGATTTTAAGAGGTGTTACAGTAAATGAAGTAATGGCCTCTAAAGCAAGATACCAGAGATCCAAATAACCCCACTTTGTATTTCCGGCAAATCGAGGATCCGGCTGATATGGAACATCTTTCTGGGGATAGCCGATCCATGCAAACAAACCCTTCATATATCGATGCTGCTCCCTAAGTTGTGTTAGAGAGTCAACGGCACGACGGCTGAGTAAACGATAGTCGCCGGCGTTCATCGGTATATCTACACGTCCAAACATCTTCATTAAACGATAAAACGAATGAGTTATGAATTTTTTAACTATGGTTTCACCAGACCTATCAACATTTGTTGTGTAAACTACATCATAGCCATCGATCCAATGTTTCACCAATTCTGGAATAAGCTCAGGTGGGTGTTGCAAATCAGCATCAATTAGCACCACGGCGTCACCGCTGGCATGATCAAGACCCGCAGTCATTGCAGCCTCTTTACCAAAATTTCTGCTCAAGTCCAGTATAGAAACCCTCTGATCGGATTGTCGCAAGCCATGCATAATCTTCAATGTGTCATCAGTGCTACCATCATTGACGTATAGAATCTCAGCATCCATAGCCATACTATTTAAGACTTTTGAAATTCGTTCATGAAACTCGGGTAACACTTCTGCCTCATTATAGGCAGGAATAACAACCGATACCAACCGATTTCCGGTTCTATCAACTTTTTTTTTGGACTGTACATTAACTCTATCTTTCATCATTGCTGTTATAGGATTCAATATATACTACACAAAGATTACAGACTCTTACTTCAATCAGTAAGCCTTAAGCCATTAACAAGTGAATATATTTTTCATATTACAGCCTCCTTATCAACTATTCCCCCCACTTTCGGGAAAGTTAATTCATTTGAATACAATAAACTTGTACCCCAGGAATGTCCACATTATTGTAAACACCAAGGATACGAATGCACCGAAGTTTGCCCAAAGCGTGGGTGAAATGCCGGCGAGGGGTTTTAGAAAATTTACGATAAAAGACGCAATTCCAACATTGATAAGAAAAGCACTGCCGCTTACGGCTGCGAATTTGAAAAATTCCCTTCCCCACTGATCCGTTCTATTTTTTTCAAATGTCCAATACTTGTTCCAAAAGTAACTATTTGTGACTGCCAATAGAAATGATATTCCCTTAAAGACAGAAAACAAAATTCCTCTGTCGATACTAGACACGTACATGAGAAAATTTAGCACCCCGAAGTCTATAGCTGTGTTTGAGAATCCAATGATTATAAATTTCCCAAACTGATAAAAGGTAGGCCACCTTCGCCCCAGATTATACGTTATGATAATCAAGGAGAAAATCAGAACAGGTATTACGACAAGTATCGACCACAGTGACTTCAAAATAAAATTGGGTAACGGGATTACATATTCGAGGTTTTTGAGAACAGCAAAGCTAAAGATCGCAATAATAATCCCTAATATGATTCCGCTTATAATGTCTGTTTTTCTCAATGCGATTGTTACCATCAGCTATTCCAAAAGAGTTATGATAATAGAGCTCAAGTCATTCAAATCTATCAGATGTTGCCTTACGGAAGTCAATATCAATTAAATATCATCTCCAACTGCTGAGCCAGAAATAACGACCTAGCGAGTCATCGGGTATTGGGACAGCGGCTAGGATAGGATAAAAGTACACAAATGTAGCGGCAGCTATAAAGAGGTACAACAAAACCAGGTCTTTTCCGTGACGGAACCTATCCCAGATCACGTCCAGGAAGTAAGCTATTATCAGAATGATAAATACGAAGGAAGGAAGAAAATGATATAAAAATGTTACCTTCCTTGGAGATAATGCCCAGGGTAGCCAGTAGGCAAATACACTCAGTAGTGCAAATGCAAGTGATGGCAGCTCCCTGCGAATAACCTGAACAATACCGATAGCTAGAAACAGACATCCAGTCCACCATATAAACGGGTTCCCTATTGCGTATATGTACCTGTGCTTATCCCCGTATTCACCAAGATACACATACACGGTTCTTAGAATGAGAGGCCACTTCCACCATGGCGACTGATAGGGATGTGATTGCGTTATACTCTTGTGATACCAATACATGCCCTCCTGCAAGTCTATAAAATCGCTTAAGCTATGCCCATGCAGAAAGTAAGGTAGATATGTCAGAATATAAACAATTAGCGGCGTAATTATGAAGGCTAAAACGATTGTTCTTGTAACAATAAAAAGCGTTTCAAAAAAAGAATCGGTTGCCTCCTTACCACTATGAATCTCTGTGTAGTACATCACCGCAAATCCGACAGCTGCTAAAAACTCTGTTGCATATACACCGCTCCACTTCACGGACATCGACAATCCGCAAAAAATTCCGGAAAGATAAATAAGCTTGTCTCTCCGCGTCCTTGCATACTTTATTACAAAAAGCGATGCCAGGAGAATGAAAGTCATCAAGAATATATCAACCATCGTAATCCGACTCAAAACAAATATGAAGCAATCAAATGTGTATAGAAAAGCGGCAAACACGCCAACCCGCTTGCTCTGAAAAAGCTCTTTACCTACAATGTAGATAACAATCGTCCCGAGTCCGCCGAATAGGGCCTGAAAAAAGCGCCATCCGAATGTACGATCCCCGAAAATCAAAATACCCAATGCGCTGAGCTCCTTACCAAGAGGGGGGTGAGACCACTCAAAGGCAAATCCCTCCGGCGCCTTGGGACCCATTTCCCAGCTATCACTATTCCCTTTTGCGATCTCCTGAGCAGTGAATGCAAAATAAACCTCATCGAACATATAATCATCCGGATCGTCAAGCCCGTAAAATTTCAGGCCGAGACTGATCACGACCAGGAAGAAAACAATCACGTCATATTTATTCACTCTCAATAATCCAATTAGCGACAACCGCCTTTATCCCCCTTTACTTAACAAATGTTGTTCTAAAAAAAGAAGCAAAAGACATCAACCCGCATAATTTCACCGAGAGAAAAATAAAAACAAGAAGGAATAATTTGACTATTCCAGGAATCAATCCATTTACAATAACCTGAATAGAGGCTGCCGGGATGTCTTCAACTCCATGCGAACGACCAAGATCAGAATCGAACATATTCAATATCTAACTTAAATGACATTACACGATAAACCAGCCAACTCCGCATTCTCAATGAGTAGCCCTGTACCAACGTAAAGGGAATTCGCGAGTTAGAGAAATAATCGCCAGACTAAGATACTTTCATCGATATGTGTCATAACATGAAAGAGCCCAAATACAACGAGTGCTACACCATCATAAATTTATAAATTGACCGAAGTAAAATCTTCTCCTTTCCTAGGAACACCCCTACGACAAAAAAGTCCAACAATCAACTCCCATGTCAATACCAATACTATGAGAACAATTAATAGTACGCGATTTACATACACTCTACTTCTCTTGATCCCTGATGTCATTTCTAAACTTCCAACACTCTCTGAACATCCTCAGTATAACACCTAGGTTCGCACCGGTCTGCTCCCCATATAATCGAGGATAATGGCTTACAGGGATCTCCTTTATTCTGTTACCATTTCTGATTAGTCTGATAAGGAGCTCGGCGCTAAATAGAGCGCCACCTGATTTTATGGGTTTTATAGATTCGTAAGCAGCCCTCGGAAAGATTTTAAACGCACAGTCGATATCTTTCACATTCAGACCAAAAACAATCCGAATATAAAAATGGTAAAGCCAGGAATTGAGGGTTCTTAAAAACGAGTCGGCTCTTTTCTCTCGATACCCTATTACCGCTATGGATTGCTCTAGGAAAGGGAAAAAACTGTCGAGTTCTCTGATGTCGAACTGGCCATCGCTGTCCATCAAAAAAATGTATTCAAGTGACGCCATTTCAAATCCGCTTCGGAGCGCCGCGCCATACCCCTGATTCTTTGGATGATTCACGAGCAAGACTTTATGATTCTCTTGTGCAAGCTCTTTTACAATCTCGCCCGTCTTGTCCGAAGAACCGTCATTTACGACGATTATTTCATAATTATCTGATCTCTCTCTCAGATATGAAACAACCTGTAAAACCGTTTTTCGGATATTCTCTTCCTCATTATACGCAGGAAGTACCACAGACAATGAAAAACTCTCTTTCATCGGGGTTTAATAAATGTAACATAGTTTAATTGAAATTTTACAGCGTGGTAGCAGAGGGTTTTAGTCCTCCATTTTCTTTTTTGAATTCATGGCGAGCTAAAGTTCGCCGCTACAGCGTCGCTTCCTTTTCAGATTCCACCGGTGATTTCCCGGCCTCACCTTACAAG
>JBAUII010000017.1:0-14969 GCA_049682815.1 Thermodesulfobacteriota bacterium | reverse complement strand
CTTTTTAGCTTCTTTTATATCGCTAAACTAGTCAAGACCCTTATCCTTTTTCGATCCATGAAGCTAAGTAAAAACCGATTTGTTTGCTTAAGCTTCTCTCTTTAAAAGCATGCGCTTTGTGTGCGTTGCAATCATTAATTCTTCATTTGTTGGTATTACCCAGGCGGAAATCCGACTATTTTCATTGCTTATTTCCGGCCCGCCTCTTTCGTTTGCTTTTTCATCAAAATCCAGACCGAGCCATTCGGCGTTACTACAAACTCTGGCTCGGATCATAGCTGAATTTTCACCTATGCCCCCCGTGAATACAATTCCATCAATTCCGCCAAGAGCTGCGGCAAGCGAGCCAAGCTCCCTACCGATTCGATAAACAAAGAGGTCAACCGCCTCCCGAGCACGGGGGTCCTCGCTTGCCAGCAATGCCCGCATGTCGCTTGAAATTCCCGAAACGCCCAATAATCCGGATTGATTGTAGATTAGATTTTCTATGGAATGGGCGTCCATTCCGTGCCGATTCATCAGATAGAGCAGTATACCGGGGTCAATAGCTCCACAGCGGGTTCCCATCGGTAAACCACCGACTGCAGTAAAACCCATTGTACTTGCCACACTTCTGCCATTCCGCATTGCACACATACTGGCTCCATTGCCCAGATGTGCTACGATAACCCGACCAGCAGCCAGGCTCTCATCGTAGTCGGGTAAAACTGAAGAGATGTATTCGTAAGATAGACCGTGAAAACCATAGCGTCTTACTCCTTCATCAGTGTACTTGCGCGGTATTGCGTATATCTGCTCGATAGCGGGTTGACTCCGGTGAAATGATGTATCGAAGCACGCAACCTGAGGGAGCTCAGGTACTCTCTGCACGATAGCCTTTATAGCTGAAAGGTTGTAAGGTTGGTGTAGGGGTGCGAGGGGTTCAAGTTTTTCCAATACCGCGATGACATGGTTATCTACCAGCATCGGTTTTGTGAATTCTAGTCCTCCATGAACTACCCGGTGCCCTGCAGCCGCTATGCCGTGACCTTCAAGCACACCGGTTCTCCCCCATCTGAACAGAAACTCGACAGCTCCTCCGTGTCCAAGATTCGTCCCGAAGGGCCAGTCTTCCTCTCCAACAATATCACCTGAATCAGCACGTGCTACAAAATGAGGCTTGGTCAAAATACCCTCAATCTGACCTCGAAGTAGCAGCTTGAGATCCTCTTTTAAAAATACCGAGAATTTGAGACTGGATGAACCAGCGTTCAGTACGAGTATTGCATCGGTCATTTTTTTAGCTCACGGCGAATTTCCCCGTTCTTCGGGCATGGGCTACAAGAGCCATTACCGCTGCGGAGGCGAGCCTTGACCTTACCGAATCAGCCCGGCTAGTTAACACTATGGGAACGCGGGTGCCCAACACAATCCCCCCACTCTCTGCGCCGGCAAGGTAGGACAACTGTTTTGCAAGCATATTCCCCGCTTCGAGGTCTGGCACAAGCAGTATGTCCGCAAATCCAGCCACTGGCGACACTATGTGCTTCGTCCTCGCCGCCTCCTCGCTTATGGCATTGTCAAACGCCAACGGCCCATCCAGTATTCCTCCGGTAATCTGACCCCGGTCTGCCATCTTGCACAAAGCCGCCGCGTCTATGGTCGACTCTATCTTCGGATTCACCGTCTCGACAGCCGACAGTATGGCCACCCTGGGCTCCTCTATCCCAAGAGCATGCGCCAGGTCTATGGCGTTTTGCACTATGTCCGCCTTCTCCTCTAGTTTGGGATAGATGTTTATCGCCGCGTCTGTGATCAACAACATACGTGGGTACGATGGAACGTCCATAACAAACACGTGGCTAATCCTTCTCGAAGTCCTTAGGCCGGTGGCAGATGGCACAATCGGTGCCATGAGCTCATCGGTGTGAAGACTGCCCTTCATCAGCGCCTCAACCTCTCCTGCTCTGGCAAGTTCCACCGCCTTCTCTGCGGCTTCATGACTGTGCAGGGTAGAGACTATTCTGTATGGGCTTAGGTCTACCCTCTCAGCCTCGGCAACTGTTCTTATCTTTTGCTCTGGGCCAACCAGCACAGGCTCTATAATTCCTCTCTTTGCTGCCTCGATCGGTCCGAGGAGCGAGTTCTTATCACAGGGATGCACTACTGCACATACTACGGGTGGTATCTCTTCACAAGCTTTGAGGAGCCTTATAAATGCGTCTCCCCTTCGAAGCACGAGTTGAGGCGGTGCTATTTCGCTATAACTTATCTTCTTTGTCGGCGCTGACACGGTTACCGTTCCGCTAACCAGTTCCTCCCCGTTCTGGTTGACACAGCGACAATCGAATAAAACCACGCCATCCTTCCTTCGCTTCTCCTTGGCCGTAACGGTGGCAGTAAGCTTATCTCCAACAGCGATTGTTCCATAGAAACGCAAATCCTGCCCGATTATCTTCATCCCAGGACCGGGCAATTGAGTTCCTAGTGCGGCAGATACCAGTGCTTCGGCACCGACTCCCTGTGTCGCACTTGCGTCTGATTGGACCTCGAAGTCATTTTCACTCTTTATATGAAATGGGTTTGCGTCTCCAGACACCAGAGCAAGGACTTCTATGTCGGTCTTAGATAATGTGCGTGTAAGCGTTGCTGATGCGCCTATCTCTATTTCCTTGAAAGTTGTGTTGCTCATCTTCGCCATTTTTGTCCTCTTTTCTAATGAAGATTAAATGCTTTCCTGGAAAGACGTCTTCCAATGGTCCTTCGGGGAGCCAATGTTCTTAAGCCTCTTTTCCATTTCCTTGATAGCTTCTATCTGGTATTTATCAATCGGTCGGTGGAACCCTTTATGATGCAAGAGCCGTAAGGATACGACGAGGTTTTTTCTGTTTTCGTCTCGATCGTCCCCTGGAAGGTAGAAGAAGACACTGTCATGTTGTCGAATCTCAAATCGGACCTCGGGGTTCTCCTTCGGCATAATCCATTGAGCGATTCGATCAAGGTTCTTAAAGATCTCTGACGTTTTACTTTCATCGGAAACTTCGTCGCGTGTTCCCACAAGGTGTAAGACGAAGCCGTTTTTTATTTTGTCCCCTGCTTCATTAATATTAATCAGCTCCTGGACTATCCAATAAACTTTGTGTTTCTTCACAATTTGCTTTAGCTGAGCAATTCCTTTTTTGGCATCCATTAACTGGTCGGTTTTCGGTTCTAATTCTTCTGGCATTGCTTAAACCCTCCTCCACATTTCAGTGTTAGGCATTAAACTAAAATACACAATTAGCCTCTCCTGCTCCTTAACGTTAATCGATTATGTGGTATCCACCGTCAACATATATAGTCTCACCGGTTATCAACCTTCCAGCTTCGGTTGCCAATGCTGCAGTTGCGTTTCCTACATCATCGATTGTGGCTAGTGCTTTGGCCGGGGCCTTGGTAGTAGCGACGCTTAGTAGCTCATCGAAGTGTGAAAGGCCGGATGCTGCACGCGTCCGAATGGGGCCGGGAGAAATTGCGTTCACCCGAATCTTTGGGCCTAGTTCTGCCGCTAAATATCTAACAGTGGCTTCTAGTGCCGCCTTTATTGGTCCCATGAGGTTGTAATGTTCTACGACCATGTGCGCCCCATAATAGCTCATGGTAAATAGAGTTCCACCTTCCTTCATTAGAGATTCAGACAGCCTGGCCATTCGTATGAAGGAATGGCATGAGACATCTATTGCGGCGAGGAATCCGTCAAGGGATGAGTCAACTAACCTACCTTGCAGATCATCTTTTGGGGCAAAAGCAATTGAATGGAGTGCAATGTCGAGTTTACCCCATTTTCGACCAATCTCAGCAAAAACTGCCTCTAGTTCTCCATCTTTTCTCATGTCGCATGGCATGAAAATAGATGCGTCAAGTTCCTTTGCCAGAGGCTCGACATGGGGTTTAGCCTTGTCGTTCAAATAGGTAATAGCTAAATCGGCTCCCAGGGATTTGAAGGCTTTTGCGCAGCCGTAGGCAATTGAATGTTCATTCGCAATGCCAATCACAAGGGCTCTTTTATCCTTAAGCATAAACTTGTTTACGTCCAACGTTGGTGGCTCTCCTAATTCACATCGTTGATTTTCCCTCATGCGTTAACTTGGCGAACTGGGTTACGCTACGCGCAAAGCAACCTTTTACCTAAGGCCGATATGTTTACCATAACTTATATCTAATGCAAGGTTTATGCCGTTAATTTAATACTTCAATTCCCTAAGCCTATATGTACAAATGGATAGATTGAAATATACGATGTACTAAAATCGGACAGCAATATTTACTTCCCCGTAAAAACTGGTTTGCGTTTTTCATAGAAAGCTCGTATTCCTTCCCTATAGTCTTCGCTCCGACATACCGACTGTCGCAGTTCTTGAATTCGTTCTAAAACATCGGGGGTGATGGGATCGGCATCGGCGAGGATGCGAAGCTGCTCTTTCACCACGGACACGGCCAGGGGAGCTTTAGATGCAATGATACGGGCCATGCTGTAGGTGAATTTTTCCAGCTCACCTGCGGCTACCAGATGATTAAGAATCCCCCATTTTTCCGAATCGGTGGCGTTAACAGGAGTAGCGGTGAAGAACATTTCCTTTACTAAATTAAGAGGAATGCGATTCATAAAACGAATCAATCCGGTTGTGCTGTAAGGTAGACCAAGATTTGCGGGGGTAATGGCAAACGAACAGGTTTCATCGCCGATGACTATGTCGCAACTCAGCACAAGATCTGTGGCTCCGCCCCATACGGATCCATGGACCATAGCAATAATCGGTGCGGGAAAGATCCTTATATCCCGAAGCGCACGACTAAATGGATCGGAGTATGATAGGGGGTCCGGGTCTTCGAGGAGCTCAGAGATGTCATGTCCAGACGACCATACCTTGTCATCGCTGGGTGCGCGAATCACTACAACCCTGGCCGAAGCCTTCTGGAAGTTTTGTAACGATACGATTAATTCCTCAATCAACGCTCTGGTTAGGGCGTTTCTATTCGATGGATTACTAAGGGTAATCGTTCCGATCGAGTCGGTCAGGTCAGAGGTAATAGACATAGTAATCTCATATATTCTAAAAATTAAATCTTTTTCCTCCAGGTTCCTCCTGAGCAAAAGTCATGTTGGTTATGCTAACCATCAGGATACTTTCCGTATGATTGGATTGGTTAAGATAAACATCTAATATTCATCATCGTCCTTTTTCCTTTCTCAAAATTGGCAGATTCTTCAATATCTATAAAAACCTCTTCCGGTCTTTCTACCCAAGAATCCCGCCCGAACCATCTGGCGAAGAAGTGTGGCCGCACGGAATTTTGAATCCTGAAACTCTTCGTAAAAGGTATCCATCACATTCAGAGTAACATCAAGCCCTATAAGGTCTATGAGGGCAAGGGGACCGATCGGCTGGTTTGTTCCGAGCTTCATTGCTCTATCTATGTCTTCGGGCGCTACCACTCCCTCTTCTAGAGCAAGTACTGACTCATTAAGCATGAGAATAAGAATCCGGTTTACAATAAATCCCGGCGAATCTTTTGTCTTAACCGGTTCCTTCCCAAGAGCCACAGAGAAGTCGTAAGCAAACTGAACCACTTCATCCGATGTTGCAAGTGTCTTTATTATTTCTACAAGCCTCATAACAGGAACAGGATTAAAGAAGTGCATCGCTACAACTTTGTCCGGTCTCTTAGTACTTACTGCGATTTGTACTATGGGAAGCGAAGAGGTATTCGTTGCTAAGATTACATCAGGATGAGTAGATGAATCTAATTTCTTAAACGTCTCTTTTTTCAAGCTCATGTCTTCAAATATAGCCTCTATAACTAAATCGACGCCACCTAGATCCTCAAACTTTGTCGTTGGGTTGATTCTAGCTAAGATAGAATTGCTGTCCCCCTCTTTTATTTCACCCTTTTTTACAAGCCTGGCGAGACTATTCGTTATTGTATTCATCCCGCGGTCAAGGCTAGAGTCGGAAATATCAAGAAGTACTACATCTCTGCCACTCGAAGCCACAACTTGAGCAATTCCAGCGCCCATAGTTCCCGCTCCGACAACACCAACCTTTTTTACATCCTCTACCTTCATAATAGCCTCCTTTTAACACGGACATGTCATGCAACTAGAGCTTCCGTACCCCTTCAAAAGATAATGAATCGGAGCCTAGAGAATCCGCTGAAAACCATTAGCAAGTATTGTTTGGCGGACTCCCGGTTGGCGCGCAGAGATGACTTCAAACCTCATCATTAATCTAATCAGTATACGTTTCATATGCCCCAATCCAAACGATTGCCGGTGAGCACAGACAACGCCATACTGAGAGTTATAATGGCTAGAAATTTCACGTCGGCTTCTCCTTATCTTTTTTGGTTTAGAACCGGGCTTGATGCAGGGGTTTCGGAATTTTTCCTGCGCGCGGGTCTAACCCTACTTATCCGGCGTGATAGCGGTTATTTTTGAACCTTGAAGCCCGATCCCGGCCATTAGTCCCTTCTGGTCGAAGATAAAGGCGTAAATGCCTTTCCTTAGCGTAGTCGACGACAGATTCTTGGCGAAGCCCTTGTCGAGGATGACGACGCTCGGCCCGGTACCGATCTCCCAACCCTCGCTTTCTTCCAAGTAATTAAGCGATGCATCGTCCATGAAAAATAACGCGTACGCGAAGGACTGTACACCTGCCTGTAAGCCAAACGAACCCGCAATAGACCGATAGTACCCGACCGTTTTGCCCTTTTTACGCAGGGCACCATCGCCGTACTGACCCCCAATGATGAGGCCAGCCTTCACGACGTCCGGGAAGACAAGGATCCCCTTTGCCTGGCTTGCAAGCGTATTCGCCCCTGGTGTTGTCTGGTAGAGCGTTTGCAACGCCGCTGTGACATCACGGTCGAGCTCGCTTGCACTCGCAGCCAGCGCAGAACGGGGTGGCGAAAGGGTGAGTGTTATTAGAATTATCCCTAGAAGTGTTGTAGTGAATTTACTCATGATTGCCTCCTAATTTTATGCGGATTGTAGTAACATCAGCGCATGAGTTCCCTAAAGTATCCTAGAGAATCTTATAAAATCAATTTCCGTATCATTAATCATAATCCCCAAGTTGAAGCGGACATCTCCTGAACGTGTAAAAATCCGGATGCATGTATTTTTCTGAAGTGATGGGATGTTACTGTGCCGAATAACGCTCTATATCCTATGTCGCCTTGCGCTGAGTTAGGCGTTTATCAAATCTAAAGTTTTCAATCTTTGAAATGGTAATACGTTTCATATCCGGATGCTGTGGATTGATCAGAATATTGAACTCATTTTCTACAACTGCCGAGGGAACACGAAGCAATAGTGTTTCATTTGATAATGCCCATTTTGTGCCTATTTCAGCTAGTTCTGGTGGCGGAGGGTAATCTCTCCACTTATTAGGCAAATCTCCGGGAAGTACATGCTTTGGCTTTATAGAATCGGGTATCTTAATTGAAGCGATGCTGAGACCGTCAGGGATGATCGATATGGGCACGTGTACCAGATACTCCACAGTTGCTAACGACCTGCTTTCAGAGGTGTATACTATGCCTGTACCTTTATTATTCCATCTTCCTCCATATAGTTTTGCGCCGATACCCGACAAATCGCTGATACGTCGTCGGGTCTTAGCAATTCGATAAACAATCATTAAGAATCAAGAAAATACGCCGTGCTCAATTCGACCCAGTTCGTCAAGCACCATTTCTATCCCAAATCTTGAGCTTAGCAAGCTCGCCGGTGTTCTCTGCGCGAGGGCTTTATTGGGATGGTTCATCCAGGAAAGGAACTTAGTCTTATCCTCGAATACCTCTTTCCCCATCGCTGCAACTTCTGCAATCTGTAGGATTTGCTCTGAAACAAAACTATTAAATTGATCTTCGGACGCACATCTCTGTATTGTGCGCTCACTGACTGGGAGAAGCGCAGCGATTTGGCTTAACGTGAAGGATAGGTAGTTCGCAAGATGGGCAAGCGCATTTTTGGAAATGCCTCTCTTGCTTAGTTCGATCATGTCCATCCGGGTACGGATTTTTTTCCTAAGAACCTTTTCACCACCCAGCACTTTTGTAATACCCGAAACTCTCATTTTCTAGCCATCAAGAAAAACCTAGTTGACATTTGTCGTAAGTATACCGCCAATTGTCGCTAAAGTCAAAATACAAAAATACCTAAACGGGTAACCCTAGAGGCATTTGCGACTATCTTCAAAAATGAGAATGCTTGGAGGACGTTCGTACGAGATTTTAGAATCTAATGCGTCGCACCAGTATCGGGGACAGCATAACCTAGCTGGGGTATCAAACCTTGGCACCGCCGATTAGTATTTTGATACAAAACTGTCTGGAGAGGTGGATTTATTGAGCTCGCCGGAAACGATATTTGAAGATTGTTACTATGGCAGGCAAACATGAATGGGAACCTAAAGGTTTCCTCTACATGAAAAAATCACGATTGGAGAGCGAGGATAGTTCAGCCGACCCAACTTGAAAAGCCGATAAATTTTATTCATACTAACGAAATCATTGATCAGGGCGGCGTAGCCAAGTGGTAAGGCAGCGGTCTGCAAAACCTATTCAAACCCAATAATAGCGTTAAAGTGTGAATCACAGCAGGTAAAAATTAGCCTTATTTTACAGGCTCAAAATCACATTTCATGGAAATTTCCGTTTACGCTCCTTAACGCATTTATTTGGAATTTTACTATCGAACTGCTACCAATTTCGCTACCAATGGATTTTCGATATAACCCCGTAATTTCAATCTTAATAGCCTAAGAGGGTCGATGGGTCGTTTGGTCTTTAATCGTTGACATAAGTCTATCCAGACTCTGGGCTCAAATGTTAACCATTCCGTTCTTATGAGGCTTGAGGAGGGGGGGTTACACTAGAAGTCAGCAACAAATAAAGATAGTTATATGAATGTTAATTTTAAGCATCTATGCTCAAGATGCGAAATCTAATTTATCCTCCAAAGAAATCAACTTCTGATAGGCAGCAAGAACCATTTCCTTGCCTGGTTTCTCTTGACCGCTCGCTAATAGTCGAACAATTACTCTAGACTCGTTGGTCATGGTCCAGTGCAACGACTTGTTTGCAGGCACTAATTCTTAGAATCATTAAGCCAGAAAACCCGTGATAGCCAAAAGTCGCTTGGTTGTATCGAGCCACCTCCGACAAGCAAGCTCATCGATTCCGGTGTGTCTGCCCATATGTACAAGTTTGTTTCGCCGATCGAACAAAGAATGTAGATTTGACGTCAGGTTCCTGAATTGGACATTGGTGGCGGGTTGCAGGATTTCGGGAAAGAATTTGTCGATGTACTGTCTGATATTTGCGTCTTCCACATAGGCGGACACCTTAGTACTTAGTCCCGGTGGTAATCTTTGAATTACCATGTATCTGAGAAAAGTCTCGCAAGCTATTGCCAGGTCAACTACGCAACGAGCATAGTGGCCGAGACGCATGTTTTCCTCCGCGTCATGTTTGAACTCAACATAAATCGGAGGATAGTCGCCAGTAGATAAGTGGGATTGGATTGATGTCCACTCTTCGTTCGTAACCACATGGAGACGTCGTAACACGATTGTGTTTGTCATTGCCCAGATTCGGGTTTTTGTGTCTGAGTCCATGAGATATGTTGTCCAACCTGTGGTGAAACCTGCGACGACATCCCTACCAATTCGTGAATTATCACAAACCCAACGGACGATCCGGATCCAATAATCGAACGCTCTCTCAGCGATTGTTTTGTGCTCCTGTGCTAGACTCTCCAAACTTTTCTGTCCATCCTCATTAAAAAGCTCAAAAGCGTTAGGTGGTCGCTCGAGAACTTCTGCAGGAACTGTAATCGAGGCCGGTTTCGATACCTCTACGTCAACTTTGTGAATATAAAACTCAATTGGTTCATTATCACTTGCACGGCGAACAGCAACGGAAGCAACCTTATCATGACCTTTTCCGCGATCGACCATATTTTTATCAGGAAGTTTGATTAAGACTGTATAGCTTTCAAACGGAAACGAATGTTGCTTGCCCATGACTTCCGGCATAGCCGAAAGATTGCGGGAATAGAACCTATTCCAAGAGTGAATGGATATGCGCTTAGTGGTCATTGTTTTAAGTATGGCTCCTGCGTGGAAGGTGTCCCAATGCCCGCAAGCTATTGCATGCTATTGATCATGCGAAATTATTCCGCAAAATCAGCTACGAACGTAATTTTATAAGTGTTCCATTCCATATAAAACCTTTCTATGTATACCCCCCTTAATGGTCTGACTATAAAACAATGATACGCGCCTGTCAACGAAAACCTTCCTGCTAACAACGGCTTTTCATTCGAACATACCAATCATAGGCAGCACCCTGCTGGCTAGCAAGCTATGGGGAATGCAAAGTGGTTGCTTTTCAGAACAAAAGAAGAGAAATTTGCGTGGTGCAACCGGTTGCACATCTTCATTCTGCCATGGGTTCTGACATTTCTAACGCTCCCCAATAGTGCTTCATTTACATAAGAACATAGTCTGCATAGGTCAACCTTTGATTGTCTTTACTTAAATTGCCTTCAAATTATCAAAACTAATGACGTAGAGTCGGCTAGGGTCATACACAAAAAGCATCCGAAATGAAATCCCTCCAGATTAATCATGGCTAATTCGCGGTTCCGCTGTTGTTAACGATCGAGGAAAGTACCTCCGGGAGGTCCCGACCTCCCGGGGTGGAGGTATCTGTTAGGCTCGATGGGAATGGTAATTGCGGGTCGTGCTTATAGTAAATGAAGGAGAATGGAAACCTAAAGGTGTCCGCTACATTCAAAAATCGCCATTGAAGAGCGAGGATAGTTGAGCCAACCCAACTTGAAAAGCCGATAAAATTTATTCATACTATCGCAATCATTGATCAGGGCGGCGTAGCCAAGTGGTAAGGCAGCGGTCTGCAAAACCGCAATGCCCCGGTTCGAATCCGGGCGCCGCCTCCACTAAAAGGATTTAATTGGGGTTCGAAAATCGTTTTTACTTTCGATTAGAATCATGCATTACATGACTTAGCCCGGGTGGCGGAATAGGCAGACGCATTGGACTTAAAATCCAATGGGCTTTACGGCCCGTGCCGGTTCGACCCCGGCCCCGGGCATGCTAAAAAGGGAAATTCAGATCAATTCATAATACTCAAGTAAAATTTGGTTAATTCTGATAGTGAACTTGAATTAAGGGGATTTTGATAAAGAAAAGGGTGGATAAAGCTGAATTTATGTAGGTATTTTAATTTTCGGTGTAACTTTCTTTCATTATGGATTTATCAATTTATGGTTTTTTGATCATCATTTTCTTCCTCTTCTTCTTCCCATTCCTCTTCAATGTCTAAATCTTCTTCATCTTCGTCCCAGATCTCTTCCTCATCTTCGTCGAAGTCCTCTTCATCCTCTTTATCCCATTCGTCGTCCTTTGTATTTAACCATGAGAAAATGACCATTTAGCTTCTCCCATATATAATTAAATTCAAACCTTACATTACATTTTTGCATTAAAAAGTCAAGCTATGCTTTATCATTAACTAGTTGGCTGCCGTATACAAGGCAGACTTAAATTAAATAGTTTTAGAATGTTAATGAGAATGCGAATATTTTTATTGCTATGCTTATATCTGGGCATGCTATCCGGTTGTCTCAGCGAGAAACCGCTTGACAGGGTTCAATTCCTTATGGGAACACACGCTAGAATCGTATTATACAATGGAACAAACGATGACATAGATGATGCATTTTCAAAGATGAGGTATCTAGAGGGTTTGATGTCTGACTATGATCAGAAAAGCGAACTTTCTCGAATTAACCGTTATGCAGGCAAAAATCTCGTCGATATAAGCGATGAATTGAAAGAGGTCTTGGAGATTTCTATAGAGGTGGCTAGGGAAACTGAAGGGGCTTTTGACCCTACAATCGGTGCACTCACCATTGGATTTTATGGTTTCGGCAGGGAGGATTCTACACCGAGAAAATTCAATAACTTAAATGAGGTAAAGAAATTGGTTGATTACAGGCTGCTAAGTTTACATGATAATGAGGCGTTTCTTGAAAAGGAAGGAATGATGCTCGACCTGGGTGGAATTGGGAAAGGGTTTGCGGTCGATAAGGCCGTAGTCCTGCTTAAGAAGCGGGGTATTACGAAGGGCTCTGTATCTATCTCAGGTGACTTAAGGGTATTCGGAAATGATCAGATTATTTACGTTAAACATCCAAGGAGGGAGGGATTTATAGCCTCTTTTACAAACGGAGAAAAGGATCTATCAATCTCAACAAGCGGTGATTATGAAAGAAGGGTGAATGTGGGTGGAAAGAGTTATCACCACATTCTTGTTCCCGAAGTGGGTTCGTCCGGAAACGATTTTCAGAGCATAACCCTGGTTATGGAAGGTAATAGTGTCCTTAGCGATGCATATTCAACCGCCCTCTTTGCTATGGGGAGGAAAAGGGCAATTAATTTTCTGGAGAACCATAGCAAGATTGGGGCTTTCATTGTTTTCTCTGACGGCGGGATTTTTTACAACGAGAGATTCGAGGAACTTGTGACAGGATTCAGGTTAATAAATTGATTGTTGCGCGTAAGCTTAATATCCATTTAAGCAAATTGCAACCTGACGGCTCTATCGCCTGCGCAGTGGTATTAAAGATCCCTGATTATCGCATTATAATGTTAGAGATAGGTATGATTCGTGTTGGGTGAATTAGTTGACAAAATCACTTATTAGCTTATTATTTTAGACTACTAATTTAGGGTCCTTTTCTTTTTTTTCAAGAGATGAGAAGGCAGTGATATGGCGATTTCTTCGATTGAAGAAGTTATTGAAGACATAAGAAGTAAGAAAATGGTCATCCTCGTGGATGATGAGGACAGGGAAAATGAGGGGGACCTCGTAATCGCTGCTGAGTTTGCCACGCCCGAGGTAGTAAATTTCATGGCAAAACACGGAAGGGGGCTGATATGCTTGGCGATTACTCAGGAAAAGGCAGATTCTTTAAGCCTCCAGCCGATTAAACCCGAAAATAGTTCGGTTCCTCAGTACACTGCGTTTACGATTCCAATCGATGCAAGAAAGGAAATTACAACGGGGATATCTGCATACGACAGATCGTCAACTATCCAATTAGCAATCTCAGACCACGCTAAGCCAGAGGATTTTGTCAGGCCCGGGCATGTTTTTCCGCTCATTTCCAGGAGGGGAGGTGTTTTGGTTAGGGCAGGACATACCGAGGGTTCTGTTGATCTCGCTAGACTCGCGGGGTTGAAGTCTGCATCTGTGATTTGCGAGATCATGAAGGATGATGGTGACATGGCGCGATTGCCTGATCTGGAAACCTTTGCTGAAAAGCACGGTATCAAGATAGTAACAATCGCAGAACTCATCAGTTATCGACTCAGGGCTGAATGCCTGGTGAGAAGAGCCGCATCGGCTATTGTCCCGACCTCTTTTGGGGAGTTCAATGCGATTGTCTACGAAAATGAAATAGATCCCCAGCATCATGTTGCATTTGTAAAGGGTGAAATCGATTCTAACAGGGATATACTCGTGAGGGTCCATTCGGAGTGCCTCACGAGTGATGTGTTTGGTTCAGTGAGGTGTGATTGTGGCCCGCAACTTCGTCAGGCGATGCGCATAATTGAAGAGGGGGGGATGGGTGTTGTTCTATACATGCGTCAGGAGGGAAGGGGAATTGGCCTGATCAACAAGATAAAGGCGTATGCGCTTCAGGATAATGGCTTTGATACGGTAGAGGCTAATGAAGTTTTGGGATTTAAACCGGACCTGAGGGATTACGGCATAGGCGCACAAATCCTCTATGAACTCGGCGTGAGAAATATGAGGCTCTTGACTAACAACCCAAAGAAGATAAAGGGTCTAGAGGGCTTTGGTCTTCAGATTGTTGAAAGGGTTCCCATCGAGATCCCCCCTAATGAAAGAAACTCTAGTTATCTCAAGGTAAAAAAGGACAAACTCGGACACCTTTTATCTATGGTAGACTGAGAAGGGAATCGCATGCCTCAAATTTATGAAGGAAAACTCGACGCAAAAGGGCTTAAATTTGCTATTGTTGCGAGCCGATTCAATGACTTCATCACAAATCACATGGTTTACGGGGCAGTGGATGTGCTCAAGAGGCATAACGCTTCGGAGTCAGAAATTGATATTATCAAGGTTCCCGGATCATTTGAGATTCCCTTTGCTGTGAAGGTAGCTGCTAGCTCTTCAATTTACGACGCAATAATTGCTATAGGGGTAATAATAAGGGGAGAAACCCCTCATTTCGACTATTTATCCTCGGCGGTTATTAATAATCTTGCCTCACTGAGTTTGGAACATAGGATTCCAATTGTTTCTGGTGTGTTAACCACAGAAACCCTAGAACAAGCTATTGAGCGGGGGGGGACTAAGGCTGGAAACCGAGGCGGAGAGGCCGCCCTTAGCGCCATAGAGATGGCAAATCTTAAGAAGGTTCTTCCAAGGAAGAAATAGTATCCCGCCGACATGGGTAAAAGGAGAAGAGCTCGAGAAATTGCACTCCAATTTCTTTACCAATATGACTCCCAAAGAGAAACCCGCCTAGAAGACTCAGATATAAAACAACAGATCAATCTATTCTGGTCGGCGAAAGATGCTTCTATCAATGAGGATGTAAAAGAGTTCGCGACTGTTCTTATCATGGGCTCATGTGAAAATATGGAAGGGATTGATCAAATAATAAGTAAATATTCAAAGCATTGGCGACTATCGCGAATGCCAACCATCGATCGGAATATTCTACGCATGGCGACCTACGAACTGGCATACTTGAGGAATATACCACCCCCTGTTACCATAAACGAGGCTGTGGAGCTGGCAAAGAAATTTGGGACCGAAGATTCTGGGTCATTCATAAACGGAATTCTGGATAGAATTAGGATAGCACTAGAAAGACAGGAGCT
>JBAUII010000016.1:0-53615 GCA_049682815.1 Thermodesulfobacteriota bacterium | reverse complement strand
GCATAGGGGGCAGCTCATCCAGGATTGCTTCCATCACCACAGGAGTTACCCGCAGATCTTCCGCTGTATCAAGGAAATCAGGGAGCGGGATAGGCTCAAACGCACCAGGGTCCACGATTACCCTTCTTTCAGGAATATGCTTTAATCCTCCAAAGTAAGGGAGGTTAATATAATTTCCAATCTCACCTTCACGCAGAACATCCTGCTTCGGGAATACCTCTGCCTGGAGATCGATCTTTTTGAGAACGGAAGTAAGGAGCCAGCGGATTTTCCTTGCCTCTACCGCCTCTGTTAAAAATATCCATAAGTGATACCCCTTGGATCGTGATCGTTCGATAAATACCTGCTTAAGACCAATGTCCCAAAGCTCTCCCCGGATTTGCTGCACAAGCATGGGGTCGTCCCTGTCTATGTCAATCGCGCCAAACATACAGGTCCCGTCATCACGAAGGGGGTATACACCAAGCGATGTATGTCCAATGAGGTGAAGGAAGTAATTTTTCTGCTCTACTGGCTGTTTTACAGACTCTCCGTGTTCTGCTCCCCAGACATCTACTCTTCCCGTAAAAAGCTTCTGAAAACGATCCGTAAGTATTCTAAATTGCTCGCTTTGGTTTTTATTCATAAGCCGCAGTAGCGCGAAAGGATAATCTTAAAGGCGTCTCTGAAAGTCACCTGATCAATATCCATAATGAAGCGAAATACATCCCCTTCTCTCAGGCAGCGGGAACAGTAATATGAGCGATATTCAGGAAACACCCCAAAAGAGTCTGTGCCTTCAGAGCAAAAGGGACAGGCGCCAACCAACTTGTTACCCGACCGTCTGAGATCAGTGAATTCTCCTGCGACTTCCACAAGGGAAAGTTCCTGCTTTATAAGCTCGATTATCTTTCTAGCGAGCGGAGTTGACTGATACCTTTTTGTTTTATGAGAATTATTTTTCATAGTGTGTTATTACTTTCTTGTACCTAGGTAATGCAATGCTAAGGTGATGGCATCGAATACGTTTAGCCAGTAGAAATCTTTCTTGCCCCACAAGATTCGCCTTTTCACAGGGACATACGCCGAGAGCTCCGGGTAATACGAAGCAATGAGTTCGGCTACGTGCTTTTTCGTTGGTTTTTTCTCTTGAAACACACGCTCTCTTGCAACGCACGGATCATATTCATACACCTTTATGCCCCTTATTCTTGCAAGTGACTTTGTGTGGGCAATTAGTTCTCGAAGATTCTTGTTTCCTTTTCTTTCTTTATGTGACGGCTTTTCCAGTACCAATACATGAGGAGAAGCTTGCTCAATCAGATCACGAAGTATGTGTTTTCCTTTTTGGAGAAGCCCATGAGAGAGCTTCGACCCCCGCAATCTTTTTACCCCGTATCGAACAAGTTCCCGCTCTTCAAATACAACAAAGCCTATTTCCTCAAGGCCGGGGTCTATCGCAAGGATGCGTACTGGTTTTTTGATTCTTGCCATGTTGTTTTATGCAAATAAAGGATCATGCTCGACCTTTTCACTTCCGTGTGGAAGGGTTTTTTGCCTCTCATCCACTTCTTTGGCGCACGAGCGGTATAAATTCATATAGAGCGCCTCGGGCCGCACCTGAAGGATATGCGCGAGCTTAAACAGGCTTTTCATCGTAGGCACCTTCTCACCGGATTCCCATTTTGAAATCTGCGTATGGTCAGAATGGCTCAAAAGATGAGCCACTCGTTTCTGGCCCATTTTCGCCTTTTTTCTGTATTTCCATATGTAGTTGACTTCGACTGGTTTCATAAAAATGAGAGGCATAAAATCCTCCTAAGAAGAATTGCTGCGATTGTAACCCTTTTTGGAGCATATTGACAGATACGCAGATGTGTGTCCTAGTACACATTTGGGTAATAAAAAAACCTTTATTTAAAAGGCGAATTGGAAAATCTTTATACGACTAACTTGGGGCCCTCTACCCTTGCTTATGCAATTTTACAGGTAACTTTTTACAGAAGGGGGCTATATAAAAATAACCCCATACATTGTTGGGCCTATTTTAGCACATAGGAGTTTAAATCTCATGAAGCACAAGTTTAAAATGAGCAGAAATCTTCTTGAAATAAATCCGAAGTTTTCTCAATAGTTGCGGTATATTACGATTTTTGCTGTATGTCTTGTTCTTCAGGGCATTTGATTTTGTACCCCCGGCCACGAAGCGTTTTGATTAAAGTCTTATCTTCATCGCCAAGCTTTTTTCTCAAGCTCCGTATGTGGGTTTCTACCGTGGTTGAAAACGGATCGGTATCCTCGTTCCAGACATGCTCAAAGATCATGCTCTGCGACAGTAATGCGCCTTTATTTCTCATAAGCAACCTCAGCATTCCGTATTCTTTGCGAGTTAACTCGACTTCCTCCCCTGCTTTTGTAACCTCGTGTTTTCCCGTATCAAGGATGAGGTTTCCGCATCGAAGAGTATCGCCCTGGAGCGGCTGTCTTTGGCGGCGAAGCAATGCCTTAACGCGCAGAAGCAGCTCAGTGGGTGAAAAAGGTTTTATTAAATAGTCATCCGCCTCACATTCTCCCAAGAATGCCACCTTGCTTCTTATATCCGATTTTACTGTAAGGATCAAAATAAGGACGTCTTTTTTACCCTTCCTGATCCCTTTGCACACCTCGATTCCTGGTCTCTCGGGAAGTTCGGCGTCAAGCACTATTAAGTCGTAATCATTTACGAGAGCAAGGCGTGACCCTTCCTTTCCATCTTTCGCCGTATCCACTGCAAAAGCCCTAGATTTAAGGTGAACTTTCACGAGATCGCGTATCGCCTTTTCGTCAGCTATGATGAGTATGCGCATAAGACTATCTTGGTTTTATTATAGGGTTCGTGCGTCATAAACACAATATTTACAGGTGGTTACCAGTACACTTCTGCAAAACTCTCGCTTACTCGCTGATTGTGGTAGATGTGGCAGTATGGAAAAGAATAAAAAGATATCTAAAAAAATGAGCGAAGGAACGGAGCACCGAAAGTATAAAGTAATCTATCAGGTTGCCGAAGATACTCCCATACAAGAAAGGGAACGACGAGCGAGGAGAGCTTTTGATCTTATATTTCGAATAATGGAGGAAAAACTAAACAACCAGCATAATCGAAGTAAAACAATTCCCTGTTCTAAAGAAAAGTCTTACAAAAAAAGCTGTTCCCCAACGAACTCCTTGTCAAATAAATTCGCCCTTGCTAACATAGCAACAGGCAGGCTAGGAAGTATAACGCAAAAGTCACTTCATGAGCAAAAATGGGGTAACAGTGCTTCCTAGTCTGCCTGACAAAGAAGCTTCATCTGTTGCCCCATTTTTGTTTATCACTAATCATTAGAAAATCCATATGGAAAAGGCAGCGCTTTATGCTCGAGTTTCCACCGAAACTCAAGCCAAACAAGAAACCATCAGCTCCCAATTGGAAACGCTGAGGGACTTTGCGGCTAAACAAGGCTATACCATAGTAGAAGAATACGTCGATGATGGCTGGTCAGGGGAGCTCCTCGAAAGACCGGCATTAGATAAACTCCGAGATGATGCCACAAGCAAAAAGTTCGACGTCATATTAATTCACAGTCCAGACCGCCTAGCCAGAAAGTTTGTTTACCAGGAAATCATAAGAGAAGAACTCCAGAAAATTGATGTTGATCTTGTGTTTCTCAACCGTCCCATCGGAAAGACGCCAGAAGATCAAATGCTTCTGGGAATGCAAGGACTGATGTCTGAATATGAAAAAGCGAAGATTCTGGAGCGGACAAGAAGGGGAAAACTTCGCAAAGCGAGAGATAAAATACTTTTAGGCGGGTTTCCAACTTACGGCTACCAATATTTTCCAAAATCAAAGGATCAGCCTCCAAGGTACGAGATTATCGACGAACATGCCGACGTTATTAGACTCATATTTGATTTATTTGTAAATCATCAGTTAACTCAGCGCGGCATAGTAAGAGAGGTCACTAAAAGAAATATTCCTACTCCTAAAGGGGGCAAAAAATGGGGCAGAAGCACTGTAGCACGTATACTGAGAAATGAGACTTATGCCGGGACTGCCTATTATAACAAAAACCGTTGTGTTGAAACTGATCGTCAGACTACCCAAATCAAATACAGGAGGCGTGTTAAGACTGGGAGACGTCTCCGCCCAAAGGAAGAATGGATACCAATTCCAGTACCTCCCATCATATCCAAAGAACTCTTTAATACTGCTCAGAACCTAATATCGCAAAATAGAACTCTAGCATCTAGGAATAATAAGAAACACCAGTATCTTCTTCGTGGATTGATAAAGTGCGGCATTTGTGGTTTTGCCTACTATGGTAATCCCTCAAAGGGTAAAACCTATTATCGCTGTAGTAATAGGCATAAGATGTTTCCTTTTTCTAAAACATGCAATGCGAGTACTATACAAACGGATACTCTAGACCCGCTTATTTGGAAAAACATACTAAGGTTCGTGCAGGATCCTCATTTGCTTAGGGAAAAAATTAAAGATTATCAGCAAAGGCTTAATCAAACCGCGGACAAAATGGGGCCAAAAATTCTTTCCCTAGAGGAAAAAAAGAAAAAGTTGGTTGCCCGAGAAAAGCGAAACCTCGATATGTACGAGGCCGAATTGATTAGTCTTGACCAACTAAAAGAACGATGCACTGACATAAAAAGAAATATTTCCTTTCTGGAACAGGAGCTTGAAAAGCTAAAATCCCAAGTAAATTTGGGAAGTATTGAACAGATCAAATTGATGAGTTTTGAAAATTACTGTAATGCGGTAAAAGCCTCATTGCCTCGCTTCAATTTTGACCAAAAGAGGGAATTGCTGACAAATATTATTAAGGAAATTATTATTGAAAAAAGCGCGATAGAGATAAGGGGATTTATACCGTTTGAATTAGAAAAGCAACGTCGCGAAGATTTATCTAGTCCAAGAACTGCCATTTTATCGTCAGGTTACCGTAAATATAATAGTTCTGAGGAAGTATTGTGCCCATTGTATCGGGATGCAATGGGCACAATGTTTACCAGTGAATTTTGGCTTCAAATAAGACTTTCTGATGGGGACTTTGACATAACATATTTGCAAAGTAACTAACCGATGTGTGGAAATGCCCACGTTTGCAATACTCTAAGCTGTAAGCTCCTGAAATTAAAATTGTGTTGACTTGGTGGAATAATTATTGCACAATTGCATTAGAGTCACCAAATAAGTGGAGAAAAGGTGGGGGAAGGATGGAAATTAATGACCATCTGCTCAGAATAACGGAGTATTTATCACCTTTCCAAAACGGTTCCTACTATTTTATTACTCCACTAAAGTCCAAAGCTAATAAAGAAATAAGCAATTTATTCAATTTTATAATTCATAAGCAATTCAATGTCTAACTTTATAAAGATAATACCGATTGGATTATTAGTTATCGCCATGGCGGTCTTAATAGCTTACTTTAATCAACCGTCACCTCAGGCTTCACCAGGACCTACGATAAGCTGGACTCAATCAAAAATCACAGAGACCATATCACCGGGTGATAGCAAATCAGTCGAGGTTTCTTTTGTTGCCGATAAGAACTTGGAAAATGTTTCGGTGCTTGTCGTGGCAGAACTCCGACCTTATGTCGAAGTGAGCCCCTCTATAGTTTCATACGTGAATGCCGGGGTTCCATACGCAATTAATATTATTTTTACTGCTCCAGTTAAGGCAGAGCTAGAAACTTTCGACGGAATATTTGACGGGACAATCCAGATTAGAAATAAAAAAATCTATGCGAAACCTCTTCCTGTAACTCTAAGTATTTGGCAAAGTTTTGTTAACCAAGATGGTGGATATGCAATACTAGCACCCCCAGACTGGCAAGTCATTACCAGGACATCTGAAGATACCTCCACTATACTCATCCCGCCTGACAGGTCGCCTGATCCAGACCTTGAATACATCGGAGATATAATAATAGATAAGTTTCCAAATACAGATAACCTGAGCCTTACAGAATTCTATCAAGCACCGGGAACTATTAACTTGTTCGAAGCTTCAATGGCTCATACCTCTTTCCAACTCAACGGGTTCGACGCCGTGCGATTCGAAAGTGCGCTTGGGCATATTCCCAGTACTGTAGTAGCGGTAAATCTTGGAGAGTGTGTTATAGAAATTATAGATGATAACGAAAGACACCAGACAGACGGCATTTTTGATAATGTTGTATCGAGTTTTATTGCCTTTTGAGTAGAGGGAGGGGATCTTGAGAAGAACATTCATATTGATTGTCATTTGGTTTGGCTTTCCAATCACCTATTTCTTTGACGTGGCTAACGCACAATTAGTCGCAACAGACTTCCAGTTTCCCGTTAATAATTATATCCCCTCAATAAGCCTGCGTTTTGGTGAAGTAAATGCGACACGTCCTGATAAGCGTCATGCTGCTGATGATGTGGTAGGGACCGCTGGCGTAACAAAAGTATTCGCAGCGGGAAATGGTAAGGTAATGTATTCTAGACGTAAGGATTTCTGTCCAAGTAATTGGGGTCATGTGCTTGTAATAGAGCACGTACTACCCAGTGGTGATCGAGTTAACACTATTTATGGTCACTTAGATCCCAATAACATTCGTGTAAGTGAAAATGATAACGTAACCATCGGGCAAGAACTTGGTGAAGTAGGCCGTTACCAAGGGTGTTGGGGCGATCACCTACATTTTGGCTTTCGAAGTGGAGCATTCGGAGCACCGATAGGAGAATATCCTCCTTGGCTCGCTGGTTACATTCCGAAAAGTACGTTCCCCGAAAGCTACTGCGAGCCAATAACCTACATCATGGATGGAGTATGTGCCTTCTTCGTTTCAGCACCCCCTTGGGATTCCGCTCAAGTTGATGGCCCCCCCGCTAGTCGCTTCGATACTTGCGAGGCAAGCTCGTTTTCCGCGATGGCTAATCCCCAAACCGGAGAAACGGCGATCGCCCTGAACTTTGACATGCGTCAGCACTGCGACGGTGGCCCGTTTCGTTCGTTTGCGAGAGCATTTTACCACAAAACGACGCCCGTATTTGCGACTTCTGGAACTCCCGTAATCGCTACACTGAGGTATCACGTGAACGTTGCAGAGGCTAGTTCTGATATGGGGACAACCCAGCACGAATTTCACATATCGTTTGATTTGACTAACCAGTCATCTATTCCTGTCCCACATATTAGTTTTTCTCTTGATGGCACACCACTTGGCAGCCAGCCGTTGCTAATAGACACATGCAGTTCCTCTGTTGGCCAACCCTGCCAACCCGCAGGATATTTGGCTCCGGGTTTTCATGAGGTAATTTTTACGGGCATGGCTCAGTGCAATGGTGAACCGGAACCGTGCGCACTGCCAGACTTTCGAACCTTTATCAATTTATTTGCAACCTCTTTGGCGCAGTCCGCAGTGGGCACTCAGAATCTGGATCTAACGATTAATGAGCTAATAATCCAGTAGAGAATACAAACGACCCCGACTTTCCTCCTTAGTTTTAGAACCCCATCTCATTCGCTTCATTGCTCCTTCACCGCTATATAAAAGCAAACGATAAGATATAAAGGCTAATTAACCCTAAATATGGGGATGCTCTAATGGAAACAACCGCCCAAATTTCGCTCGCCGAAGGGCGTTTCCTCTATGTCTGTGTCAGCATGATTCTATTTAATTGATCTGTAAATGATGTCCCATGCCCGCGTCAGCTTGCGCTTCCTTGGCCAGTTGCGCGAGCCCCGCAGATGTGTGTCTTAATCTTGGGATGCAATGGGCACAATGTTTGCCAGTGAAATATGGCTTGAAATAAGGCTTTCCGATGGCGATTTTGATATAACATATTTACAAACTAACTAAGCAATGTGGGTCTTCTCTCACATTTGTTACCCTCTTTGGTGTAAGTCCCCACCCTAATTCCGCATCGGAGTTTGCGCTAACAAATAGGGTTGATGATAGGGATCTTGGTTCTGTATACTTTCAAATATTCTGAATAGTGGTAACAATTGCTTTAAGCATCTTCATATTATCAAATGGGATGGCATATAACAAAGGTGTTGATAAAAAATGAATATAAATGAGTTACATAAAAGAATAAACATTGTGCTTGACGAAGAGGTGCGTTCTTATGCCAAAAGAGGAAGAGCCAGAGGCGCGCTAGGAACTATTAATATTGGACTTCAGAGCGAGCCCAATAGTGGATGGACAAGGGAGGGCGCGGTACCAGAACTCCTATTTGACACGAGTGATCCGCATGTTATCTCATCGCCAAACGCAACAATTTTACTAAGGCTCTACTCTACTTTGGATAATGACGGACAGAGCAACTTTAAGAGGTACCTGGTATTACATCTCAGGAAGGATTCATCTTACGTTAGTATTGCGTACTTTGTCTTTTTTGTTCTTTTTCGCATTGGCGAAGCCGTAGACGCTCTCAAAAATGCCCGCCAAGCGTTAGCAGGAGACTCTGTCCATGGCTATAGTAATGTGCTTGGTGTTCTTTCTATGATTGTATCACGAGAGTATTTAGAGATTGATCGGAAAACCTATGACGATATCAAGCTCATTTTGGAGGGCGACAATGAATACGACTTTCGGTTGAGAGAAAAAATAAATTTGGCTCTACTTAAACATCTTGAACGCGACTTGAGCGAGGTCAATCCAGAGATAAACGTTGATCGTGACAAAGTACTTGAAATATGGGGCAGTAAGTTTTCGAGCGTTGAGGTGCCCTCTCTTATACGCGAGATTGAGGATTATTTTAGAGAAGGCAAATTTACTGACACGAAGTACGCAACTTGTATTGGCCGTATAAGGGTGTTGCTGGTTGAAGTTGCTAAAAAGATTTCCCTGGATTTAACGAAAAACCGGTCGGATAGATCTTTTTCTGAAAGCTCCGATGACCACCACTTCTTTCAATATCTCAAAGATAAGAAGTTTATCTCTTACGACGAGTGGAATCTTTTGCGTTCTTTGTACGGAATGTCATCCAGCGAAGGCGCTCACGCACCGATTTCAAAGAGAGAATATGCGCGTCTAATTAAAAATATGGCTTACGAGATGGTCCTTCTCTTTCTCAGTAGATATACATTGTGAGTCTTTTAAAATTAGATATTATAGCTTTTAACAAAAACTATGAAAGAAATTAAACAAAAGCTGTTGGAAAGGATCGATGACCTTCTTAAGAAAGCTGATAGGGTTCAGGCAACGCATAAACCTAATCCACCTAATGTTATTGGGTTTCCTACTCTCGATGAAGATGCGTTTTTGGAATGGAAGACGAATACTGAGCAGCTTATCGTATTAGCAACTGGTGAAAATAGCATCTATCACAAGAACTTTGTTAACGAGGTAAAGAAGGGGCATACAAGCCACGTTGATTTTGGTATAGGGATTCTTCGAGCATTAAAAGAAGATATAAATGGAGGGTTTTTGGATAGTATTAAGGATTTGGTTATAGCAGAAGTTTTTGATGATTTTCTGGATATAGCTGACCATCTCCTAGAGAACGGTTATAAGGATCCCAGCGCATCTCTAGTCGGAGCCGTTTTAGAAGACGGCCTTAGAAAAATCGGCGTCAAAAACAATATTCAAATTAGAGTTGGGGACGATATAGCTTCATTAAATACAAAAATAGCAGACGGGAATATTTATAACCGATTAGTGCAAAAACAAGTGCAGGCATGGAAAGCAATAAGGGATAGTGCTGATCACGGGAAATTTGGTGAATACAAAAGTGAAGATGTGAGGGATATGTTAAATGGGGTAAGAAGGTTTTTAACTGAACATCTCTGATATTTATAACCCCGACTGATATTTCCGGGAGCCCTACAAATGGGTGTCTCAATCCGGGGATGCAATGCGCACAATGTTTACCAGTGAAATATGGCTTGAAATAAGGCTTTCCGACGGAGATTTCGACATAACATATTTGCAAACTAACTAATTAATGTGGGTTCCCTCCCACATTTGTGGCCATCTTTGCTTATACTTGGGAGGGATAATTCCCCACGCAATTTTCTGTGCGATTCGCGCGGGGTATTGTCATTGAACGATTCCTAGATTAAAATAGAAACACACGGAGATGGAGTTCTCCTTCAACCGTTGCGATGGGATACCGCAACTGATAACTCCTGGTTATCAACTAAGGAGAACTCTATGGAGCATATTTATTTCATCTCTTCCCTATGGCTAGCACTTGCTGTCCTTTCTGCAATTGTTGCATATCATCTAAGAATTTCGATCGCATTAGTAGAAATATGCGTTGGTATTGTTGCCGGCGCAATTGCGACCAAGTATTTCGGTATTGATTCTTTTGGCAATAATCTCGAATGGCTAAAATTTTTGGCTTCAGCCGGCGCGGTATTCCTTACCTTTCTCGCGGGAGCTGAGCTTGATCCAAAGGTTATAAAAGTTAAGTGGAAAGAAGTTTTGGTTGTGGGAGCAGTGGGCTTTGTAGCCCCTTTTTTAGGATGCGCTGCCGTAGCGTTTTATCTGCTTGAATGGGGTACTCAAGCAAGCCTTTTGGCTGGTGTAGCACTTTCAACTACCTCTATGGCTGTTGTGTATGCAGTAATGCTTGAAACAGGTTTTAACAAAACGGAGTTCGGAAAAGGAATACTTGGTTCATGCTTCATCAATGACTTGGGAACGGTTATAGCATTGGGGTTGCTGTTCGCGCCATTTACTTACAAGACCTTAATTTTTGTCGTGGTAACCTTGTTGCTGGTATTTTCGCTGCCTCCTTTGACATCCCTTTTCACAAAAATGTATGGGAATAGAACCGCTGCCATCCGCGTAAAGTGGATATCACTTGTTTTATTTGCAATGGGTGCTTTGGCGCTATGGTCGGGAAGTGAGGCGGTCCTGCCGGCGTATCTTGCCGGAATGGTGCTTGCCGAATTTTCGTCGCAAAATCATGCTTGGGTAAGGCGTTTGCGATCGTTGACCGTTGGATTTCTTACGCCATTTTATTTTATCCGAGCCGGCTCCTTCGTCTCGCTACCCGCATTATTTTCAGCACCACTTATTTTCTTAGTTCTTTTTTTGGGTAAGGTGGGAACAAAAATATTCGGCCTGTATCCTGTGATCGGGATATTTCGTCAGGCGTCAAAAGAGCGATGGTATTATACTCTTATGATGTCCACGGGTCTTACTTTCGGCACAATCTCGGCTCTTTATGGATTTTCACATGGCATTGTAACAGAATCACAATACTCATTTTTAGTAATGGTCGTGATCGGTAGTGCTGTAATTCCAACAGCTATTGCTAATTTTAAATTTTTGCCTAAATACTTGTTGCCTTCTGGCGTTGATGCAAGAAGTAAGACGTTCCCATCTCACGGACTAAGCGAAGAATAGAAAAATCTAATTGTCAATTGTTTTCGAACACTAACACCCGTCTACATTTTTCACAAGTGGCTTAACCACAACGAAATTTGATACCATTATTCTTGCGGGCGGGCCAACCTAATCTTGGGATGCAATGGGCGCAATGTTTACCACTGAATTTTGGCTTGAAATAAGGCTTTCTGATGGTGATTTTGACCTGACGTACTTCCAAATTAACTAAAGAGTGTGGGCATATGCCCACATTTGTTACCCTCTTTAGTGTAAGTCCCCAGGGATAATTCGGCAGCGGAGTTTCCGCTCGCAGGTAGGCTTGATGATAGAGATCTTGATCCTGTATACTTTAGTATAACCTAGTAGCCAGAATGATGAGAATTAGAAGGAGCATTTATTTTTCTATTCTAATAACTTTCGTACCCCATGCCCTCCGCCACGACAATTTAGTACCGAAAGACCCGGGCGGCTCAAAATTTCGGTGTCGCTGGACGGCTTGTACCAATTCCAACACAGATCTTGCACCCGACGATTTTTCTAATTGGAGGATTTAGGGTTGTAAACTTTATCATGTTTACCAAAGTATCAAAGCTCAGAAACTTCGGTATATTTCGTGATTTTTCTTGGGATAGTGATATTCCCGAATTCGCACGTTTTAATTTAGTTTTTGGCTGGAATAAAAGCGGCAAAACAACTTTTTCCAGAATTTTTTCAGCCTCGGAGAAAAAAAATATAGCGTTTGAGCATTATCCAAGAGGAGGAGAATTTGAAATAAAAACAAATACTGGAACTAAGATTACACACTCAAATTGTCAAAGCAACATAGAACAAATACGAGTATTTAATAAGGATTTTATTGAGGACAACGTTTCGTTTGATCCATCAAATCCGAGTAAGCCGATTGTTTATGTAAGCGAAGAAGATATAGAAAGCAGTAAGAGGCTCAAAGAGTTGAGAGTAAAAGTTACTCCTCTTTCTCAAAAATTTGGCTTCGCTCAAAAAGAGCGAGAAAAGAACGAGAAAGCAGAAGATGATTTTCGAAAATCTACGGCACGGACCATCAAAGATATCGTTGGTAATCTGAAAGTTAACGACAAATTTAGAGATTACGACAAGGGTAGTCTCAAAACAACCATTGATAATGTTGGTATTGATAATTTCACCAAACTATCCGGTGAAGATTTCGAAAACAAAAAAAATCTTATCGGGAGCGACCCACATAAAAGTCAGATCCTTCTCCCCAAATATGAGCTTAATTTTTCGTTCAATGGAATAAGTCAATCAGACTTTTCAGGAATTTACCATCAGCTTAAGGAGTTACTAAATCGCAACATAGTTGCCGAGACCATTGATCGCTTTAAGAACGACCCGGAATTAAACCTATGGGCACAACACGGTTTTCAGCTACATCGCACGAGAGACGAAACAAAAAAATGCTTGTTTTGTCAAAATGAATTTTCCGAAGGGTTTCTGGAATCATTGTCAAATCATTTCAGTAGGGATTACGAAAAACTACAGGGGGATATTTCATCCTTTATGCAAGAACTAGCTGATCTGAGAAAGGATAAGATTGCGGAACAAAATTCGGGACTTTATGTTGATTTACAAAGTGAATACCAGAATAACGCTAAGGCGTTGAATAGTACCGTGGCAGAGTTGAAGGATTGGATAGATAGCACAATAAATAGGTTGACTGAGAAACGCGATAATCCACTTTCAACAGTCTCCCCACAACATTCACCAAAAGATTTTATAGATTCGTACGACAAAGCGGTTGATGCGATCAACGCTGTTATTAAAGCCCATAATTTGAGGGTTCAAAGTCATGAGCAAGAGGTCCGGACCGCGAAAGAGAAATTGGAACATCACCTCATCGCTGTTGCCGTAGAAGACCAAGATTACCCTAAGATCAAGGGGGATTATGACTCAAGTATCGAAGCTGAGAAGGACGCGAAAAACGCGGTAGATGAAAACAATCGCCAAATATTAGCTTTTGAAAAAGCAACCTCCAATATTGGAAACGCGGTTCAAGAAATAAATAGGCACCTCGGAGAGTTCTTCGGAAGAAAAGAAATACAACTTGAATTGGATGATTCGAAGAAGGGCTATGTCATAAAACGCGATGGCGAGGTAGCACACGATCTAAGCGAAGGAGAAAAGAACGCTATCGCGTTTTCCTATTTCATAGTTAAGAGCCGCGAAAAGGGGTCTGAAATTAAAGATTGGATCATTGTAATCGACGACCCTATCTCTAGCTTTGATTCCAACTTTATCTATCATTGTTTTTCTTTGATAAAAAACCATTTCAGGGAAGCGGAACAATTGATAGTCTTAACTCACAATTTTGAATTTTTTAATTTGGTGAAAGATTGGCTTGAACAGAAAAATAGGAAGGTAGAAAGCGATAACAAGAAGATTCCAAATGAATCAGGTAAAAAACCCATTCCCTGTCAATTTTTTATGATTGAAAATGTTGTTGAGGATAAAAAGCGTTGTGCATCAATCATGTTACTTGAGGAAACCTTGCGAAAATTTAAGTCTGAATATCATTTTCTTTTTTCAAGGCTGAATAAGTTCATCGCCGAAGGGTCGCCGGACTACGCTGATTTTTATACCATTGGGAACATAGCAAGACGATTTCTCGAAATTTATGTAAACTTCAAGATTCCGACGACCGGCGATTTGAAAAGCAGGATTGATCAACTTGATACACCGACAGTGAGCGAGACGGAAAAGGATAAAGTGTATAAATTGATTCAGGAATTTTCACATGGTCTTGATCCTGCAAGGGCAATTGAACACAAAGATAAAAGCGAAGTACGGGAAGCAATCAAAGTATTATTAAAAATTGTTGAGGAGTCTGATAAGAAGCACTTTGAATCATTAAAAAGCAACCTATAACCTGCCTACTATTCTTTGACCCGCTGGCCCACATACCTCGCATCGACCCCTAGAACGCGCCCCGAAAATCCTTATGGGACTTAAGTTCGGGATGGTGTGGGGCAATATCATACCTTTTTTAGAAGTTGGATTTAAGCTATCGCAGTATTGTGAGCACAATGAACCAGCGGAATTTGCGCTTGCAGGTCGGCTTGATGGTGAAAATCTTAATCTTGTATACTTTAATATAAGCTCAATTGGTAAGTAGAAGAAAATTAGAAAGTATCAAAAAGCTTAAGTGGCCAAAACAAAAAAAACTAAAGTAATTACAAAAGCTGAAATTAAGGATGCGGTCGAACGATCTGGATACTTATTGGAACAAAGGGTCGAGCCTCTGTTTGAAGAGGAGGGTTTTTATGTAGAGACAAATGTTGTTTATCCAGATCCCGCAACAAAAAAAACGAGAGAAATTGATATTGAAGCCATAAAAGGTTATAAGATCTCAAGAGATTACGATTTTCTCTTTCCGGTTGTTATTTGCGAATGTAAAAACAACTTGCAACCTGTGGTTTTCTTCGAAAAAGATTCGGTTGTATCTTTTCTTCATTATCAAGAAGTTAAATCGGTAGGACTACCAAATAAAATCCTGACGCAAACATATTCTCGCCACCCGTTTAAGCAACAATTTGGGAAGAAATTTATAGAGCTTTCAGAATTTCTTAATTTTGAAAAATATCGTCACTATTGCAAAGGCTCGGTATCGACGCAGTACTGTAGTATTAGTAGAAAGTCAAAAGATGGTGGGTGGATGGCGTCTCACCCAGATGACCAGCACGAAACTTTTATGGGGTTAATAAATGCGCTTGAATCGAGAGTAGAAGAATATTACAAGGGCTACACGTTACCTAAATCGAATGAGAAAGATCAAATTAACATTCAAATATTCTACCCTCTTATTATTTTTCAAGGAACTATCTATTGGGGAACTATAAAGAGAAAGAATTCTCAACTAAAGAATGCCAATCATATTCAATTTAGAAAGGGAAACTATGTCAACGGTGAAAATAAAACTTATCAGATCGATGTTATAACTGAAAAATTCTTGCCGGAATATCTTCATTTAATCGATAAAGAAATGAAGAGGGCAGTAAAAATTTTAAAGAGAAAGAAAGGAATAGTTCGGCAAACCTTGGACTTTTTGGTACAAAAAGCAAAAGACCTCAGGAGTAAAGATTCAATTCGATCGGTGTTTCACTAAACGATTACAAGGTGAGTGACCAAGAAGTATTGGAAATGATCCAGGCCGGCCTGGAAAACCCTTTTTAGGCATTATGTCCGGTTTTTCCAGATTTAAGAGTACAGCTAGGTGCTGTTCTTGCACCCATTTGCGGGAGCCCCGCAAATGGGTGCTTTAATCCGGGGATGCAATGGGCACAATGTTTACCACTGAGTTTTGGCTTCAAATAAGGGTTTGTGACGGAGATTTTCAGTCAACATATTTCCAAATTCATTAAACAATGGGTCGAAGGATCCACATCTGTTACCCTTTTTAGGGGAATCCTCCAGGCATAATTCGGCAACCGAGTTTAGTCCCGCAGGACGGGGCGTGGTCATGAAATTTTAATCTTGGGTACCTTGTTATAAGCTGAAATTGTAGATGTAGCTGGTATTAGACTCCGCCTCCACGGAATACTTCAACAACCTCAGAGATGCCCTTCAGTTCCACTTGTATTGGCCCAGTCAGAGCGCGATACGACTCAAACTGCTCCTTATTGCCAATCGATAGGTAGTTAGCAGTGATCGCCTCGTAGAGTCGCCGCTCAATAACTACCTCGCGCGCATGTGCAAGACTCTGCAGCTGTGCCGTCAAATCAATATCAATTCCATAGTAATCCTGATTGCCTCGTAGGAATGTCATCGAGTAAACGTGTTCACACCGAGCCGCGCCAATCTTCACGTCAGGATACAAAGGATCGGGATTGGCAGCCATCTCCCAGAGTCCGTCGAAAAGCCGAAGCGGTGAATAACCTGTCCACGCAAGGTCGGGAGCCTCGATATAGAACATCAACGCGTCACCTATGCCTTTGATGGGCGGAAAAGGGTGCAGGAAGCACCTGGCGATTGCAAAGCAATTATGAATGAGAGCCACCCACCGGTGAATACCCTGCTGCTTCATCCTTGTAGAACCCGCAATGTCAATGAAAATGCAGTAACCGGGCGTAGCAGGCAGCGCATCCACGCTCGCTTTCAGATTCGGATCGTTCGGGTCTATCCAGAAACTCCGTGTCGGCATAACAGTGTGGGGCTCCGCTATTAATTAGCACCAAAACGCAGTATAGCCGAGTAGAGGGGAGTTGAACTGATTGTTGCTTCATTCATTTAACACACAAAATATAATAAGCTTTAATTTTAGTCAAGGGGAAAATTGGGAAACTACGGAAAGAAACCCAAAGAAACTCCCGGCACTCTTCGACGATTTCCGAACCGTGGATTGACTTAAACTCTCTAATAGTCCTATGCAATTAATACCCCAATCGACTATGCTCTCGCAACATTTATCACCCCGTTTGGAGACGGTCATAATAACTTTGTAATACTTAGGGAATTATTTAGAATTTAAGCTAAGCACATCTGAGGTTAAATTATGGAGATGCTGAAATGAACGAAGAAGACAGCCTCAAGAGCAAATCCAACGAAATACAAAGAGAAGTCGAAAAAGCTTTAGACCAACGTGTTAGTCTTGAAAACCTCTTTTCTCAAAAATTTTCTGATTTGAACAGTCAATCGCAAAAGGATATAGATTCCCGTTTTCGAGACGTTAAGATTTATGGAATGTTAGGTCTTATTATCCTTGCTTTGCTCGGTGTTATTGGTTATTGGGTATTACTTGATAAAGCGGGTCAATTTGTAACACAACAAATTGATAAAAAGTTAATTGATCCTGAGCTTACTAAAGCCGTAGAAAACCTAGTTTCCACCAAGCTTCAACCACTAGAACAGCATATTCAACAAGTTAATACAACCATTCAAAGTAAACAAAGAGATTTGGCGGATGTTCAAGCTCAGCTGGGGCAAGTGCTGGAAATTCAACAACTTTCAATTGGAGCACGGGCCGGATCTCGTGCTGACTACGAAAAGCTCTTGCAATTGTCAAAATCCAAAGAAGAAAATATTAGGAAAAGTGCGGATGCAGCAATCCAAGACTTACAATATTATTTCTCTGCGGATCGTTTTCAACTAACCGGCAATCGAACATTGGGAGATCCTAAAACTCGTGGCCAGATTTTCTTTTCTGTTGAGGAACTAGCACAAGAATTAGGAAATCAAGAGGATGGCAGGCGAGAGGGTGCAGTAAATCTCGTGGCAGACAGCAAAAAGAAATACCTTGTTGGGTATCTTGTGGAAATGTTGTCGAAAGAGTCAAATCTTCGTGTATGTGTACGAATTACGAGAGCGCTGCAGTTGCTCACCGAAGAGCGAGCGTTTGAACCTTTAGCCTTTGATGCCGTGGCTTCGTGGTGGGATCAAAACAATGGCAAAGAAGAATATGCTTGGCCTTTTTATCATTATTTTGATGGACTAGAAGCCATGAAAGCTGGTAGCTTGGACGAAGCCTTAATCCATTTTGACAGAATGATTGAGAACGAACCTCAAGCCTTTCTAAGTATGGTCTATAAAGGACGAATTCTCACATTACAGGGCAAATATGGAGAAGCCGAGAAGGCGTTTAAGCAAGTAGAAGATACGCGTAATGATTTCAGATGGTTGTATGTTTGGCGCGCATTTTTCTTTCTGAATCAAAACAATCAAAGTGAAGCCGTTAATAGTATTAACCGTGCTTTAGAGATTTCCCCTGGGATCGAAGGGTTTATTCGTTCACAGCACTGGGCCCAACCATTATTGAGTGATAAAACAATCAATTGGTCAAGTCATCAAGACACCCAAATAAACAAAGGGGAAATTAGACAAGATGAAAGATAGATCGTATAGAAAGTTTAGTTGAGCCTTCTAAACGAACGTGCATCGCTTAGAGTAAGTAAGTATGGAGATTGTACAAAACCTTTCAATGCCTTAATATACGCGGAAAACTGCCATGATTAAGCCCCAGAATTCGCCATTTAGTTTTTGCATCTGCATAGCTAAATATGGTAGGAGCAAGGCCAAACTCAGCGGCCTTGAAAATAAACTTTATGACGTATATTCAATTGGTAAATGTCATTCTACCGCTCTTTTTTATCTTTTAACTTCCTACCGCAGGAAATGGATTCTTCAAACTTTTGGGCGGGGTCTTTTTTCAGGATTGTAAACGTTGTATTGTATAAGGGGATTACGCAGCGAAAGCGTTAGTCTAAATTGATTCTGTCTAGTGCATAGTTAGGGTCAGTGGGCCTTAAGTGCGACCTAGCAAGTGGTGTCCTGTTTTTATCGTTTCTGGGCGCGGCTCCCCCAACCACGTGCAGGTGTAGGACAATGCTAACGCTGTACTGATACCAGACTGACGTTGGGGTGACTCTCGAAGGAGCATTGCAATGACTAGATACCAGGAACTGTCAAAACTCAGTGTCGAACATTCCGAGAGATTCTATGCAATGCGTGATGAGTGTATGACGTTCGCAACCAAGTTAATGCGCCAGCTTGCAGACTATCTGCAATGTCCTGAGGAAGGCTTGGCGTACATCGAAATCTTGCCGACTCTTAGATTTGGTGACCGTCAGGCGAGTGTTAAGCAGTCATCCCCCACAATGATATATGGTAAAGATGGGTTTTGGTACTTTGGTGTGCAATTCTTCTTCGACGCGCCTGACCCCACATACTATGGGATACAGAATAGCCTTTTCGGTCTGAAAAAGCGAGGCGATCTCTTTGTCCTAAGGCACGAGAAAGATACACAGCTATATCCTGAGGATGAAGGTGCAATCCGTGAGTTCTGCGAGTCCATTTTTCAGGACATTAAGGCGTATTACGAGACTCCAGTTTCTGATCCTTCGAAACGAGTGGGGTTTATAGTGCCTGACTGAAAGCATTCAGAGCAATGGACACATTGTTGCCTGCTGAAATATGGCTTCAAATAAGGCTTTTTGGTGGGGATTGTGACGTGATTTACTTCCAGAATAACTAACTATTGGGGGTAGAACGCCCATTTACCTTCTTCGAAACAACTTCCCAACAACTTCCCGAATTATTGACAGATTTCAGTTAATTTGCTATACAGAGCATGTAGTTCTTTAACCCGTAACTTGAGGGGCTCTTTTAAATATCGCTTGCACTTCAAAATTCAAATAACGATCCTCATGAAGAGAATGGTAGAAAAGAGTTGGGGGAAAACGCACGAGTCCTAATAGAACTTCTCGCAGTGGTTATATTTGAACGAACGTATCCTCTCTGCCTTTCCGGATGGACGGAAGAGCGCTTCTCGTCAGCGTGTAAATGACAAGAAGCGCTCCTCTATCCGTCAAGAAATCTAATCATTAGAAATAAAAGGAGGAGCGGAGGAGATATTTGTTTAATGTCAAGTGATTTTTCTTACCATTTGTGTTCTCACGGCCGGTGTGTGGATCATCAGCCAGACTGGCGTGAAACTCAAGAAAAAGTATTTATACCAAGGCCCTCGTCTGTATTACGGCGTAAAACGAGTTTATTAGATTCATGCTGTGAGCAAAGAATGTCGCGTGTAAAAATTGGAGTAAAAATAACATGTAGGAAATGCGGAAAAATGGATATAGAAATTACAGACCACGAAGCCGTTTTCTGTGAATGTTGTCAGCGATATTATTCTACCCCCTCCAACGAAATGTATTACCCTGTTACCTATTGGTAGTAACAACATAAAGCGGATTGATTGTAGGAATCCGCTTTTTATTTTTTCACACAAAACTATCAATCGCATATGTGTATTCGATTCAATTCATCTTAGCTTCCTAAAGTTGGGAATAGGTAGCGTCCATTCTATGGGGTCCGACCATATTCGAGAGGCGGGTATCGAACTAAACGATTCCAATGGCACAAGCCCCTACGCCCGCGATATACGCCAGCACCAATAATATTAGCATTAGACTCGTAAAGATCAAAAGGTCTTGCTTTGGTTCATCTATCTTTTGAGCGAGAACTTCCTTGAGTCCTTCTACCTTCTTCTGAACCTCAGATTCCCTTCCAAGTAGGTCGTGAGCATACAAGTATTGGCGCCACATATTCTGGATGTGCATGCGGCGTAGTAAAATCAAGATAATAAACACAGATAGAAACTGTAACATTCTTGTTGCCGAACCGGGGCAACACCAGACGCACTTCGTTGTTATTCCGAGTGCCACTGCGTGAATTATCGATAGGAGGAGAAGAGTAACATAAGTAATCCCACACGCCTCTTTGATAGCTTCAAAACGTTCGAAACGTGCAGCATGATCCGAGTACTGTTGGGCCGCGAAAAGGTAGCGGGACGCCACAAGTACCTTCGACCAGTCGCGCCCCAACAGTCCCGGAGGCCAGTACCACAGAAGCCCGACTCGTTCGCAGCGAGACGAAGATCCAATTCGAAGGTACCAAACCGGCAACTCTGCAAACGATTGAATCGTGAGCCCGAGGAGCCATGCGAAGCCCAGCACGAGGAGCCACAGCGGGGTAGGAAGCCCACGGAACCAATCCAGTATTTCAGTCCGGGTCGCAAACAGCGTGGCTATGCCAATCGCAAACCCCAAACCTGGTGTTACCTTTGCAACAGCGTCGCGAAGGATGAATCGCGTGTAGAATGACTCAAAGACATCGCTCCAATTACTCATCCTTTTACCCCTCTTAAGGTCTGTCAGTTGTCCGGCTCATCTGGATCCGCATTAGCTTAATACAAAAAAAATTACCCAGCAACCGTTATTGGATTTTACTCAAATGAGATCTTAGAGACCGGTCAGGTCAGGAAGGTGGCAGTGCTTTTTCACCCATCTGCGGGAGCCCCGCAAATGGGAGTCTTAATCTTGGGGATGCAATGGGCGCAATGTTTACCAGTGAATTTTGGCTTGAAATAAGGATTTCTGACGGTGATTTTGATCTCACATATTTCCAAATTCATTAAAGTTCACTCATGCCCTATGTACAATGAAATATCGGAAGCAGCCAAAGAGTGCGATTGCTGTGCATGTAGAGATGCCGTATGGTCAGTTTTTTCATGACAAAAGGTATGACAATCACCCCTGTTGTTTTTTCATTGTAGCTTCTTCCAGTTCTCGAAAAGCAATTAGAAACGTTGCGGAGGTAGAGCCCATTTTGGCACCAATTGATACAAGAAATTGATAAAAATATCGTGTTTTTGGGAATGCTATGAAAAATCTCGACCGAAAGCTGCTTAGCCTATGCAACGTTCATGAAGTTCATCATAGTTCAATACCTAGCTAGATTTTTCTCGATAGAAGTGCTATCGTGAATGATAATGGACACGCAAATTGGGAAAATTAAACGAGTCCCATTACGGGAGCTCTGGCGCAAGGAAGACAAGGATTTTACGAAATGGTTGGAGGAACATATTGATTTTCTAAACGACGCTATCGGATTTGATATCACCATAGAGTCGCGAGAAGAAAAGGTGGGGCCTTTTAAGGTTGACTTGTACGGCGAAGACAATCTTGGCAACAAGGTAATAATTGAAAGTCAGTTAGAAAAGACGGATCACAACCACCTTGGCCAACTGATTACTTACCTCACTAATCTTGATGCCAATAAAGCTATTTGGATCGCTAAAGAGCCGACCGAGGAGCATATAAAAGCGATTGATTGGCTAAACGAAGTTTCGCCTGATGATATATCTTTCTACCTCATAAAGCTCGAGGCCATTAAAATCGGTGATCAATCGCCGGCGGGCCCCCTTTTTTCTGTTATTAAGAGACCCACAACAGAGAAAAAGCAGATAGGGCTTGAGAAAAAAGAATATGCTCAAAGGCATGTATTCAGAGAGAAGTTCTGGACACAATTTCTTGTGGAGATAAATAAGAAGAATTCGCTGTTCGTTAATATCAGCCCGAGTACCGATAATTGGATTGGAATCGGGATGGGAAGGAGCGGCTTTAATCTCAGCCTAGTGATTTCAAAAAAATATGCCAGAGCGGAGATTTATATTAACCGAGGAGACATAAAAGAAAACAAAAAGGCGTTTGATCATCTCCACAACCTCAAGGACGAAATTGAACGAGAATTCGGAGGTAAACTAACTTGGGAGCGGATGGAAGATAATGTAACATCGCGAATCAAGCACCAACTCGATGGGGTAAATGTGTCTAACGAAGACGACTGGCCGAAAATGAACGAGTTTCTCATAGATTCGGCAGAAAGGATGCACAGGGCTTTCAAAGCGCCAATACCGAAGCTCAAGACATAGGGATGCAATGGGCACAATGTTGCCTATTGAAATATGGCTAGAAATAACGATTTCTACTGGTCACGTTGCAGTGGCATATTTCCAAAATCATTGAATCATGGGTGGATTTCCACCCATTTGTTCCCCTCTTTTGATGATAGTTTTTTGGGGTGGTAGTAAGACTCACATTTCTTACCCTCCTTCAAATTCTAGTAATGCGTTTTTATCAAAGTTACTTATTATGATTTGATTTTACAAAAGACGAAAAATTAGAAGAAACATCGAATGTAGATACTTTAAACCACTCCGGATTTTCTCTTTCTTCATATTTCTTTTATAAAAACGTTCTCCTTTAACATCTTTTGTTCATTGTTGTCCCAGCGATCATTCAAAATTAAATGATAAGTTTTTTGTCGAGGTTTAATATTACTACCAGCAAAGATAATATTTACTTTATAGTCCCCGGGTAACAAGATATGCGATCCGGTATTGGGTTTCACAGCTACATCGAGTTCAAAGAAAATACTGGCACTACTATTAATCCCGAAGCTTTCCAAATATCCTCGAATGATCTTCGATTCTAAAATATGCCCAAAATCAAGATGCTTAAAAAGTTTGGGTTGAATGATGGGCATAGTTATTAATTGACGCGAGTTGGCCCACACTAAATTAAGGGGTAAAAAGTTAGCCAGTCTTTCGTATTGATCACCTTTTTTCATATAGACTTCAGTTACCATTGCTTCCACATTTTCTGCGTAATAATTACCGCCATTTTCAACTCGAAAACGACAGTAATAAGTATCGCAAATTTTTCTATGATTTTCGGTCAGCGGTATCTTGAGGCAATCTGGGGGCTCTAATGCTATGGATGCTTTAAGATTCGGTTTTTTAAACCATACCCTGATCCAATCTTGGAAAATACCCAAAATGCCCAAAAGTAATGCAACCACAACGCCCGATAATGGAACCCAGATAATCCAAGGATTATTCAGTCCTTCGGCGATTGATCTTAATTGTTGTAACCCCTCTTGGAATAGTTGCTGGTCCATTTTTCTATTATTAAAGGTTAAGTATTATAACTCAAGCCTTAATTTTTCTTTTCATGCTCGGAGCCGATCTCGATTCAAAAAGATTCCGTATTTGCAACCGGTGGTCGAACGGCACGCATTTATAGCCCTCCCTGAAAAACTTCTAAACACTATAATGAGCGGAAATTAGAATATTACGTTGACAACTTTCTCTTTCGTTGCTGTGTTCAAGATAATAGCCTTCGAAGGTAATGATCTTTAAAGGTTAGGTATTATGAAACTATTTACTACAAAAATGAAAAAAGGAGGTGTAGATATGGCAAGAACTTTTAAGGCGCGGTTTTCCAAGGGAGTGATTAAGCCATTGGAAAAAGTGGATGTTGATGAAGGCAAAGAAATCACCGTTACCATCGTTGATTTTCCCGCCAAAGCAACGGCAGACGCTTTTGCCAGATCAGCGGGTAAGTGGAAAGGGACGATTGATGCAGAGGAACTCATCAAAAACATCTATGCTGACCGGTTCGTTTCAACAAGGCCAGAGGTAAAATTATGAACCTCTCCCATCTTATAGATACAGATTGGGTTATTCATTATCTCCACGGCAATGAGGAGATCGTAAAAGAATTAAGTTCTTTAAGTAAAAAGAATGGCTTGGCAATGAGCATGATTTCTCTGGCCGAGCTGTATGAAGGGATCTATTATTCGACTGATCCTCCGGGCAACGAAAATGCCTTGGGAGAATTTTTAACGGGAGTATCGATCTTGGGTATTGATGATGAGATTTGCAGGATTTTTGGGAGAGAACGAGGGAGACTGCGGAAACAAAACAAGATTGTCAGTGATTTCGACCTTCTTATTGGTTCTACCTGCCTCAACTACAATCTCACTTTATTAAGCAATAATAAAAACATTTTGAGATGATCGAGGGATTACAGATATATTCCCTGTGGTTTCTCATTTGATTCTTTTATGATCGAACAAGACGCGTTATTATAAGATTACACATGTCTCTACTTTTTTGATGACTTTTCTTCCAGTAATTCTTGTGCCGTCTTATTGATTGCTTCTCTTATTATATCATCTTTTTTGCTTTCGTCACATGTTCTTTCATCGATCATTTCCTGGTTGAAGCCTTCTCCTGTTTGCTCAAATGTTCTCTTTGCTACTAATGATAAAAATTCTAAAATTTCATCTGCTGACATTTGAACGAACCGATTCTTCAATTCAGAGAGTTCTTCTAATGTCAATTTTTCGTCTGTTTCAAAGTTTTTAAGATTCTCTCTCATATTTTTCTTGTTTTAAATTAATAAGCAGTCAGTGGAGCGAAATAATAAGGTGGATTAATTAAAAGAAGGAATATATTAAGTGTGAATTGCTTATCTAGACAATAAGTCTTGAGTATTTAAGAGGAATGATTGATTTTGTATAGCGACCTTTTACTATAATTATACTCGAGACATATCTATCCCATCAAGCGCTGCTGAACTGATTCATCAACTATGTATCATTTAAGATTGCTTTCCAGTAACGTGATTGCATCTTGAACCCCGTATGGTGGGTTTGCCACTTGTCCTAGTAATCGCAAGTCCCGAAGCGCATCCTCTACCACGCCTTTTGCTGAGCAGACCTCAACGGCTCTTCGGTAATTTGCAATGGCACCATCCTTTTTGCCTGCGAAAAGCATAGAGATAGACAAGTGGTATATCGCATCGTACAGCCTCGGGGTCTTCTCAAGCACGTCTCCGCAGAGCTCCCAGGCTCGATTGAAGTAAGTTCGTGCACTATCCGCATCGCCCATCTGTGAGCAAACAATGCCTAATTTAACGGAACTCCTATAGTTGTTTAATGGTTCATTAAGAGCAAGAGCTTGCTCATAGCAACGGAGTGCCTCATCTAAATGACCTAGTAGCTGCTTGATGTGACCAAATTGTAGCAGGGAAGAAACTATGTTATTTGGGTGGCCGCTAGTGCGAGCAATTTCGACTGATTGTTCACATAATGCCAATGCTTTTTCATACACCGCTTTACGCGAATAAGCCGTGCCTAGGATTCCCAAGAAATATCCTTGTTCGATCAGCATGCCTACCTTTCTGGCAACAACTAAACCCTTTTCACAGTACCAAATCGCCTCATCAGGATTACCAAGATCCAAGTGCACTATTGCAAGATTACTCAGCGGATATACCTCACCATATTTGTAACCAGCTTCCTTTGCTAGGGAGAGAGCCTTATCAAAGTATTCGAGAGCCGTTTTTTTGTCACCTAAATAAGATATTATCTGACCCGAAATATCGATAATCCAACACAGAAGTTTCTTGTCCGAAGTTTCCGTCAAAATAGAATGGGCTTCTTTGTAAAGCTCTAATGCTCTCTTATAGTCACCTAGGAACTCATACCCTGCCCCCATGGACCCTAAGCATCTGCCCTCTTCCTCCCGTACACCAATCTCTCGGACAATCCGAAGCGCACGATCGAGTAGATCGATAGACTCCTTGTATTTCCCTGATTCTTGATATGCTCCAGCCAGTTGACGCAAGGCAATGGATATCTCTTTCTTTGCTTTTTCTTTTTCCGCTACCTTAAGCTGCTCTCCAAAATAACGTATGGCATTAGGAATATCACCGAGGCGGATCATAGCATCCCCAAGCCCTTCTAAATTGAGTTGCTGCAAGTAAGGATCAGTAAGATGGCCATCAAGTGATGTTCGAAGCTTCCTCAATAAAGAGTAATAACCCCATTGATCAAGATAATTCTTGTCGACCGTATTAAGAAGACGACAGGATCGGTCATATTCCTTTGATTTTAGACGTTGATCAAATTCGTCCAGTTGAGGCTGCAAATCTTCAAGAGTTTTCCATTCGGAAGCTGGTTTCCTCATCTTTTCATAGAAATCTGCTGCACGCTTGTGAAGCGCTTGCTTAGTGTATTCTCCTCCTTCATCTGGGATACAGCTGTATGCATATTGCTGGTCGAGTGGGTGCAGCTCGAAATTGTCATGGCGCTGATTGTAAATCACAAAATAGTCACGGACAAGAGTACGCAATACAGAGTCCACATCAAGGGTAGGGTAGAATGGAATAAGCAGAAAATGCAATGCAGCCATTTGTACAGGTTTGTTGAATACAGATAAAGCCTGTAGAACACGCTGTCCCTCATCGCTCAAACGACGGTAATGTTCTTCTACAAGGTTCACCATTACCTGGTTGTTGAAAAGTGAGGTATCCATAAGTAACTCTTTCGGATCAAGAGTGGGATCGTCCTGAACAAGGCCGGCGACGATTTCTAATGCTCGTGGAAAACCAAAAGTCTGCTGGGCGACTGTCTGAAGTAGCTGTTCGGGGGCATTTCTCAGACCGAGTTCGCCGATTGGGTCAAGATCTCGAAGTAAGGCTATAGCATCTTTTTCGGGTAATCCATTCTCCAATGGAAGAACACGCAACCCACGCACTCCGCTTGGCCCTGTTACCAAAAGCTCTCTGCTAGTAGCTACAAGTCGAAGCCCATGAGATGTTGTCAAACACAATTCAACGAAAGTCCTTAGATCGGGATCTTCGAAGTTATTATAAGGACTGAGCATATCCTCAAGGTTATCAAGAACCAAAAGATAGCAACCATCCCTTAGTTTTGACAGTAAGAAGCGCATCTTATCATCAAGGGAAATGTTTGCATTTTTCCAATACTCTAATAATTCTTCGGAATTAGGGCTGCCAAGCATTCTCGCCATATCACTGTAAAGACGTTCTATGTTCGGTTTGTCCGTTCCACGACAGCTTACATAGACAATTCCGTCAGCACCCATAGCACCGGGTGCATCAATCAGCTTTAGTTCACTTCGTTCGATTTCTTGAAACACTTTAGAGAGCAGAGCTGTTTTCCCGATGCCACCACGCCCTACAATGACTATCAGTTTAACAGTTCGATCACCCAACAGTTTGTGGAGCTTTTCTAACTCCTGTTCGCGATCTTTAAACGTTTCTCTTACATCGGCTGGGCGCAAGCCAATAACGAGTTCTCTTTTGAACTCAAGTCGTTGCTGCCCCTGTCGAATAAGTTCCTGCCGAAGACGCTCAATTTCCGCGTGGAGACGGTCCTCCATTTTCTGCACAAGATCGCGGGTAGTGACAATGCCTTGCCCACCAATATTGTATATCGTAGCACAGCAAGGCCCTCGGTTAAATTCGCAATAGAACCATTCCAATACTCGTAGAAAAGCATTTAGCGCATTCTCAGCATCAGCAATCTGCAATTTCACGTTCTCGGCGTCGTGCCGTGCTTTATTAGCAAGGACACGTATAGTATCGAGGTACGGGGCCATCTCGGGAGGCAGAATGCCTTTTTCCAATGCTTGTTTAATTTGAATTTGCATCGACTCGCTCTTAGGCTTGCAGTTAACTGCGTCAAAGAGTTGCGATAGGAGTCGTTCACTGAGACGAGAAGTTGTTGTTAACACGCCTGGAACATTTTGCGCATCACGTAATGTCGACAGCGTGGAATGAAGTTCCCTACGATAGCCACCGAGGTTTTCAGACAAGCTGGCAATTCTGTTGTCGACAGAGAGGATTTGTTTATCCACGACATTCAAACTAATTAAGTGGCAACTTTTTATCTAATTATATCATGGGAGGATGTGTTCTTCGACTAAAATTTATTACTTCAACTTGCAACTATAACACCATTCCTCAGAATTGACATTAGGCGGCATAATGTAACACCCAAAAAAGCACACACCACTCTTTATTCTTACAAATCTGGATTGAAAAAAGGATTTAAGTGTGGCCTTGGCAGCAGGTTATTCTTTGAGAGGCCGTGACATAAAAAAGATTTATAAAACATAGGTGAAGAGAAATTAGACGCTGACATTCCGTAAACCAGAATTACTATCATTATATCTTGGGTGTTTTTTTAGATAAAAGCTAGAGAAAACGACTGTCCGATATCTTGGGATGCAATGGCCACAATGCTGCATACGGAAATTGCCTAAGAAAAAAGTCTAATAGCGACGATTGAATCTATCAAACAATAAAAGATAAACTAGATCTCTTCCTCTTGTGCTCACGATTCCCTCCACGCCTTGCATGCGGAAATGCGAATGACCGTTTATACTCTTAGAACTGACGCTATGCCGGCGCGTGGACGAAGGGCAGGGCGGTGTAGCGCGCGCTCTCAACGGCAATCACCAGTACGACTCGCTCGGCGGGTTTGTCACGCCACGGGAACGGCTTGCCAGTATATTTGCGCGAGACACGGTCGATCACAGCGAAGTCCGAATCGGAGCGCTGCTCGACGACCCGGCCACGGAGCCGGACTTCTTTGTAGGGATTATCCATTGCGATGATGGATAGTCCGACCCGCGCATCGCGCTTTGAGTTCTTGGCCTTGAGCGTTCCCGCGCCCGTGCAGACGAGGATGGTGTTGCCCTCGAGGTCGACCCACACCGGATCGACCAGCGGCGCCCCATCGCGCATGAGCGTTGCTAGGTGGCCGAAATTGGCGCCACGGATGAGTGCCTTGATCTCCTCAGAGAGTGGGTTGCTATGGTCAACTCGATGTCCTTTAGCCATATGACCTCCTTTGCTATCGTTTGGAGTACCTAACTGATCATACGTAATCCCAGACCTTGGCCCGTGCTAGGATACTAATTGGATTATATCCTTTTAAAATCTCTAGCGAAAGGGTTGAAAATGTGGTTAATTGAAGCCTAGATGAGGAAACGTACGATATATTTTGGGATCGAGTCTTACAGAAGTCTTAGTTTCGAAATCTTGAAAAATTCTTAATTGTTGGTAAATTTCTGACCAAAGCAAATAATTTCTCGTGGAGAGAACCATGGGGTATTTTAAAAATGAGCAATTAAGAAAAGACTATAACTGGATGAAACTTTGCGAAAGCAGGGGATGGATATGCGACATTTGTGGAGAGCATCCTGAGGTAAGGGGCGATGCACCTGCTTTTTTGCCCTGGATTTGCGACCACTGTTTAGCTAAGTTTGAAATGGAGCCGTCCGAAGTCCAGCAAATTATGCGCTACGAAAGAAAAACCTCTTAAGCTTTATTTATTCGTGAAAAGCTTTTGTACTTTTCGAATGAATTCCGAGGGCAGTTATATCTTGTAATATTTCTGAGCCCTTTTTATGTTTGGCGCTTTATTTCTTCCCCTTAGTTTTATATTGCTTCTCCCACTTCTCAAGCTCCTTTAGCTCACTGGATAACTTCCTCTTAAGAATTGAAACACTTTTTTCAACTTCATCGATCTCAATTAAGGCGTCTTTTACGATTGATCTAACCTTTTTCGAATCACCTTTATGCTTCTTCCTTTTTTCTATAATCTCGGGAAGAAGATAATAGCTTGAAAACCTTCTAAGCAGTTCAGATTGTGTTGTCTTCAATTTCTTAGCTTTTTTCCGCAGGGCTTCAAGAAAGTCATTTTCCACTTTAAAAGAGACATGTTTCATCGGATCACGTTTTTTTACTCGGCCCATTGCTTTGTTTTATTCGTTTTCAAACCCGAATCTAACGCACTCTATTAAATTATTGTACCACAATTGTCAATTATAAGTACCACGAACTTCCTACTATTTTATTACTCGTCACAATTTCATTAACCGTAAATGAATAAAATTACCAACCCGCCATATTTTCAAAACCAAAATGAATATCTATCCGTTCGGCATCTGGCAATTGATTTGCCCAATCAACAAACGCTTGCTTTGGTTTAATGACGGCGATTGATGGTGTACATACGTTATATCTTAGCAAAAAGATTATTCGGGGAATTATTGTGTTGGCTTGCTACAAACCCTTTTCCCATTCATCGCATATTTTCTCGAAATCCGGTTCAAACGGATGCGTTTCTGTCCAGTGTTTCCATAACTCTGGATTCTTGCTGATTGGTTTAGGAGAAGCTGTCCTGACTTTAACATGAATGGGAGCTCGTACACATTCTCCTAAAATTAAGGCCGTCTGGGATGCAAGAGAAGGCAATTGTTCAAGTAGTGTAGAATGAATCGCTGGGACAACCTCTTTGAAATATCTCAAATCTTCTGGGTTTTGTAATCTATGTACGATAAAGGAGTTGCATTGCGAAAGGACTGTTTTTGATAAATCACTCAATCTTTGTGAAGCAACAACAAGACTCAAGCCATATTTACGTCCTTCTCTGGCAATTCTCTCAAAAACCAGCTTTGAAGGAGACTCTATGTCAGCAGATCTAGATTCCTTGATATAATTTTGAGCCTCTTCTAATATTAGAACTATCGGGAATTCGCCCCGTGTTTCTTCAAGTTTTATAATTGTGTCTTCATCCCGATTCTTAATCTCAGCCGGTCCCCGAATCCTTTGAAGAAAATCTAGAATAATACGTCCTAGCAGAGCTGTGATATTCTCCAATATTTCGCTAGCCAACAAGTGTAAATCGATTATTGTTACCTGATAATTCCTTTTATTTTCCACATGTAATTTCTCAAGATAAGGAAGGCCTGCTTTTGCTTCGTCAATATGACTTCTATTTTCTTGCGACCGGTTCAACCTACCTAATACGTATCTTAAGAAGGACGCAAGTGCGTGGGGGTGTTGTTTAAATTCATAAAATAAGAAATCATATCTTTTATCGCTAAAATAGCTATCAATCCTTAATAATAGCGTTGCGCAATATTCGGCAAGTCTTCTGTCTTCGGCACCCGGTTGAACTTCCATAGCCTTTTTAATGCCTGTTTTCCTAAAATAAGATTTATCGAAATATGCTGGGGTATCTACGCTAATGTCATAACCTTTACCTTTATCTGTTTTAGTTAATTCATCGAGTAAGTTTGTACGAATGACATCAGCTGTCCTGAGAATAATATCAACTTCGTCTGACTCCATATTTCCTTTGTATGTATCCCAATCTATTCGGTCTTGATCTTGACTTGAGTCAATTCCTCCCTTATTTTGCATTTCAATAAGTTCTTCCCTTAGTTTCTTAAGTGCTTCTTTTTCTTCCGAACCGTCAGAATTATCTTCCCAGTTTTTAACCCGTTCAATTAACTTAGAAATTGTCCGCGCCGCATTCCGTCTGTTATGCATCTGCTGCGTGCCGGTTCTTAAAACTAGATAGGAAAGAGCTCCTAGACCACTTTCTATAATACGCGATTCTAAAAAATACCTTTTCACTGGCAATCTTTCATTTCTAGAATCTAAAATCGCATCACGTAAAACAGGAGCTTGGGTTCCCTCACTGGCCTTAAATAAAATTCGGAAATCGTCAAAGTTCATAAACCAATACGGGATTTTTAAGTCTTGTATATGAAGATAATTCTCAGGTGTCCTTAAGCCCGTAAACACTTCGGAATACTCGCCATTAGTATCTAAAATTACGAAATGAGCGTTATTTACTTCTTTAATACTAAAGATCGACTGGAGAATAGAAGCAATTGTACAAGATTTTCCAGATCCCGTACTGCCAATGATAGCAGCGTGTTTGCCAAAAAATGCGTCGGGATCAATTTTCACCTGATATTCAGGGAAAGCAATTGAAGTACCAATCGGAATTTTATAGCTACTGTCATTTCCATTTTGCGACTTATCGAAAAGGACATCCAATTCGTCTTTCTCTATAAACCAAACGGGATTATCTAATGTAGGAAACGAAACAACACCTTGAAAAAACTTTGGTCTTCCCCCGGGTCTTTCTTCTATTGTGCCTATCATTGTTACGGTCATAATTCGTTTAGCCTGTGGGAGTACAATTAAAGATTTTGTGCTGGCACTTTCGGCTTCCTCGGTTAATTGAATCCTAGTTATAATGGCTACAATTTTCGAGCTGCCAACAGGGATGACCACGTAAGAATTTATCTTCGCGAAATCATAAGTGCCTGTAAAAGAGGTTTTAGTGAGACTCTTAAGATCCTTGTCTATCTCGACAATAGCTTTATAACTGTCAACTAAAACCACTCTTCCAATAGTTCTGTCATTATTCATTTTTATTCTTCATCATTCTCAAGAGAAGAGTTATCTGGGAGTCTTAACATTCGACTTGCACTCTTAGCCGATTTTTCATAAACCTCTAATTCTTTTATATCGGGTAAAAGCTTCCTAGTAAAACTTTCAAATGTTGCTAATTCCCAACCGGAAATTATATAAATGCGACTATCCTCCAAAGTTATTAATTTTTCGATCTCGTTATTTTTATCTGCGGCGGGGTCAACAACCAGCAAGGTAAATGATGGAATTGTTAATGCCTGATAAATAATTCTATTAACATGCTCATCTGCAAAGCTGTAACCTATCGTTATCAGAACAGATTGCGGTTGAGTTATTCCATCAGAAAAGCGCCTAAAAAGGTCTGAATATGGGAAATCCAGAGTAAATTCATTCTTTAGTGGGGTAGGGTAAATCATTACATCCCCATATTTTTTCTCCCTCTCTATTGTTTTAACATCTTGAGTTTCAATACCATAGATATTTCCTGATGAATAAAAATTTCTTACCCAATTAATGGAACCATGGATTTTGTAAAAATGGATAACCTGATCTACACGATGTACTTTTCCTTCAGTTGAAGTCGAAGGGAAATAAAAATCGAAGTTATAGCATTCGGGGCGGAATGATCGTTGTGTTGAGCCGATAAACCCATCTAAATACATTATTCCCAATTCATCCATCGACTTTTCAATGAGCGTATCATAGTTAGTCGTAAATATCTTTGGCCTTCGAAGATTTAGAGGTCTCGTTAAAATCTTCTTGAGAAATTGCTTGTGAATTATTAGCGGTTCCATAATTCCTGCATAGGGAACCTTTGCAAGTAAGTGAAAATACTCTTTCTTAATCGCTGTGATCAATCTATCCAAGATAGATAATCGTACTCTGATTTCCTTGCTACCTCTCTTGAAAGATAATGCGCTTTTGCCATTACTACGATTAAAAGGCGTGTCGAGTGCGCTTCGAAGGCAATATAAGAACGATAGTAGCTCTTCAAGGGGAATTTTAATTTCTTCCTCGGATATTTGATTAGTCTTTTCTCCTTTAAGCAGCCCATCAATTTGAGAGAATCGCTCCTGAAGGTTTTTCTGTTTAAAGGGCCTTGCTCCAATTAAGTGTTCCAGAATCTTATAAAACAATTCAATCTCTTTAGAACCATTCGCTAAGGATTGTTGAATCTGAAATTCCAATTTAAGAGGTATATTCTTAATTGTTATGGCACCTAGGGGAATAGACGGGCCCGCACCTAATAGGAATGATAGATTCTCAGCCTTCAAAAGTTTAGAAATGTAAATTTGACTTTGTAGTAAAAATTCATTCCACTTATTATTAACATTATTAAAATTTTGCTCATTCCAATTCTTAATTTGGTCATTCGTAGGTTTATCACCCATTATCTCTGCTAATAGATCTCTGCACCCTAGCAAAAATTTATTATCCCATTTTTCGCGAACTCTTTGATTAGCCTCTTTTTTTTCTTCTTGTTCTATCATTATAATAAAGCTCTCTCAAAAAAACTTTATCCTTTATTTTATATTTCCAACCCCCTATTTACAATTTTCCATAAAACTTATATTTTAACCCCATCGTGGTTTCAGATGTCCCTGTAAATTGCGTTGAGAATAAATTATCTTCGTGCGGACACTAGTAAGATTTCGTGACCATTTAAGTATTCAAAATCCGTTACCCGAAATGTAAAAAGGACGGCAGAAGATTCTGCCGTCCTCTATTTTATTTCATTTCTCTAAGATTGGCCGTTCACAGCGGCACATCTTCAAAGACTTCTCCTGTATCTGTTGGCCCATAGATATAGGGCTCAAGCTCTCTTGCGGTCTCTATTACTTCTTCTGCCTCTGTAGGTCTATTTTGTGTGCGGAGTATCGATACAGCCGTATTCAGGAGGGCGCTTCTAGTAATCTTGGTTTGCTTATCGACGTGGTTGCTGCCATTTATTCTCCTGACAAAGGTCAGAGCTTGAATCCACTTTCCTTTTGCCAGAACATCTACGTGATCTCCTTCATTCGGTCGCTCTACTTTCCGGAACTTAGATGGATTCTGGACACAATTACGAAGTATACGCTATCGGGTGGGCTTCGTAAAAATAACCATATACTTGATATAGCGAACCTTGGAATGAGTGGATAAATAAAAAAGCACGGCAGCTTGTCTACCGTGCTTTATATTTTCTCAACAATATTCGCAAGTTACGACGTATCCCTTTTCTCTTCTGCTTCCTTAAATGGAAGCTTTAATTGCTTTTTCATAGCTTCTATTTTCTCAAGATAGGCAAGAGAACGTTTAAGGATTTTATTCACTAATTCCGTCATAGGTACTCCCCTTGCTTTGGCAATTTTATAAAGTCTGGGGATGAGGTTTTTATCGATCTTAGGGCTATACATGGGGCACTTTTCCTCCGACTCATGGCTTAACTCATAATATTGTCTCTTTCGTGTGCTGACAGGCGCACACTACTTTCCCTGCGGCTTCGATCTTCTTTTTAATCCCCTCTGCCGCTTGTACACACCTCCTATTTGGTTTGTTAAAGAACTTGTCTGTATATTAGGGTCCCAAAGAGAAACAAAAGAGAGGTACATTTGGGGGAGATACGACCACCCCATTTTTACGCTTTGGAGAAAGGGTCTCTAAACCTTACATTGAAAGTAAAGGCAATCCTTTCAGAAATAAAGGACGGCAGCTTGTCTACCGTCCTCATTTTATAAAAGAACTTTATCTCGTAAATGAACTAACCGTTCAGCTATCTACTCTTCAGTAGAAAAACAGAATACTGAAGGTGGCAATAATAATATGCTTGCACACCTTCTTATGCTCCACAAAGCCGTCACACGTACAGCTCGGATTGTTCTGGGGAAAAATGATCACGTCGTAGTATTTTCCTGTGCTTACTTTCTTTACATGCGCATGAAGCAGATTTCCCCTAAACTTTAAAATGGAGACGAAATAACGGAGTGAGAGGAAATCTTTTATAGCATCTCCTACTGCACTACTGCTCGTCTGCCATAAGAGCTCTTTGAATTGCATGCAACCTCCTCTTTCGAAACATAGGATCACCTCCATTTTTCGCTTGGTTTAAAATGGTATGTCTCCAGGCTCTTCCCCGTTATCGATCGGCTCATTGAGGTACGGCTCAAAATCCCGAGCAGCTTCGACTACTTCAGCAACGGTGATTGGCCTGTTTTGCGTTTTGAGCAGTGCGACTGCGGTATTCAATAATCCGCTACGCGAGATCTTCGTTTGCTTATCAGGACCATTCTGCACCATCCGTATAACGGTAAGTGTCTGTATCCATTTATTATCTTTTACCGTAATCTCGACAACAGCGCCCTCTTCCGGGCGTTGCACTTGCCTAAATTTCGAAAAGTTATACCAAGCGTCACCGATTTTGACTCCGCTATCGTTAACACTCGCTACTTCTCCTCGTATTTTCTCTTCGTCCATAAAATAAAACCTCCTTACATTAAGATTTTTGTTTTTCCAGGTATTTCTTCTTTGGAATACCTAAGTCTTCAGCAATAGCCTTCAAGTCTGGCCAGAAACGCAACTCGCAATATATTTCCTCTAGGATGTTTGCAAGCTCCCGCATCGTACCGTCACCTACAGCCACCGCATCAAATCCAAGCTCTTCGAGATGATCCCGATGTACGGCCTTGATTGTGAAATACTCCTTCTCTTTACCCATCTTCGGCACCTCCCGAAGATTCATTTTTCTTCTTTGGAATCCCAACACTTTCAGCAATAATAGCCAGGTCTATCCAGAAGCTCATTTCGCAATATGCGTCCGCCATTTTACTAGCAAGTTGTCGCATCGTGGCGTCATCTAAGTTCGTAGTGTCGTATCCAATTTCCTCCAAATCATTCCGGTGTACGGACGTGATTGTGAAGTATTCCTTTTCGTCATCCATCTAATGTGCCTCCTGGTCGTTGACATACACATCTTGCGGCGCTATCTGATCCAAGTCCCATCTTTTCTTAAACATCAGCTGCCCCGCATAAATCAGAAGATCCAGACGGCTCTTTTCAGATATGTGTGTGTAGTGAGATCCTACTTCGGTCACGGCATTTATTGCCTCATACGCAGTAATAGGAGTTTTTGCCGTTGCCTTCCATGACGGTGAATCTGGGACGTCTTCAGTGAAAGAGTACCCGTACGCACGCGCAATCCTGTTTAAAGGAATGCGATTCATGTAGTCAGTGACAAGGGTATTCCCCTCGCTATCTCTTATTCTTTCAAGCTGGGAGCGCACCTCTTCCGCTTCTCTGTAAGAAATCTTCTTCTCGGAAAGCTCGGAGAAGCGATCTGTATACCGTGCTATTCTCTGCGGATCTTCAAGAATTGCGCCTACCGCAGACACTATCCTTTCTTCGTTCCTACTCCGAAACCGCGTACCGCCAAAGGCGGGCGCATAGGTCATGTTGGAGCAAATGAGTCGATAGGTTGATTCTGAAATTGATGGCGCATACATTTCCAAGGTGCTTACACTAAATGCCACACCATATTTGAATATATCGGTGAAATCTTTCCGTATGGGCATAAATTCCTTCGGCGTATAGAAAAATGCCGTCGCCGATTCGTGGTTTACATCCACCACCATGTGCTCTACTCCGAAAAAATCGGTTATCGCGTTGTAAATAGTCTCAACCATGCCGAGGAATTTCCTGAGCGATATATACCCTTCCCGAGGAACGAAAAGCCCGAGCACGGTCGGCAGATTCCCGTCTATTTTGACCGTTATCAAACGCGATGATTCATATACAAGCCGTGACGTAAGGTCTTGCCAAATATCAGGCATCTTCTCTGAGAGAGTCACAGCGAAGTTAAGCGGAACGCCGAGCATCTGGCAAAGCTGCTGCAATGCCCGCTTTGAAAGCTTGTACTCTCCCCCGTTTATCGTAGCTTCACTCAGCTGAGGAGAAAGCACGACATTCGAGAGAGTAGTCACCTCATACCGCTCGTTAAGAGCGTCTCGTACATTACGTACCTCATCAATTGAGGTTACACGCATATATAAATACCTCCTTACAATAGATTTTGTGGGTTTAAGGGAGTGAGCCTTAAGCCCGGATGTCCAATCACCTCCTTTGTCTCTGGATTTTCAACCCGTTTACTGAGAAGACGCTGCCGTTTTTTGCTAAAGCATCTTTCTGTCAGCAAAGGAAAAATATGCGCCGTCCCCGATTATCACATGATCAAGGACGGGAATATCGAGTAGCTCCCCTGCCTTCTTTATGCGCTTTGTAATAGCAATATCCTCCTCTGAAGGATCGGGGTCTCCCGAAGGATGGTTGTGTATCAAGAGTATGGATGCTGCATTTGCCAGTATCGCTGGTTTGAAAACCTCTCGTGGATGAACAATAACTGATGCCAACGTACCTACAGATACAACATGAAAGCCGAGCATAACGTTTTTTGTGTCTAATAAAAGCACTAAAAACTCCTCTCTATCCGCTCGTTCCGCTCTTTTACGAAACGCCTCATAAGCATCCGTACTCGATTGGAATTTCCTCGGCGGTCCATAACCGCTCCTCTTTGTCCTTACTACCTTAAGTTCATATAAAAAGGGTCTAGATAAAACGCTTCTACGATTCATTTTTGAAGTCGCATCTTTCAGCTCACCTCCTCTATCATTCATGGATTTCTCCTGCTTTATGGTCTTCGTATTACCCTGGCTGTTTAAAGCAGGCGCTTCTCAGCATGCCTACGCCAAGCCCTCTGGACTTGCTCTGGCAAAGGAAAACAGGTTTTCAATGAATTCGGGGTGATTATACGACGTTTCTGAAAAATAAAAGAGAACCGCGTATGTGACCTGAAAGACACCCTCATATGCGTACCTTCTACGGGCACTCTTTTCGCCGTAAGGTGGAGGTCATGCTCGAAAAAAAGGAGAACAACATTGTTTTTCTCGGCGAGACGAATTTTAGAAACCACCGGTTACGGTTTGGAATAAAAAAAGAAGATAGGAGATCTCATACATATCTCATAGGGAAAACAGGTGTAGGAAAAAGTACGCTGCTCAAAAACATAATGCGCCAGGATCTACATAACGGAGCTGGGTTTGCTTTGCTTGATCCACACGGAGATCTCGTAGAAGAAGTCCTCCGATTAGTTCCCCAGGAAAGGAAAAAGGACTTAATTTATATAAACCCTTCTTACCCACTACATCGGATGGGATTTAATGTATTTGAAGGTGTAAACAGTCCTGAAGAAAGACATCTTGTAGCTTCAGGACTGATAAGTGTGTTCAAAAAGCTCTGGCGAGAATTCTGGGGACCAAGAACAGAACATATCCTACGAAATTCCATTCTTGCTCTGTTGGAGTACCCGGGAACCACGCTGCTCGATCTCACTCGGATCATGGCAGATGAGACTTTCCGAAAGACGGTTCTTCTTTACGTAACAGATATATATGTAAAGGAGTTTTGGCTAAAGGAGTTCGCGAAATACCCTGCGCGTCTCAAAGCAGAAGCAATCGCTCCTATACAGAACAAAGCAGGGGCTTTTCTAGGAAATCCTTTCATAAGACATATAGTCGGTAATCAAAAAAGCTTGTTTGACATAAGAAAGGTTATGGATACAGGAAGGATTCTTCTTGTAAATCTCTCTAAAGGAAGACTTGGGGAAGATACCGCAATGCTTCTTGGATCCCTTCTTATCACAAAACTAGAACTCGCTGCTCTCTCCCGCTCAGATACTCCTGAAGAAAAAAGAAAAGATTTTTATCTTTTCATAGACGAGTTTCATACATTTACTACGGCAAGTCTCACCGACATGCTTCCTGAGATGAGAAAACGCAGGCTTTCACTGGTGCTTGCCCACCAATATCTTGAACAAATTGATGAAAAACTCAGGGCAGCGATATTTGGGAATGTCGGGACGATTATTTCATTCAGAGTAGGCGCACGGGACGCCGAATTTTTAACAAAGGAATTTTATCCTGCCTTCACAGCAAAGGACTTCGTCAATCTCCCTACATACAATATTTATATAAAACTTATGATCGACGGGCTACCCTCAAAACCCTTTAGCGCGGTGACCTTGCCGCCTCATGATATGTAAGAGCAATTATTGTAATTATTTCTATAACGCTCTATCATAAAGTTCAATATGTCTAAGTATTACAATGCACAACGTACGAAGAATATTTTTGATCCGAATAGCAGCGATCCATTCAAATTGAGCCGAACGAAGATTGACCTGTTTCTTGAATGCCCCCGCTGTTTTTATCTGGATCGACGCCTCGGTGTGGGGCGCCCTCCCGGATACCCTTTTACCTTAAATACAGCGGTAGATGCGTTACTTAAGAAAGAATTCGATATCCACAGGGCCAAAGGAGAAGCGCATCCTCTCATGAAAACATACGGAATCGCTGCTATACCGACACCACACGAAAACCTTGCTGTATGGCGTAATAACTTTGAAGGCATTCAATTTCTTCACCCGGAAACGAACCTCATTATTTTCGGGGCTATTGACGATCTATGGCTCAATTCCAAAGAAGAGTATGTCGTTGTGGACTATAAGGCTACAAGCACAAAGGAGAAGATTGAATCACTAGATAAGGAATGGCACGAAGGTTATAAACGGCAAATGGAGATATACCAGTGGCTTTTAAGAAAAAATGGATACAGAGTTTCTAACACTGGTTACTTTGTTTATTGTAACGGCGTTACGGATCGGGAAGCGTTTGATGGAAAGTTGGAATTTGACGTGGTCATAATCCCATATGAGGGAAGTGATAGCTGGGTGGAGGGCACAATTTTTAATATCCATGAATGCCTTATGAATGATACTCCTCCAGAACCTTCCCTTGGCTGTGATTATTGTAGCTATAGAGAAGCCGCTTCGTCAGCGCTATAGTTTGATAATTACAACCTATCCATAAGACAATTTTATAATTGCTGTAATGATCCTGTCTGGAAACGTATCGACTGCAATTCTGGAATTTTTTACCTTAGATCAATTCGTTACCCTGCTTACACAAAAAAGAAGTATACTTTTACTATACAGAAATAACTCATTTTGATTCTATGAAAATAGTTTGTGCTTGGTGCAATATTATTTTAATTGAAGTGCAAAATGTAGAAACCGACAAAGATTATACCAGCCCTTTTATCTGCAACGCTTGTTGTGAAGAAGTGTTTGAGGAAGGCACAGCGGTAGATATTGCTAAGGCCCATGCTGTAATTCAGGCCAAAAGCAAAGTATTCATGAATTAAGCAAAAGAGGGAATTGCTGACAAATATTATCAGGGACATTATTATTGATAAAAGGGCGATAAAAGTAAGGGTATTAGTACCGTTTGAATTGGAAAAGCAGGATCGGGAAGCTTTATCTAGTCCAAAAAACTACCATTTATCGTCAGGTCACCGCAAGTATAATAGTTCTCAACCAGTATTATGCCCATCGTATCGGGATGCAACGGGCACAATCTTTACCACTGAATTTTGGCTTAAAATAAGGTTTTCTGACAGTGATTTTGACCTGACTATTTATCCTGTTGCTGAAACATTATTGATATCACTTGAGATCCTTCTTCAAAAAGCTCGGACTTGATTTCTTGAACTAAGCCCCATTCCTTTGCCTCATCAGGGTTCAAAGTCGTTCTCTCTAACATTGCATTTGTGACTTCCTCAACGTTCTTGCCAGTATTAGCTGCAATTACTTTTGCTATATTCTCAATATCTATCTTGAGACCTTTAAGTCTCTCCTCTAACTGCTTTTCTTCTAAGCTGGATTTTTCGAAATTAGCGCTAACTCCATGCAAAAGGAATCTAGCTTGCGGTGAAGAATATCTCTGGTTTCCAGCACAATAAAGCACTATGCCGATTGAATCTACGCTTCCAAAATTATGGGTTTTAACATTTACCGGCAATCCTTTTAAATAGTTATATGCACTTAACCCATGAAAGACACTGCCACCTGGGGTGGATATTAATATGATAAAGTCCTTCGAGCCTTGTTTCATCCCCTGGTCAACAGCATTCATTAAAGCATTCACCGTGGAGTCTATTACGGGACCGAAAAATTTTATAACCACTGGCTTTTCGGGCATCTTATGATGACAAAAACTCCTGCTTAAATTGGTCGTAACTTTCAACTTCTTTGTATTTCACATCAATAACTTCGAAATGCTTTTTTGCAGTAGTAATCTTAGCCCGCTCGTCTTCACGTAAGTTACGTAAATCACCTTTTGTCTCAATTACAAAGTAAACTTTTTCTTTGCTCTCCTTACCTCGCAGATCTACTTTTGCTGTTACGATCGCCCAGTCAGGGTTATAGGTTCCTAGCGGCGTATTTATAGTGAACCATCCTGGCAATTTAATAAATAACTTTATTCTTTCATCATGATCTAAATCGACAGCAAACCTTTTCTCTACACTGGATTCATATACGATCGCATCATAAATGGAATGATCTACGGGCTGGATGGAATCCCGGTAGCTTGGTATATTTTCGAACTGGTCTACCTGATAGGTTTCGGGGAGTATTTCATACGTGATTTGTCCAATGTAATCTTTCATCAGCTCTTCTCTAATTATTCGCGAAGCTTCGAAAGTAAACTTTTCCGGGCTATTTAAGAAAGATGTTGAGTTCTGGGAATTTTTTAGTATAGATGCGACTGTTTTTCTTGTTAATTTCGTCTCGTTCTTAATAAAATTAACACAATCGATTTGTTTTTTTTGTTGTTTTAGTTCTTCTACATCCACCCCTGTCAGCCTTGCCTCAATGCCTGCTTCTGTGATATCCACCGCCGCTCGTTCTGAACGTATTTTCGGCTTTGTAATGGTAAGTTCGTTAATTCTTTTTGAACACCTCCTAATCAAATCGTTTGTATTGACGTTAACTTTGTAGGTCGTTTTCTTCGAGATATGGCTCCATATAGCTTGAAAATTCTTATCCTTCTCAAATCCCTTCTTTGTCCTTATTAGGTATTTCTTTCTCGCATTATAAGGTTGCGGAGCATCGTATATACCGTCTTCGATAAATTCTGCTTGAAGCTGGCCAACATAGTCAGAGTAACTTTCATTTGCAACCACAGACAACAGATTGATGTGTCTCAGAAATAGTCGCTCCCCCTCTTGGTTTACGCACAACCGCATTCCTCGCCCGATCTCCTGGCGTTTCCGTATTTGAGATGATGTGGTCCGTAAGGTACAAATATTAAAAACATTGGGATTATCCCATCCTTCCTTTAAAGCTGAGTGGGTAAATATAAATTCGGTGGGTTCTTCAAAGGACAATAGCCGCTCCTTGTCCCTCAATATAAGTTCAAATGCGTCTTTGTTCTCAGCAATGCTTGACTCTCTTACTAAGTATTGATCATTACTAATTGCAAAGTACCCCTTATGGACCTTCGCGACATCCGTTGAAGCATAGCCGAACTCCTTTTTTATATTATTAAACTCTTTTATGAACATGGTTCGTATAATACCATCTTCTTGCACGTAATTATCGACCCGATCAATGAAAAAGAGGGATAATACTTTTATTCCTTCTTTTTTGTATATATCTTTCTTTTCAAAGTGTAAGCGTATTGTTTCGGCAATCTGCCTCTTCATTATATCTTCCCGGCTCTCGCCTGAATCCTCGCCTTGTTTTATTGTTATTCCATTTTTAAATCGAATAGATCCGAATGAGCCATAGTCTGGCGCATGCACTTTCATTCCACCGACAATGTACCCGCTATAAACACTGTTATTCGTCTTCTTCGCAAGGTCGTCGCTGTCTGTGAGCGTTACCTTGGCTTTCTTAAGATTAGAGTTTTTATCCATTACAAAGACTTCTACTTTTGCCCTTAATTTATTTTTTGTTGACGAAACATCGACCAGACGTACGAAGGCGCTACCGGCATCCCCATCATCTCCCAGGACTGATAATACCTCAATTTTTTTCACGAGGCCTTTCTGATAGGCATCATATGGGGTTAGGCGATACATTAAATTGTAAAAGTTCCTGTGTGTCGCGGAATAGCGCAGGCGAAATAATGAATTGAAGTTCTTCAGTTTTTCTTGCGTTGCTTCACCTTCCATATTTTGAGGTTCATCTAGAATCAATACGGGGTTCGTTTTCTGAATGTAGCTTATTGGTTGTTCACCCTGCATTTGATCCCTTTCTGTATATAAAAGATTCTCGTCTCTGTTAAAGGACCCCATTGTCATTATCATTATTTCGATATTGCTGCTTGATGCGAAATGCCTTACTTGGGAAATATTTTTGGATTGATATTCATAAAATCTGTAAGGAACTCCACCATAGAGATCATGAAAATGCTCTTTTGTTATCTCGAGTGTTTTTATAACCCCCTCCCTGATAGCCACCGACGGTACGATCACAATAAATTTTTTCCACCCATACTTTTTGTTCAACTCTAATACCGTTCTTATATACACGTATGTTTTTCCAGTCCCTGTTTCCATCTCAACTGAAAAGTCCAAATCGTCCACCGCTACCCCATTTTTTATTTTATTTCTCTCCTGCACTTTTTTCACATTCGCAAGAATTTCCTCTCCGGAGAGATTCATGTAATTAGGGTAGGCACCCCATAGACCCCCACTAGCAACCATTATATCCGCAGTTGGTTTTACGTGTCCTTCAAATATATCGACAATCGAGTTGGTGGCATCCAGCTGAAAGTCTTGATTTGGATCAAACTTAAATTTCATCATTGAGAATAATCTTAGATTGTTTTCAGTTCTACGTGAAGGGCCAAATTTGCCTTCAAGGTGTCGTTAAGTGCATTATCAAGGCAGATAAAAATTTTATTTTTATACTCCGGGGACGAAAGCCTTCTTACCGTTTTGTTTTCTAATTCCTTATCAAGCGAGATTAAAATCTCCTTTTCCCCGTCAGTAACGTTATATACATTATTGTTTCCTATTTTGTCAGAGGTGATTTTTGCATTAAGGGATAGGCCCTCTTTTATGATATTTTCGTATATCACATCTTCATCTTTTATTTTATCAAACAGAGTGTCTTGCCTGGCGTTCTTGAGGTACTCTTGAAACAATTCTTCGTTTTCTTCACCAGTTTTTTCCGGATCAAATTCGAACTGATTCTCAATGTAATTTGATTCTCCGAGTTTAAATACCTTGAAGCCCGCATCGATAGGTTGTGGATTTTTACCATACCCCTTAACAACCCGGCGAATACGTGCCTTTGCAATATCTGCAATGGTTTTGTAACCCGCCGTGTGGGCATTGCTCTGCGGATCGGTCGGTTCCGGAAGTTGGACCAATATAAATTTGACGTTCCTTTCACCTGCCTGATTTAGCTGTAATACAGCTTGTGCCGTAGATCCAGAACCAGCAAAAAAATCTAAAACTATATCGTTTTCGTTTGTAGTAACTTGAATGAGTTTCTCAATAACAGCTTCATCTTTTGGATTCTCAAAAATATCCGACCCTAATATGCTACGGAGACGTTGCATTGCCGCCCGCCTATCTTGATAAAAAACACTTGGAAGAACCTGCCCCTCAGTTTCGTGCAAGTATCGCTTAAGTGTCGGAACTTTGGTTTCATCTTCACCGAAATCTACTCTTTCTTCAGAAATAGCCTCTTGCATACGTTGTTTGGATGGGTACACCCACCCACGCGCGGGAACCCTTACAGGTTTTCGTGTCTTAGGATGCAAAACCTCGTATGTCGGCCCACCGCCACCCGGCCAAGAAATGTCGCTAGGGAAATAAACGCCTTTCTTATCGACTTTGTTATAATGGCGATGAAACCAGGCCTGATGTTTCTTTCCAATACTCGAATACCACTCTTTCAGGGATTCAGAAATTTTGTCATAATCCGAACCATACTGTTCTTTTAATTCATCAACTTTCTTGTATATGCTATCGATACCCTCTTTCCGCGTTCTCCAGTTACCATCATGGAGTTTCAATTTATCTAAATTACGAGCATAGCAAACAATATAATCATGAGAGATGGAAACAAGCGCTGAATCGTTTTTCAGAGCACCTTCCCAAACCATCACAGCTATGAAATTCTCTTCCCCGAAAATTTCATCCATCACCATACGCAGATGATGCATTTCATGATCATCGATGCTTACAAAAATAACCCCCTCTTCTTTTAGCAAGCTGCAGGATAGCTTCAAACGGGGATAGGTCATTGATAGCCAATCGCTATGATATCTTCCGCTTGTCTCGGGATTCGTTTGCAACTTATTTCCCTCACTGTCGATTTGACCCGTTTGTTGCAAATAACTCTTAAGGGGAGCGGTGAAATTATCACGATAAATCAAATCATTTCCTCTATTATAAGGAGGGTCGATATATATCATCTTAATCCTTTCGAAATAGGCTTTCTGTAACAGTTTTAAAACCTCAAGATTATCGCCTTCGATAAATAAATTTTCACTTGTACTGAACTTAATGCTCTCTTTTTTATTTGGTTTGAGGGTGGCTTTGCTTGGGGTTAGAACATTCTTAATCGCATCATTTTTACCAGCCCAGGAAAAACCAAACTTTTCTGTACTTGTGTCTATGTGTTCCCCCAACACGGTTCTTAATTTCTTCCAGTCTATTCTATCTTCGGAGAAGGCTTCTGGCAGAACTCGCCGTAATTCCCGCAATTTCTCCTGGGTTAGATCAGATGAAGTGAGGTTTACTTTTTTATGTTTTTTAGCCGGCAGTGACATAGGATTAGACTTTTACTTCTAATATTATGAGGATATCATTTATCTAATAATTTATAAAGCTGCTACAGTCACCAGGTCAACTTTTCCACACTCCTTGCTAAGTGGTCCTCAGTTAGGTGTGAATAAACCATGGTCGTATTAATGTTTCTATGCCCGAGCAATCTCTGCACTGTCCTTAAATCGACTCCCGACATTACGAGATGAGAAGCGAATGTATGCCGCAATGTATGAGGACTTACTCCTTTAAGTCCTGCTTTTCTGCAAGCGTTGCTGAAAGCTCTTTTAATTTTTAGCACTGGCGAGCCATCCTCATTACAAAATACGTATTCCTTTTGATGCTCTTTGCGCGGAATCTCTTTATCAGAGTATGGCGGAATATAGTTTTTTTCTAGCCATTTTAAGGTTTCTCCGACCTTTTCGTTCATTGGTATCGCCCTGTATTCTTTGGCTTTTGAAGATCTTATAACTACCCTCTTGTTTTTAAAATCTATGTCGTCGAACTTTAATCGAGCCCTTTCTCCATCCCGAATCCCAGTATTAAGCATTACGATGATTATTGGTTTTAACCAGGGGGACGCGGCTTTTAGAAATCTTTCTACTTCTTCGTTAGTTAAAAATCTGGGCGGCTTCTTTTCGTACCTTAACAGCTTTACTCCCTTAAATGGTGTCTCCCAGATGTATCCCCATTCCACTGCTTTGTTCATCATGTGAGAAAGACACCTCAATTCTATATTTATCGTCCGTGGCGAGACATTCTCCTCTCCCCGCTCGATCTTATATCTCTCTATAAGGCGCGAAGTTATACGCGGAAGGTAAAGGGAGCTAAAAAATCGGAGGAGGTTTTGCATACTGGTTTTATCTCTTTCGTAGGTCTTTTGTGCTTTGTTGGATTTAGAATATTTGAGATATTCTTCAGCGTACGTTTCAATCGGGATGGATTTTTCATCTACTATGCCAAATTTCTTTTTTTCGTAATCCTGTTCAAGTTTGCGGAGCACCTCCTTCGCGGATGTTTTGGACATTCTCCCAATTTTTATCCATTTTTGCTTATAGCGCTTGGTAAAAACTACATACCACACTCCGTTTTTTGAAAACAAAGAGGCCATGATCTACATCCTCATTCTTTGAAAATTCTTTGAAAGGAGAAGATACACGAAATGCAAGAAGATTGCAAGTAGCTTTTATCATTAGTGATTATTGGCGCGCCCGGAGGGAGTCGAACCCCCGACCTTCGGATTCGTAGTCCGGCGCTCTATCCATCTGAGCTACGGGCGCACCGGATTCTTACAATATTGGCGGAGAGGGTGGGATTCGAACCCACGAGGGAGTTTTACCCCCCTACTCGCTTAGCAGGCGAGTGCCTTCGGCCACTCGGCCACCTCTCCAGATTATAAATGCACGAAAAAAAAGCTACTTAAACTATCGGTGGGTGTCAATGAGGCCTCATGTAAGAAATCATCAGCGGTGTTTTCATCCATCCATACTGATAATCTTGAAAGGCGATTGCCTCGCCATCCCTCTGGAATAGATTTAATTTAATTAGCCATTTTCGGAATGAAAACGACGTGAACGGTCTTCCAAAAACTGCTGCCCGTCCTGAACTCGTTTCAGTATTAAGAAAGTAACCATAACTATTGTCATTTCGAATGAATATGAGAAATCTTTCCTTTGTGTTTTGCTTTTACCGACTTAACTACAAGATCTCTCACATTCGTTCGAGATGACATTTTGTTTAGGTTCGAGATTGACAGGGAAAGAGTTGCATTTCGAATACTTGGCCTGAGCCCGGTACAGGCTCCAGGGAAGTAATCTGCTACCTAAGTGCAATCGTAGGGAACGCAGGTCTGCGTTCTCTACATTTTCGTAAATATGATTTATTGGTGATGCTCTGCCAGTCTTGAATGAGATTGCTTCGGGACTTTTTCAGTCCCTCGCAATGACGGTAGAAACTTCTATGAAGCCAGCGGGAATGCGCTTATTCAAATTTAGGGGAACTTCTTTCCCCTAATCTTCGCCCCAATCAGTGAGTATGTGGCGCTTCCCTTCGGAGACGTGTGTTCATGATAAATAAGACCCACACCCTTCGCATAAACATCCCTAAACCAGAAAACATCATTATCTGGAATTGTTACTATCAGAAGGTCATGGAACTTACCAGCGGGTGTTGTAAATTCAGTTTTTTCGAAAGACTTTTGCACGTCAGGGGTGTAAAATGTCTTTACTTCCTCATCGGTTGAGACCAGTATGCCGCCTTCAGGGTCGATCCTCATGCCAACGTTTTTCTTCCCGAAGAAATCATCAAAAATCGACCACCCGTCGGTTAGCGAAATAATTGATTGAGTCTCCTCTTTAATATCTTTTCCAGACTCAATCCTGTATGTCCAAACGTTCCCCTTGTCGATAGGGAGATAGTCTGGAAGACCCATGCCCTCAAAACCTTTCAGCACATTTGAATATTCGGGGAGCTGCCCCATTCCAACGTGAGAAGGAATAGCAGATGTTTCGGAATCTTCAAAGAACTCTAATTTTAAATTCTTCACATCCGGATGATGAAGTTTTGCGATTAAATAGTGGGAAGATCTCGCTTTCTCCTTATCTGATCCCTCCCTATTAAAACCCACCCTGTAACCTATTTCAACAACATTTTCTTCTTTATTCTCAACCTTTGAAATATCAATATTATTCCCCTTATTTCCTGGTTGAATTATCAGAAAACCAATCTCTTTATCGAAATCAACCCCGGGAATTTTTTCCTTAATGCCCAGAACACTCCAAATCTTTTGTAGTTGATCTGCGTCTCTGATAACCTGATTCTGCCTATTTTGCTGAATCCCTGTCGCACCTTTTGAGAGTACAGAATAGTTCAGATTAGAAGAAAGACTTAACATTGCAAAAATCGTTAATATTGAAGTTACGGGCATACGCAAGCCTCCCTTTGTCAATGCTAATTATACAGTATAAATTTACTATCTCTTACTAGGAACCAATGTATAATGTTATCATCTGATAATCGAGATATAATTATTGCAAGGAGCCCAAAATGAAAAAGATATCACTTATATTCTTATCTCTTACTCTGACAGTTCTGTTTCTTAATATAGGATATGCCAAGAACAATCAGACAGAACCGGAGAATAGACCTCAAATAATCAAAAATATAACGGTTGAAGAGGCCCGTACAATTATGCAGAATAATAAAAATAGCAATAACCTGGTAATAATTGATGTACGAACACCTGAAGAATTCAATCAAGAACATATTCAGGATGCATCGAATATTGATTTTTATTCCAATAATTTCAAAGATGAACTTGACAAGCTTGATAAAACCAAGACCTACGTAATACATTGCCGCTCGGGAAGTCGCAGCTCTCAAGCCTTAGACATGATGAGAGAACTCGGGTTCAGAGAAGTCTACAACATGGGCGGTATAATCCAGTGGAAGGAGAAGGGATTTCCGACTACCAAATAAATAATCAGTTATCTAGAATCTCACCTTTCGCAGTAAAATTAATATCGATATAGTAAGGTATATCATCAGCTTCAAGATATGCTAATTCATCCGGAAGCTTTCTCTGTCCTAGCGCCGACAGGTCGCCCCATCGGTTTATAAATTGCCCTGCCCTTGATGCATCACCCGCCGCAAACAACTCCAAGAGTGTGAAGGTCATTTCTTCTATATTCGTTTCCAATTTTTTTGTATCAATCTCGAATTTATTTGATTCAGCATTAAAAACTATTGAGCCATGTTCCTTAAGGTAGCTGTATGTCAGAAAGGCAGAAGCCGAATCTGGATAGTTATAAAATCTTCCCCTTCTGATATATCTTAGCATCTCAGCAATAGAAACAAGATAAGCCTTTGATAGACTTTCGCCTTCTAATATACTATCCGCAAGGTATCTCATGATACTCAATGAGATTAGATCAGACTTAAGCTCATGCAGGATCAAATATTCCTTCTGGTGCTGGGTCATGACTTTTCCAAGTTTATCCTCCCCACAGAAATGTCCTATGTCATGGCCACGAAGCCATATGAGCAATAATTCCCCAATCTGTTTATATTCGAGACCCTCAATTACTGAATATCCATCGAGGAGCTTTTTTGCGATAGCCATCGTAATACTCTGAAACCTAAGTATGTACAAATTTATAAAAACGATTAGTTTTGTAAGGGCGGAAGTATTGGCATTATCGGCTCCTGAGAAAAAAACGCATATTGGCTTATGCTTCTGATTCAGCTCACCTGCAAGGGCAAAAACATCAATGCACTTCATATCGGGAAATTCTAATTTATCTGGAAACTCTTCAGCAACGTTCTTAAATGGCGACTTCTTCAGGCACACTCTAAATTTATTATCATATTCCCTCATGAGATCTTTATAAACATTATTCGCAACTCCAACAGCTCCAGAATAAAGTGTAAGATCATCTTTTTCGTATGAGAATATCTTCCCTAAAATTAGATTTAGGTATTCTTCCCCATCCCTTTCCAACGCTAGAGAACACAGGTCATAGATTCCACGGGAGATAGATTCCACCTGTGCCAAATAATCAGCCCTCTCAACCTCTGGTAAATTTTGACCCCCTTGTCTTAACAAATCTATCATTTGCTGGAAAATTTCGTTTTCAAGTCTTGTACTTAATTCTCCAGCTAGCTGGAGATAGTGCATGGCCTCGGTAAAGCTGAGCACTTGAAGAAAGTAACGGACCGGGGCTTTCGACGCGTCATCTATTCTCAATGAAATATCGACGATAGCGGTTATCTTATAGCTATTCATAAAGTTTCGATTAACTTATAAAGGAAGATACTAGAAATCTTGATGCTCTTTCCGTACCAGGTCCAGTATCGTTTTTACAGGATTGAACGTCACAATCGGCACTTCTATCAATATCGTAATCCAGTCTGCCATCGATCCATTCCAGAGACCAGGGAGCTCAAGAGCTTTTAAGTAGTTGCCGTCCTTGGATCTTGTCGATATAAAGGCAGTCGAGGGATCCCGAAAGTCTCTTAAATCAAACTGTCTACCTTTGTAATCTCTCACTCCGCACACGATATCAACCGGATTAAAATGAGTCGATGACTCCCATATTTTCTTCTGCTCAGGGTTTTCCATATCAATTTGTGATGATTCCACGATTTGCAAGGAAAGTGTGCCGTCACCGTGTTGAACCCAGAAAGGGCCACCCCCGGGCTCACCCCGATTTTTAACAACCCCACAAACCCTTATCGGTCGATTTAGCTTCGAAAATAAAAAGTTCTTCATTTTGTCTCTGGAAAGCTTCTCAAAATCGTCTGGCACAAATATAGAAAGCTTCTCCTTTAAAAATCGCAATATATTTCCCATCCTTTTCTGATCTAAATCGTTACGAGCGATTATCCCAAGATAATAAAAAATCTCTCTTTGTAATTCAATCAAATAGCCAGCCAGGGCCCTTTTATAAAAATAAATCTCATGTTTGAGCTTATCAGGGACCACGTTATCTATGTTCTTTATAAAAATAATATCCCCTCTTAGATCATTGAGATTTTCCAGGAGAGCGCCATGCCCTGCTGCCCGAAATAAAAGTTTATCGCCTTCCGCTCTAAAAGGTTTGTTATCCAAATCGACAGCAACAGTATCAGTTGAAGGTCTTTGGATCGAGAAGGCAATCTCAAGCGTGACCCCTTCATTCTCATATCTAGTCCTTACGTTTTCTAAATGGTCAGCAATTCGCCTCTCATGCTCCTCTGCAACAGTAAAATGAACTCTGGCAATCCCACTCTTATCCCTTACATAAGCAGCAGCCTCGACGAGATGCTCTTCAAACGGTGTTCGGGAGTGGTCGGCGTATCTGTGAAATTTGATCAGACCCTTGGGAAGATCCCCATAGTTCAATCCCGTGGGGGTTAGCATATATTCCATTATCTCTTTAAACTGCCCTTTTGAAACATGATCTTCTATATCTTTTCCGTTAGCCTTCATGACGGATTTTAAGTCCTCATAGAAAGCGAATCTCTTTATATTTTCGATAAAGTTCAGGAAGGTTTTATGATCAATATCACCCTTTTCAGCCTCGGCTCTGATAATCTTATGGTCAATCTCATCATAATGATTGTAAAAGGAATGCGGCAATCTGAACATACGACTTGCTTCACCGGACGCCGGAACAAATTTGATTAATTCCCTTTCTGCCGATGCGGCTGTAAAAATGCCCACCAGTCTTTCAAGCTCGTATTCATTTATTTTGAGGATACCATCGCCGATCGTCGCCGGGCGATTCAGAATCGTAAACGGTAATCCTTTTCTAAAAGTCTCGATCTGTGACACGACCCTATCAAGGGTTAATCCGTGGGACTCAATCTGTTTTATATCGTCTTCAGAAAACATTAGCTCGCCTAGAATCCATTTCCCCCTTAGTCGATAAAAACACCATAAAGGTTAGAGATTTTTCAAATCTAACCCTAGTTAATCTAGATAAGTATACATAACCGATATGAAGTTTCTTTGACCAGCAAATTTCACAATCACGGTAGGTGTGGGCGTTATCAGGTGAGGAGCGCCACGATTTGCTACCAACATTGATTTAGGTGATTGCCACTGGTGAATTTTTCAGTCTTGCAAGCGGATAATCAGTTTTTATCATTGAAGGGGCCTCAAGTTTAGAGCGTCGTTGGCCTTCCAAAAATCCCGTAATAATAGGCCCAAACTGATTTTAGAGAATTTTATGGCGGGGCCGACGGGACTTGAACCCGCGACCTCTGGCTTGACAGGCCAGCGTTCTAAACCGGACTGAACTACGGCCCCCCATTTCGATGGATGCAAGATCCAAGATTCACGATACATGATAAAGAATGAAACGGAATCATTTAGCCTGGATCATGCATCCTGAATCGTGCATCATGTATCGTGCATCCTGTATATGGTGGGCGGTACCGGTTTCGAACCAGTGACCTCTTGCTTGTAAGGCAAGCGCTCTCCCGCTGAGCTAACCGCCCAAAAACAACCTATTTAATATATGCAATATCTGCTAAATTAAAAGGGCTTATTCATATAACTGAAAATTCTCACTTTGTCTAATACCTTACCCAAGAGGAGAAGGACTATGTTCATTTTCGCTGAACCGGAGCCTTTCTCGAATCTTAATAAATTCAGACCTCCCTTTAAACAGAAACTCCCTCTTTGTTTACTAAACAAAGAGGGAGTTCAGAAATTGTCTCACAGTAAATCGATTTTTCTTACGACAGATTTACATTGGGCCTGACCTCACCCGTCGGTATCGTGGTCGGCGGCGGCACGACGATATCGTGCAGTACCGGCTCCTCTGATACTATCGCCTCCCTTAGAACCTCATCCATGTGCTCTACCATCGTTAGCTCTATGTCCTTCAATATATTACTGCGTATGTCCCTGAGATCCTTCTCATTCTCCTTTGGTATTATC
>JBAUII010000015.1:0-29090 GCA_049682815.1 Thermodesulfobacteriota bacterium | reverse complement strand
GGAGGATTTTTCGACTGGGATTTTGACTCACCGGCTGAGAAGTTAAAGCTGAAACTTGTGTTTCATATGTTTACAGATTGGCAGAAGAAGCCCGAGAGTTATAAGCGGGATTTGGCGGATTTTGGAGAGCAGTTGAAGCCCTTATTACGTGGTTTGTCTGTAAAAATTAATCTTCCAGAAATAGTCGGCAGCGGTAGAGGTGAATACGTCGAAAACGAGAAGAAAAGTGAAATGGAATACTGGATTGAGCACTGGGATTAAGTGATGCCAATGCGTTACTTCAAGTTAAAGTTATCATAGCAATATAGTTAGTGGAGTTCATAGTATTGTTCGATTTAGCTTGAAGAATGAGTAAATGAAAAATTTTTGGTGCGAGGTGAAATGACAATCTGAAAGATAAGACAATTTTCGGTTGGCTCTGTTGTTGTAATTGATGTTTACAAAAAAACGAGTTCAGGGAGGCAATTAATCATGAAACAAGTAATATCTTTATTTATTTTGATTCTTCTATTTTTCTCAGTGTCTCTGGCAGCCTATGAAAGACGCGAATTGAAGACCCTTCAGGCGGCGAGTGACCAAGTGACTGAAACAGCTAAAGCAAAAGATGACAAACCTGAGGTTGAAGTGAATAATGGATTACAGTCTTTTGCGGGGCTTGTGAAGAGGTTAAAGCCGGCTGTTGTGAATATAAGTACAACCAGTGTAGTGAGTAACACAAGCGGGCAGGGTTTCGTATTCGAGTCGCCGTTTGGGGAAAATGATCCATTGGGAGAGTTTTTCAACAAATTTTTTCAGCAATTTCCAAATCAGCCATTCACCCAACGAGGACTTGGTTCCGGTCTCATTGTAAGTGAAGATGGATATGTTGTTACAAACAACCATGTGGTAGATCGAGCGCGTGATATAGAAGTTGTTTTAGAAGGTGGTGAGAAGTATAAGGCAGAGGTGGTGGGAAAAGACCCTAAAACAGACATAGCGGTACTTAAGATAAATCCGAAAAGGAGGTTGCAAGCCGTAAGCTTTGGGGATTCCGATAAACTTGAGATCGGGGACTGGGTAATTGCTATAGGTAACCCGTTCGGATTGGGTCACACGGTAACCGCAGGGATAGTCAGCGCGAAAGGGAGATCTCTTGGTATGGGTAGTTACGATGATTTTATTCAAACAGATGCTCCGATCAATCCAGGAAACAGCGGGGGGCCGCTTTTCAACCTCAATGGTGAAGTTGTAGGAGTAGATACTGCCATAGTTGCAGGCGGTCAGGGAATAGGATTTGCGATTCCTGCAAACTTGGTGAGTCATGTAGTTGACCAGATCAAGACAAATGGCAAGGCAATTCACGGATGGCTTGGTGTTATGGTTCAGCCGATCACCCCCGAGATTGCGGAAGGTATGAAACTAAGCGAACTCAAGGGAGCATTGGTGGCCGATGTATCTCCTGGGGGTCCAGCGGATAAGGCTGGAATAAAGAGAGGAGATGTTATAGTAGCGCTCAACGGGAAAAAAGTCGATACTGTTTCTGAGCTTACAAATTCTGTCGGTGTAGTTCAGCCTGGTACTAAGGAAGACTTGAAGCTTGTCAGAGACGGTGTAGAACGCGAGGTTAGCGTTAAGATAGGCGAGCTTCCAGAGAATTTGGCTGTGGGTGAGGATAAGTCTCAAGAGGTTTCAGAAGAGAAGCTCGGTTTGGTTGTTCAGGGGATTACTCCGCAGATAGCAGATCGACTAAATCTTGATGAAAGCATGGGAGTCATAGTGACTAACGTCAGCCCGGGAAGCGTGGCGCAGGAAACTGGATTCAGGCCAGGCGACGTGATAGTGGAAATAAACAATAAATCTATAAAAAACATGAAGGATTATGATAAAGCGACAGCTAAGTTAGAGAAAGGGGAGTCAACCCTTTTTCTCGTAAAAAGAGGAGAGAACACTATATATTTAGCTGTTAAAATTGAAAAATAAATGCACGAGTGCGTACCAAATAAAATAATTCATTTGGATAAGCCGGTGAATGCTTGGTCCCGGAGAGTCCTTCTGAAAGGAAGAGGGTCTCCCCCGGGACAAATAGCGTGGGAAAGTTCGCGATTTCTATTTAGCTTTTCGCACGTTATATTTAACCCAATTTAATAACGCTGGTTTTCAGCCGGTACGGCTTCGCGGTATATATCATGAATGATCCGCACGTTGTGTCACTACGATTTTATTCGCAAATAAGAGATTAAAGTGTTGGAGATCCTGTATAACACACCAAAAAGATGATTATGGGGGAAAAATTCATTATAATGAGTGATTAGCCAATCTTACCTTAAAATTGGGGGAAGAACGCCGTGGGATTGCAATTGGTGGAAAAATCCCAAGCTCTCCTTCGATTTCTGAAGGATACAGCTATTCTTAGAAGAAAGCGCATCGCAACCTACGGGGCGGCCGACAAGCTCTTGTGGTTTTGCGACGTGCCAAGCGATTTAGCAGAATGCCGATCCGCATTCTTCGCTGAAAACCCTTTCGACTCGGCCGACCTGTGGCTCGAGGTTCGCAAGAAGCGTATGCCACCCCAGCCACCCATCCCACAAATACTCAAGGACTGGATCCGTCCACAAGACTTGGATCAAACGGATCAAGAGCCCGAGCTCCTGACGGAGATAACCGTCCTTGTCGAAACAAAGGTGCCGGATCCCGATAGCCCGCCTGACCAGGGCCGCATAATAATTGAGAAAGTTCCCGAGGTGCGGCGTCTGAACGATTATCCGGAGCTTGAAGACCTCTGGCTCGAGTATCTGGTGAATCAGTGGGAGCCATGGGCCAAAGAAATGCGTCGGTGGCAAGCGATTCAGAATGTCTATGAGGACGTGGACTTCATGCGTCGTCGTCTTGAGGAGGCTGAAGAGCGTTATGAACTGCTCCTCGGGGTCGGCCTTCTAGCATGGCGAGATTCCACTGGCGCGACCGTCAAGCGCCATCTCCTCACCGCCCCAGCCGAGATTAGTCTCGACGCGGCTAGAGGTGTGCTTACGGTGCGCCCTGCCGCCTCCTTCGAAAAGTTTCGAATCGAACTGGATATGTTGGAACTCCAGAATCAGCCCAGCCTGGAGGGAACAGGTCTTGTTGATCGCTTGGAAGACCTTGACGTCGACGCTTGGGACAGAGCGAAGGTCGGTGAGATTCTGTCAGTAATTGCCAATCATGCGAGCCCGAATGCCCAGGTGGAAGACAGGAGTTTAACGCCGCTCGAACGTCCTGACGAAACGCTTCGAGTGGTTTATGCCCCAGCGCTTGTCTTACGAGAGCGACGCCCTACGGCGTACGAGGAGCTAATCACCCGTTTACTGGACGCTACTGAGAAAGAATCGTTCCAAACAGCGACTGGAGCTTGGGAGCGTTTTGTACGCGAAGGTGAGCTTTCAGAAGGTCCCGCCGGCGGTAGGACAAACAACCGTGATGACAATTTGGGATCTGGCGGAGTAGAAACCCGTTTCTACTTCCCTCTACCAACCAACGAGGAACAACACAGGATCGCTGAGCGCCTCCGCGCGCAACCGTTTGTGCTTGTCAAGGGGCCCCCGGGAACAGGGAAGAGTCATACAATCGCCAACCTGATTTGTCATCTTCTAGCCTCGGGGGATCGCGTCTTAGTTACCGCTCATGCAGCAAAAGCCCTGGCCGTCCTCAGGGACTTGCTACCTGGTGACATCTGCAACCTGTGCGTCACTACATTTGGATCTACTCGCGAAGACCAGCGCCTTCTAGAGAATAGCGTTCGTGGGATTCTCTGGCGAAAGAACGAATGGAAAGGGGAGGAGTGCGCGGCGGAAAGAATTGCTGAACTTGAGCGCGAGTTGCGCGAACTAGAAGACAAAGCGGCAGAGGTTGCGCGCAGCCTACGCGAATCTCGAGAGGCCGAGACCTACCCTCACACACTCCCCGGTGGTTATCAGGGGACCGCCGGTCAGATTGCACACCGAGTAGAAGTGGAACAGGATGCTTGGGGCTGGTTCCCCGAAATTTCCGACGCTAACCAGCAGTTCCCCTTGGAGCGCGCGGATGTAACCTTGCTTAGTGACGTCCACACGCTCTTGACGGAAGAGCAGTTGAATGAACTTCGCTTGAACATTGGTAACTTTCTGCTACCTGAGCCTGAGCAATTTGAAGAGACAATTGCCAAGCTCAAGGCTGCGGAACATGCAGCCGAAGCGGCTCGAAGGGAAGTCCAACAGAAGCAACTGGATGCTCTGGAGCCTTTGGATGATGCGGTTCTGGAAACTTTTAGAGCATTTCTGAACAAACTCGAAGAGTATGCAACACGCGCGAGCCACGTGCTTGGCGATCTGACGGACGCAATCTTGAAAGATTTGCTGGTTGGGCAGGATGGTCGATGGAATCAAATCAGCCAAGAAGTGGAGCCCGTGCTGAAATCGATGAGTGCTGCCCGTGAGCGAGCAGGCACGTCACGCGTCGACGCATCATCTTGCGACGTGCAACGGGAAGAGCTGTTAACTGATGCAGGCAACCGTCTGAAACACTTCGCTAACGGTGGGCCGCGGCGCTTCTGGTTCCTCAGTCCTCGCGTAGTGCGGGAAACGCGCTACGTCGAGGAATGTTGCCGAGTTGACGGACAGGTGCCTCGGGATCTGGAACTTCTTGAGAAACTCGTCGCATTCCTCGAAATGGGAGCTGGCCTAGATAAATTTTCGCAGGTCTGGCCCGTTTCCATCCGTAGCGATTATCCCGAAGCCAGACACGCAGCTGCTCATGCTGAGGATCTCACTCAACAGCTGAAGAGCCTGCTCGAGTTATTCCGAAACGCTCAAATGGACGCATTAGCCGTGGTGCCCATCGGTGAGAGGATGAATCTCGCTCAACCCAATGAGCGCAAGAACTGGCTTTCCTTGGTCGAGGCCGCGATCGCGCACCGATCCGCAACTCGAGCCTACGAACCGCTTAAGGGGTGGGTGGCATCGCTCCGTTACGCCATCACCTCAGATAACACCCATCCTTGCCTACAGCAACTTGTTGAGGCTATCGAAACACGGGATGCATACAAATGGAAGGCCGCGTGGGAGACCCGAGAGCACGTTAAAGGAGAGAACGAGCGGTTCCAGTACTACAAAGAATTGCTCGATCAACTTGACCAGGCGTGCCCCGGTCTAAGAGAATTGCTAACTTCTAGTCAGGGCAATCCCGGATGGAAGGATAGACTGCTACAGCTTGAAAAAGCGTGGGCCTGGGGTGCTGCGAAGGCATGGCTTCGCCGGGTTACTGACACCCATACATATCGACGGCTAATCGAGGAAAGGCATCGGCTGCAAGATAGAATCGAAAAAAAGCTCGAACAACTGGCGACGCTCAGAGCTTGGCAATCCTTTTTTGCAAGGTTGGACGATACAACGGAGCAAAATCTCACGGCTTGGACAAAGGCTGTCTCCCGTATTGGCAAAGGGACGGGCAAGTATGCCTATCGGCATCGGCGAACAGCCCGGCAGTATTTGATGGCTTGCATCCCGAGGATCCCAGCTTGGATTATGCCACTCCATAAGCTCTGGGAGTCAACCGATCCCACACCCGGTGTCTTCGATACCGTGATCGTTGATGAGGCATCACAAGCTGGAATTGACGCGCTTGCTCTCCTTCTATTGGCAAAGCGCATCATAGTCGTTGGCGACGATAAGCAGAACAGCCCCGAGGCAGTTGGCGTTCTCGAAGATGACATTGCGCGTATGGCACGAGACCATCTCCGAGAATTTCGATTCCGAGACGAATTTCGGCCTGACACAAGCCTTTTCGATCATGCCGAGCGGGCCTTTACAAACCTGATTTCCCTCCGCGAACACTTCCGTTGCGTTCCTGAGATCATTCGTTTCAGTAACGACCTGTGTTACACAGATGCACCATTGATTCCGTTGCGGCAGCCTCCTCCGAAGAGACTGCCCCCGCTTCGGTCGTTCTTCGTGGAGAATGGGGCATGCAAAGGAGAGGGCCCGCGAATAATCAATAGCGCTGAGGCCGAAATAATAGTCAAGACAATCCAAGCGAGCCTCGATGACGAGGCATATGAGGGCAAGACGATGGGAGTTATTGTTCTGCAAGGGCATGCACAAGCAGAGGTTGTCGAAAAAAAGCTGGCCGAGGTTCTGGAGCCCATGGTACGGGAGGAGAGAAAACTTCGCTGTGGAGTGCCAGCTACTTTTCAGGGAGATCAGAGGGACGTGATTTTTTTGTCGCTTGTCGTTGCACCAAATCATCACTTCAGGGCCCTTACTGGTATTTCAGACCAGCGGCGCTTCAACGTGGCCATGAGCCGGGCTCGAGACCAAGTATGTTTGTTTCATAGCGTGCAGCAGCACGATCTCAGCCGCGAGGATTTGCGGTGGCGACTTTTGAACTTCTTTTACAGCCCGGGAAAGGAAGCACTCGATGAACTCTACGAGGAATTAGACCGCCTGGAGCGTGAGGTTAATCGCTCCTCCCGCCAACCCGGCGAACAGCCGGCCCCTTACGAAAGCTGGTTCGAGGTGGACGTTGCGCTCGAACTTCTGAGGAGAAGGTACAGACTCCGTCCCCAGTATGAAGTGGCGGGCTACCGCATCGATCTGGTGGTCGAAGGGTTGGATAACAGGCTTGCAGTGGAGTGTGACGGCGATAACTGGCACGGGCCAGACAGGTACGAGGAGGACATGGTCCGTCAGCGGCAACTTGAACGAGCCAATTGGACGTTCGTGCGGATTCGCGAGTCGGAGTTCTACGCGGATCGGAGCAGCGCAGTCCGTCAGATCATTGAGGCTTGTGAGGAACTTGGCATTAGAAAAATAGGTGAAGACGAGAATGCAGTTTATAGTGCACCATTAGGGTCGACTGCTTCCGTAGCCCAACGGGACACGCCGGCGGATGAGGAACAAGGCGAGGGCTTTGAGCTAGATGAGCATACGGAAGAGGACATGAAGCATGCGCCAACGATTGAGTCCGGTCCGTTCACCGGCTATTCGGCAGAATGTAAGTTCCCTGATCCCCGAGACGCTTCCCTTAGCAACGTGCGAGTAGCCTTACGCGAGATCATCGAGAAGGATGGACCTCTCACAAAGAGTTCGGTCTTTAGATTGTATGTCGAGGGTTGTAGTGGATTGCATCGTACTGGAAAAGCCGTCAGAAGTGTTCTGAATAGAGGCTTATGGGCCATGCAGAAGGCTGGAGACATTCTAGTAGAAGATGAGCTGGGCGACCGCTCACTGGAATCGCAGGTAATTCGACTTGTCGACACTTTGAAGGTCAGGGAAAGACCCGCTGGGCGACGCGATCTCTTGGAAATTCCGCCGTCAGAATTGCTCTTAGTACTCGACCGGATACAAGCCTCCTCGACCAGCGACGTGCAGGATGACGAAATTCTGGTTCGCTGTCTTCTTCAGCACTATGGGTTTACGCGTTTGACAGAAGTTCGCAGAAAACACTTGGCGAGAATACTCGATTTTTATCGCCGTCAGCGCCAAGAGTTCAAATCCGGTGCAGCAATGGATGACGGAAATGTTATCTAAAAATGGAACCTCTTCGCTGCATATTTATTGATGCCCTTTAAGGTTTGGGAATGCACTAATATGTAGCCTCAACCTGTAGAACAGACGGTTACTTACGGCAGGTTCTCTAAGCGGCATACGAGCAGGCCGGCCCCCGGATAAGGGTGTTGCATAAACGCTCCTTTTTGCAACACCTGAAATTGGCATTTCTGTCACTATGCTTATGGCGATCTAGAGAAAGATTTATGCTCGTGCTGGCGACAGGCGCTTCAAGGTCGGCAAGGACTTGATGGACTTGCCCGATTTCTTCTGGGCCAGGCGAAGATCGTACAGGCTTTGCAGATTGAGCCAAAATTCCGCGCTTGTGCCGAAGAAATGCGCGAGCCGCAAGGCGGTGTCGCCCGTAATGGCCCGCTGCCCGTTCAGGATGCCGGTGATGCGGTTCGTTGGCACGTCGATCTTGCGCGCCAATTCAGCGGCGCTCATGCCGAGTTCTTTTAATTCTTCGGCGAGGTGTTCCCCTGGATGTATAGCAATCTGTACCATAACGTTTTCCTAATGATAATCAACAATTTCCACATTCGACGGTCCAGGCGATCCTTCCGGCCATTGAAAGCAAATCCGCCATTGGTCATTGATGCGGATGCTGTACTGGCCTTTTCGGTCGCCGCTCAACGCTTCAAAACGATTGCCAGGCAAGGCGGCAAGGTCTTTTAGCGTTGTGGCCGCTTCCAGACGGTCAAGCTTCAGGCGCGCGGGACGTTCGATACCAGAGAGCGCTTTAACACGTTTTCCGGCGGCGAAGTCTCTGGTGCGCTTGTCCCGATAGCTGACGATCATTTGTAATCATAGCGCGAATTATGCGTTACGTCAAGCGTAATAGTATCGGCATTGTTTGAGCGCCGTGCGCAAAAGCCGTTCAATTTCTTTTTCGCTTAAGAAAGTCCTGCCGCGCTCATGGTGATCGGTGGTGCGGTTTATCTCACTTTTTACATTTCGCCGGTTGGGCACGGTTTTCTCAGCGCTCAGAAAGCACTGCAATTTCAGTGTTTGGGGCAGGACACTTTTTACAAAAAGCGCCTTTTGTAAAGAGTAGCTACCCTGCAATGTATTTGCCGAAAAACTGGCGCTCACTTTCCTCAAGCCGGTCGCTCAGGTTGTTGAGCTGTTGTTCTATTGTGTCCGTAGCTGGCACCTGCGGATCGTCAAAATAGTAAAATTCAGCCGCATACTTGGGAGGATTCGACGGTTCAGTGCTGCCAATGCTCGGAACAAATATCTTCTGGCCCAGCCTTGCGGATGATTCCTTAAGAATTCGGTCACGTTCACTGCGAAAGAAGTCGACCGCAGGGTCGCCGAGCAAGGAGTCCCACCACGCTTTCCATGCCGGCTGTCCTTTGTATTGGGTTTTCTTCCGGTGTATTGCGGCGCGCCCGAAAACTATGGCTGCCTCAACAAAAGCTTCAAAATCAACCCGTTCATCAATCGGGCAAGCCTTGGCTTTATTGAGAAAAAACCTGGCGCGTGAGAGCGCACTGCGAGATTCGTGGGTAAGCCTTATAGCCATGTTGGCAGTCTAATAAATTACTATACAGAGGATTTCGATATAATAAAAGCCGGATTTTTCACAACGCCTGTCATCACTCAGGCTGCTTGCAGGTATTCCCAAGGGGACGGTTTGCACTATAACACTCCATATGGCATATTATACTGCATATTTGCAGCCTAATTAGTACTTAGCGGGCTAGACCCACTCGGGAGGCAGCCATGGCGTTCCTGGTCTTCAAGCGTGTCGTCGAGAACAACACAGCCTTGCTTCGGCCGACCGGGCAGCATTTTCAGCTCGGCGGGCATCAGCTCATATACCGCGCATGGGACGCCCAAGGAAGGCCTATAAACCAGGGCCTGGAAGGTGTCGGCTGACGAATTGATCCGGCTTCATACAGGCGGCAACGAGACCTATGCAACCCGACGGCTCATCATCGATTACGACCCTCAAGCCTCATGGCGCATCGGGCTAGTCGAGCTTCTTGACGTCTATGCCTACACGTACGGCGACGCCGGCCGTGTCACTTGGACGCCCCTCATGCTTAGGCTGCGCGGCGTCCACTACGAAGAACGCGAAGTAACGCCCCAGGAGAAGGCGAGAATCATCGCCGCGCTCCCCGAACCCGCCCGGAGCGACGATATCGTGGAGTTTCTCTACCTCCAGGGAGACGCGCGAAGGTGGGCATGGGGTCGCAATGGCTCGACTAATGCAGTTTTCATCGAAGGCGAGCATCGTGACTACTTTCGATCGTTCTTCTAAGTCAGCTAACACCGCGAACGTTAGGTAGCAAACGAATAGTTTCCATACCGTCTGTTATTACAAAGCGCTGTGCAGGGCTTTTTTTACCGCATGCGGGTTTTTCTCGATGACCGTCAGATAAGCCTTGGTCGGGCCTTCGGGCACACGGTTATGGGTTTCCCATTTTTTCAATGTCGATACAGGGATCGCAAATGTCTCGGAAAAAACTTCCTGCGTCATGTGAAGTTTTTCACGGATCGCTTTCACGTCTATGTCTCTCTCGCGTATCTTGTAGGCGCGGCCTTTGGTTTTATCTCCTTTAAGATAAGCCAGGGCCTGCTCGGCACCTGCAATAATTTCTTTTCCTGCCTTACTCATGGTTTCATCTCCTTCTTAATATCCTGAATAACTCCGTACAGGGTGTTTTTCTCTTTTTCCGTTAAATCCGATTTTTCGTTTTTCCCAAAAACGGTGAAAAGTAGCACCGGATTGCGGTTATTATAGTAATAATAAATCACCCTGACGCCGCCGCGTTTGCCTTTTCCCTCTATGGCAAACCGCAACTTTCTCACGCCGCCGGTGCCGGTAATAACGGCACCCGCCTTCGAGTTTTCTTGCAATGAAATCAAACAGGTCGTCTTTTTCAGCCGCACTCATAACCTTGCCGGCCTTACCTTCGAACTGCTTTGTTTCAATGATCGTTATCACTTATAATGGTACCCAATGAGAACCATGTTTGTCAAGAAGAAAAGGCACCCAATGGGAACCCCTATGTTTGGTAATTATAACCATTATATCTGGATTAAATAAGGCATCTCGTAGCCCCGATTTCTATATCATCTGTCAAACGGGAAGCGACCAGCAAAATCAACCTGATTAGTCCCCACCATTGCAAATAAGTGTTTCAAGCTAGGCCGGGAGATGCTATTTTGCGTGAAGTTAGTCGACAGGCGTGGAAGCGCAGCGGAAATCCCAATCCTTTTTACGCGCCATTACTTCTTTCAAGGTGCCATTCACAAAACTTGGAAGGCAGTAGCATCATTTAACCAGCCCGGAGCGCCGAAAACAGGAACCGCATGAAACTCAATCGACCATGAAGTGGTGAAATATCACCCAGTTAGTGGGTAAATATTACCATCTGAAACAGGTCTTATATGGAAACTTAAACCCTATCGAACATTTATTCGATGCTGTCTCTTATCGAACTGTCATGTTAAGTTAACAAATTCGCGTGCTTTCTCTGTTCTGAATCTCGACCAGTTGAAAATATATTTCTAGTATAAGCCTTGCTACCCGCGACGCTGTTTTATTCTTCATCCTACTTAAATTATCAACAAGGATATATCCCTCTCTACCTCCGAGTCTTGTTAACAAATAAGTTATCTCCTCTCTATCCTTTCGTAATTCCTGGGGAAATTCTTCCAGGTCAATATGCCGGAATCGTCCATAAGCAACGGCAATTCGTGACCGGGCGTCTCCTTGACCTGTGGAAAGATCATAAACAGCCTGTGTAAATTTCTCGACGAGATAATTTATCGAATACATTGTTTCCCGCATTTTATCCGTGCGCGTAAATTACGTCTACTCGTAATTAGAACAGGTTTTGCGCTCTCTTTCGGATTCTAAGTCATCAACCACTTCGCATAAGCTTGAATATCGATCATCGGAACCGTGCCGCTGAACTGGAGTTGTGAGATTAGCTTGAATAAAAATGAGGTTGCAGGTTTTCCTCCAGTATGAGTTTCGTAATGGCCGGTCTGTTGGTCAAGACAAAAATATCCATGGGCCGCGACACAGCCGATATCCAGGCGGCCTTCTTCTTTATCTTTATCAAGCGCGTCAGACAGGGGTTGACCGAATGCGGGCTGCCAGTCACTTTCAAATGTCAGTATGCCTCCATAAATAGGTATTATTTCTATTTTTTTCGCTGGGTAAGTGCCGCCCGCATGTGGGATAGGCAAGGTTGTGCGGTGTAATTTTCTGACGCTCGCGGTTTTTTCCTGGGCATATTTAATATGCTCTGCATTGATTGTCTGTTTAGTTTCAAAAACGGCATATACGCTCTCAGCCGGAATAATAATTTGATCTTCGTAATAAAAAATAAAAGGGGTATATTGCCGGTCAAATATAACCACATCAATCTGGTCACTGAATGCCCCGTTGCTGTCAACGATAAATGCTTTTTCCACACGATAACGTACTGGAAGGTATCGATTTAACAAATCAATCCAAATTTTTTCACTGGCATCTCCTTTTGCGCCCGGATTAGCCATGGTTTTCCGGGCTGTTTCCAGGCGTTGCTCTATATCGTCATGCAAGCTTTCAAGAAGTTTTGTTAAGGACCATGCTGTCATTGATCACCGTCCTGAAACGGGGGAGTCGGATGAATCGACTGTGCAATCTCCAATGCGCGTGCCGGATCGACTTTCTTGTCGGGATAGGCATCCAGCACTATCGTGGGCAAGAGGCGCTGTATAAGATCTGAAAATGTGAAGCCGTAACCGCGCCCGTTCTGGGCTCCTGTTGCAGTTACTATGTCGCTGACCTGCTTCTGTGAAAAACCGAGTTCTTTTAGTGGTGTCTTAAGAACTGCGTGCCTCTGTATTTCATCGGGACGATGGAATGTTAGTATATCTGCTGCCCGGCGTTTCACAGCCGGATCGAGCGCATTCAGTCGGTTGGTGCACATGATGACTGCAGCCGGTAAGTGGCCGTTGCCGATCCGGTCAATACCCCGGATAAATGCATTGACGCCTGCGCGGTCTTCATGATGCATCTGGGATGCTTCGCGTGATTGCGCAATCGCATCGGCTTCATCGACCAAAAGAATGACGGCACCGCGAGCGCGTGCCGATGACCCCGTTAACTTTTTTGCTTCTTCAATCGTATGATCAAAGGCCGCTGATAACAGTTGCGTCATTTCACCGACACGCCCTTGTCCTCGTGTTGAAAGACTTAATGGAAAAAGAGTGATATCGATCTTTTCCTGTCGTGCGACCGCATCAGCAATCGTTTCAGCCAGTTCGGTCTTTCCGGATCCTACATCACCGGCCAGAACGACGAGCGGGGGACGTCTGATGACGTTATTGATAAGTTTGTCGGCATCAGGATGAAATTTTTTGGCCCAAGCCTTTAATCCCTCTGGGTTGACCAGCAAACCGAGCATTTTTGTCAGCCGCTCTTTGTGGTCATCAAGGCCTATAAGACGGCCCAGCCGATCTTTGGCATTGCTGTCCGGATAGGTCAAAGAGCGCTCAAACAATTCATTCAACATAGGTTTTGTACTCATCGGTAGCTCCTCACACTTGCTCGTTCAAGGGCGCGTCCGCCCGAAGAATATGTACGGTCATTGCTAAGATAGCCATCAATTCCCGGTTCATCAGCGCCTGTCCGTTGAAATGGAAGCGTTTTTTCGAAAGCCGCCTGTTCTTCCGGTGATAAAAGATTCCACGCGAAATTGTGCGTGAGATAACTATGAAAGACCGCATTGCTGGTAGCGGCACCGGGACGGACACGTCCCGGATCGTTATCGCTTGCCGTTGTTCCGGACAGCTCCCGCGCTGTATAACGCAGCATCGGTTCTATCCAGTCACCACCGCGTTTAAATCCGTAGCTTACGCTTCCTAAATAACCCGCCTTTAAATAAGTTATGATCTCTGCTTCGAAGGCAGCAATTTTCGCATCACTCGGATAGCCATAAAATCTTTGCATCCGTTTAAGGTCAGTAGCGACCTTGGCCGCTATATGCTTTGCATGGGTAACCGTAAACGATGATGATTCAGTTATGGTATAACTTTGACTCATATGTTTTCCTCACATCTGGAATGAAGGCCCGAAAACCTTCTGCCAGTAATATATCGTCTCCTGTTTTGTCGGGGCTGCAAGCGCGGCATCGATAGCATCACCCGCGTCTAGGGCGGCATCGACAATAGCCGCGACATTTTCTGCTGTATAGAGCCTGGCCGTATTATTTTTTGGGTTCACAGGGTCTATAATCTGAACAGGTTCTGTAAATGATCCGATCTCCGATAATTTATAATAATCATCAAAGGCAATCTGTTCATCCAGATTGCTATTTGCAACATACGTAAAAAAATGTTGCAGGGCTTCCGGATAGTCAGAAAAATCCAGCCCCTGATCTGAAAGATGGGCCAGGATCAGCTCTATGATGAATGATTTGAACCTGAATCCCTCATTCTCGTTTTTGATTTTCCACGCCCAGAATTTTATGAGCCGAACGACCTGCGCAAAATCGGTTTCCTGCGCCTGTTTGCGCTTGCGCGTAAAGTCCAGGTGACGCGGTATGCAGGTTTCAAGGAACGAGCCGTCATCCTGGCTAACAAGATTGCCGTACCATTGCGGGTCATTATTATAGAGAATGGGGACGACATCAACATCAAGTCCCGATCCACGGAATGACACCGTAACTGAATAGGTTTGCGGTTGTACCTGGTCGGGGGAAAAATTCGGGAATGCTGTGCGCAGCCGCTCGGCCAGATAATCAAGCAAGGCGGAAATTTCAGTCGGAACGTCGGCACCGCTGATATAGCAGGCAACGTCTATATCGTTCAACGACCGCAGGGCTAAGCCTTTAGCCAGGCTTCCCGAGAGCAGCATCTTTTTTAAGGTAAAATCCGGATGGTCGGCAATATAAGACTCAAGTCTTTCGCGCAGGCGTCTTGCCTGGGCGCGGTATTCATCCGCCTTATCTTTCGGCAGGTTAACTCTGTCCTGTGCAAACCGGACTATATCACTGTGATCGACATGGTCTCTTCCCATTTGAAATCAGCTCCATATTTTTTTGTCAAGGGATATGCTTGCATTATCCAAAACTTGACGACATACTTGTATTGTCTGTATAGGCAACGCAGAGTTCAGATTTATAAATTTATTATCCTCCATATTAAAAGGAATGTGTGGCAGTGCGTTGTCCATCTAGACAACAATATAATCATAATAATTATTTTGTCAAGGGAGGGAAGATGACACAATCAGCATTAGGGGCGTTGCTCCGTTATCTACGAGAAGAAAGAAAGCTCTCTCTCCGGGAACTGGCACAGCTGGCAGAAATAGACCACGCTTATATTTATCGTCTGGAAACAGGCGATAAAGGCTCTCCTTCCGAAGAGATTTTGTCCAAACTGATCCGGGCTCTGAAACCCGGAAAGCGGGAGGCTGATATGCTTCGTTATCTGGCAAAATATCCCGAAACTGACAGCGCACTTGTAATGCACGTTATCAATGACCCTACTGTCAGTTTTGACATTTTTAAATCAACAGCAGGGGTGTCTTTCCGTGGCTCTGCGCGGCCCGACTATGCGAAACGGATTGAACGGGTGCGGAAAATTCTGGCTGAAGAAAATGTCGATGGATGAATTTACCGCTGTTCTAAGAGCGCGTGACCTCGTTTCTAAGGTAAACCCGGCAGCCATTCCGGTTGACGTTGAGTCTTATGCCGCCCATGTCAGCGCGATCATACGTCCTCAAAACGATCTTGGCCAGGATGAACCAGGTTGGTCGTTTAAGAGTGGTGGCAAACATTTTATTTGCATCAACGAAAATGACTCGGCAGAGCGCCAGAGATTCACGATATGTCATGAACTCGCCCACATCATTTTAGGACTTCCATCAGAACATACAGCACTGCCCTGGTGGAGCTATAGCTCAAGGCCGTTAAATGAGATTCTTTGCGATATATTTGCTGCTGAACTACTTTTACCCTATCAACTATTCAAAACGATTGCAGACGATGAGGAAATCTGTTTCGCTACTGTAGAACATCTGGCGGAACGCTTTACGGCGTCGAATACGGCTACCGGCTCACGATTTGCGGCCGTTATCACAGCGCCTTGTGCCTTTGTGCTTTCCGAGAAGGGAATAGTAAGATACGCATCGAGATCGCTCGCCATGCGTGAAGTAAATGCTTGGATTCCGCCGCGTATGGTTTTACCTCCCGGGTCTTTATCAGAGAGGGTTTGTAAAGGGAAAATTTGTAATGGCCCAGAGGAAATCGACGCCGACCTTTGGCTCAGCGACTGGACACGCGGCGGTATTTTACTTGAGGAAGCAAGGCATTTAAGCCGTTGGGATCAGACGTTGACTCTCCTTTGGTTCGAGGATGAGGAAGTTCCACAAAGCTATGAAGAGATAGAAGATGACTTAATGGGCCTAAAGGAATTGGACGGAATTCTCCCTTGGCCTGGGAAGAAGCGCCGTAAGTAACCCAAGGTGCGAATGCTCTGGCTTTTCACATTTTCCTAATCGGTGGGCACGATGCGTTTTGGCCGTCGAACCCCCCACAATCCTTTTGCTCGTTCCCTTCGGTTTGTACAAAATGGACAATTGAAAAGAGCATTTCATGCAAAGATGACTTCCTGCGGCAGGTCATTTTTGCGCCGTCGGGAAATCCTTACCGTCACTTTGCGGTCAAGCCTGTTTAAAAAGCCGAAGAGCCGTCCTTCTGAAAACAGATGATATTTACCGTTCATAAGCTTTGACACTTCGGACTGGTCAATTTTGAGAAGATCGCAAATCTCTTTTTGTTTGAGGTGCCGTTCTTCCAGAATCATGCGCACGGTATGGCCAAGCTTGGCGCGGATCAGTAATTCATCCGCATCATCAAGGCCAAGATCCGCAAAAATATTACCGCTTCCGATCTCGTGTTCTATCTTTTCTGTCGCTTTCTTCTTCATAGTCTTTCTCCAACTGCACCGCCTGTTTATAGCGGCTTTTTATTAAATCAACGTCCGCTTTCGGGGTTTTGCTGCCCTTCTTCGCCTTCTTCTGAAAGGCATGGAGGACATAAACCCTGCTGCCAATCTGGACGGTATAAACCGTTCTGTAGCTATTGGTGTCATGACGAGTCACGATTTCAAAAACACCGCTGGCGACACCTTTAAAAGGCTTTGCGTCCGGCGGGGTTGTTCCCAGTTGCACATCAAAAAGGGAAGAACCGATATCCTTTTTCACTGCTGCCGGAAAACTTCTCACCTGCTTGCGCGAATCTCCCATCCAGACAACTGGCCGTGCGTCACTCTCATCCAATCTACACCTCCATTATATGAGTAAAAACTCATAGTGTCAAGATTTATATCTTATCTGACTGGAAAGCAAGCCGGAAATCAACGTTTTAATAACACCGCCGTATTGGGAGCAGCTTGCGGTTCTCTTTCTTTATTGGCGGTCATCTCACAGGCATTTTCCCGCAGCTCCCGACATTTGCTGCGCGTTATAGATTTCTGAGTCGATATTTTCTTTTCGGCAGTTTCAGTCCTTTGAATCGGAGCCGTGATATCTCCTGAATTTTACCTCAATTCCATGATGTTCTGTCAGGTGTGGCTCTGCCGGCTGCGCTGTGTTATACGTTCCATCCGTAAATATTTTTGATCGAGGGACCGCCGCTCTCTGGCCTCGATTAAATCCAGCGCACGGTATTGTCGGTCCAGTATGTATTTCATATATTTCTCTTCAATTCATGATCTACGTTTTTCAGTTTGAAATCTTTTTACACGAGAAAATGGTTTCTTTTCGAGATGAGGAGAAGCAGATGTCATTTGGAATAATCATACTCCCTATACCTTCCAAGGCTTTAACTGACAGATAGCTCTTAATTAGATTGTAGTTCTAGCCTCATTTTGCGATAATCCGTATATCTAATTTAAATTTTATCACTACTTATTTCTTTGAGGTTACCTACAATCACAAGTACGTATTTATCAGGATGAAGGTATTTTTGAGCTATTCTTAGAACGTCTTGTTTCGATACGGATTGTATTTTGTCCCGGTATTTATCGAAGTAATCCAGGCCAAGGTCATAGAAGTCCAAGAGCGCCATATTTTCGGCGACCTCTTTATCCGTTTCTATACTTAAGGGGAGACTTCCAATAAGGTAGGCTTTTGCATCATCCAGCTCTTCATCCGAAACCCCATTCTCCTTGATTCTTCTCATATTCTCCAAGACTAATTTAACAGCAGTCATCGCACTCGGATTCTTAGTCTGTAGCGCTACCTGAAAGCTGCCGGGATATCTTCTCGATAAATATGTACTGCCGACACTATAAGCGAGTCCTCTCTTATCTCTGATATCATTTACCAGCCTGGATGAAAATCCTCCTCCTCCCAATATGTAGTTCATAACCTGCAGTGGATAATAATCCGGATTATCCCTGGAGATACCCATGTGACCCAGGATGATATTTGCCTGGGTTACTTCACGGTCAATCTTGAGAAATTTGGTTTTCTCAAGGACAGGGGGAGGAGGGATCGTATTCTCAGTGATCTCCTCCTTCTTCCAGTTCGCAAAGTTCTTTTCTATTAAATTCCTTGCTTCCTCAAGGGTTATATCGCCAGCTATGGAGATAATTGTTCTGTTGGGCAAGTAGTAATTTGAATGGAAGTTTATTAGGTCGGACCCATCGATTCTCAGGATGCTCTCTTCATTCCCCTCTACGATTCGGCCGTAAGGATGGTCATCATAAAGTGCCTTAACGAATTCGCGCTCTGCCAACCAACCAGGATCTTCCTCATTCTTTTTCAGTTCACCCTGAATTTCCCTGACAGTATTTTCGACCTCGTCCTGTGGAAAAGTAGGATTTATGATTAGGTCTCCCAGAATATTAAGTCCTCTATCGAGATATTTTTTTAATACAATAAGTTCGATCTCTGTGAAGTCATAGTCTGCGGTGGTAGTAAGAGAGGAACCAATAACGTCTGCCTCTTCTGCAATTTCTACAGCGGACTGAGTTTTTGTTCCACTCGTCAGAAGTTCTGCAGTGAGATTTGCCAGACCGGCTTTTTCTGCAGTCTCATTAATAGACCCAGCATCGATAAGAATATCTACTACTACCATCGGCACGCCCGGCCTTTCCGATACGACAAGGACAATATCGTTGTCCAGAACAACCTTTTTACCCAAGGGTTCGGCAGATAGAGTGTTAAAGTTGAAAAAACTTAGAAAGAGCGCAAAGATTGCCTTGAATAGAAGATTTTGTGTTGACTTTCTCATGAACTGTTGCGATTAATTAAGACGACTCAGGCGCCTCGGGAATCAGTGTTCCCACTGTTCTATTATCCTCGGATAGATATTTCCTGGCAACGTCCATAACATCCTCTGCTGTAACTTGCCTGATGCCAATTATATAATCTCTTACCATTTTCAATTGACCTAGAATTTCATACTGACCAAGAAGAAACGCTCTTCCAAAAAGCGAGTCCTGACCGAAAACAAATGAAGATTCTATTTGGTTTTTGGCCTTTTCTAACTCGTTTTGTGAAATAGGCTCGTCTTTTATTCTATCTAACTCACCATAAATGGCGTTCTCAACATCGGAGGGACTCTTTCCGGGCATTACCTGGGCATAGAAATACATGAGGTTTGGGTCAATGCTGAGACGGGAGTAATCCCCTTCCACGGAAAGCGCAATCTGCCTTTCATAAACCAAGCTATTGTACAGTCTTGAGCTGTCTCCTTCAGCTAGAATAGTAGTAAGAACATCCAATGCGTAGCTATCTCCACTGGCGAGGTTCGGTGTATGATAAGCAACAGTGACAAAGGGAAGTTCAGCGCTTCTATGGAGTGCAACGCGCCTTTCGCCCCTTTGCTGGGGTTCTATGCTCCTTACCACAGGCGGAGTTTTACCCGACTTTATTTTACCGAAACTTTTCTCTATTTTGGGAAGTAGCTTTTCTGTTTTAAAGTCTCCGACAACTACGAGGACCGCATTGTTTGGGGCGTAGTGTTTCTTGTAATGGTTAATCAGGTCATCCCTAGATATTTGCTTTATGTCTGAAAACCAACCGATAACTGGGTTGTGATATGGGTGGGCTTCGAATGCCACTGCTTCTACCTGCTCCAATAGGTCGGAAACGGGATCATCCTCGGTTCTGAGGCGCCTCTCCTCCAAGACAACGTCCCTTTCTGTATCGAACAGTTTTTGGTCTATGAGCAAATTGGCCATTCGGTCGGACTCAAGGTCAATGAGTGTGTCGATTTTATCGGAGGGCATGCTTTCAAAGTACATAGTATAATCCTCAGTGGTGAAGGCATTGTCATTGCCACCATTTTTCTGTACTATTTTCGAAAAGGTGTCGGGGCCATATTTTTTGGAGCCTCTGAACATCATGTGTTCGAGTAAGTGGGAGATCCCGGTCTTACCGAATTGCTCATTCCTTGATCCCACCTTATACCAGACCTGGAGTGTTACAGTGGGTGTCCTATGATCTTCAAGTAGGAGAACCCTGAGACCGTTTTCGAGCGTAAAGTCTCTTACCTCGAATCGGTCCGTCGCATTTGCGACGTTGAACAGAAAAGAAAAGAGGACTAAAGTGGTAATGATTATGAAACGGCGCATGTTTGCTGTCATCTTTCGAGAGACTTTTTTAACTTGTACCATTTCCTGAGGTGATAATCTTACATAAGGGGATTCGTATTAACGGCAGGTTTTGCTCTCCTTGTATGCAAAAATATTATGTCATGCAGACTCTCGAATCAAGCTGGTTGAATTTTTTCATTGACAGGTAGTCTATGATTATCACCTATTTTACCCGACTTAAATGGCGAATTCTCTTTGGCCTGGTGCGGGGCGTGTAATTTCGAAATTATTAGTTAAAGGCTCTTGTTTCTACCAAGTGGAATTTCCATTGCTTATGCCATTGAGACGAGTAAGTTTATTTTTGATATTTTATGTAACTACTATATCCTTATTAACATAGTCGGTGTGACTAGGATCTTTGGGAAGTAAGACATGAAGGGTAAATTTACCAGATATTTTGCCACAATCGAGTTCACCACTCTGTTTATTTATACGAGATTTTTATTAATTGCAGTAGTAATTGTTGCTTCCGGTGCATCACGGCTTGTTCACTTATCCAAAAGGGGTTCAGATAGCCCTTGGGTTTCTGTGCTGACTCGCGCAGGTTACAGTACGAACCCTCTGTATAGGTCAATCGATAAAAATTACTTAATTCCAGAAGACGATAAGCGCACAACGGCGAAGTTCATGGAATTTTCTGACCCGGCATTAATAACAGATTTCAAAGCAATTAGCTTTAGCGTCATTGACGCAAATATTGACGATTTCATCCATTCTATCAATTCCTTGCCGTATAATTCTTCCCTTGGATTTACCCCCTTAAGATCACCTCCATATTTTTGTTAGTCTCTAAGTTGCTCTTTCCGTCTTCTTATTTTGAGACCATAAGACCAATTTAGGGATTTCGGCTGAGATCAGAATCGTCGGCCGGAAATTGGATTCATCTCGATTAAAATGCAATTTAAGGAGGTATTTAAAGGTGCTAAACGATAGCAAGACATTATATGCTTTATTTTTTCTGTTCGTTTCCATGGGTATGCTCGGAACTTCTGCCCTAGCCCAGTCAGCTACCATCGACATCGAGGGTATGGATACCCTTAGGTTCAGTGTAACCCAAATAAATGCAAAACCTGGCGAGAAAGTCACGGTTAAACTCACGAATAAGACTTCCCTTCCACCTGTTGCTATGTCGCATAATTTCGTTCTACTGAAGACGGGCGCGGATCCCGGCGCAATTGCGAATGCGGCACTTGAGGCAAAGGACAGCGGCTATATACCGAAGGATATGATGGACAAGATCATTGCTCATACAGGCCTTGTGGCTGGTGGGGAAACCAAGTCTGTTACCTTCAACGCGCCAAAGGAGCCTGGTCACTACACATATATTTGCACATTTCCCGGTCACTATGCTGCTGGCATGAAAGGAACACTAACCATTAAATAATTCGTGTGCGCTCATATGCATGAAAGCGGTATGGAATTTAACGGCTATATTTGATTAATTTTTTGGGCGCAACTGTTTGCGAATTGGCTTCCACGGAGTTTATACTACACGACTGGAGTTCATTGGAGCAGGTCTGTCCCAGTCCATCGACACTCCTATTTGCCAAGACTATTCCATTGCGTCTGAAAGCTGGTCGCTCGCAATATCTGGAATTGGGATTGATCACTTATAGTCGAAGGATTTTTGTCTGATTTTTTTAAGGTAAGGCTCTGACTAAGGTGACGCTTAGTAATAATTAAGGATTACCTAACAGACAAGGAATTTGCGATTTTTGCAGGAAGAAACGAAAAAGAAAACATATCAAATTAATTAGCTGGAGGCAGAGGATTATGCAAGAAAAAAAGCGCGAGCCTTTTCTATTTCCCGAAGTTGGTGTTCCATATCTCTGGCCGTTTGCATTCTTTGTAGGACTGGAAAGAATAGAGATTGAGCTATTAAGAGACAATATAAAATTTTTAAATGAAATTGAAAAAACCCAAATTGAAAGGGTAAAACCCGGATGGGCAACAAGAAATAAGGTCTTACTGGATTTGCATACGATGAACCTGAGAGACTTTTCTACTGGCAAGAAGGGTATTTATACCCTTCTTGTTGCTCCATATGCAGGGCACACATCCGTTATAGCGGACTTCCATAAAGGACAGAGCTTGGTCGAAACACTAATCGATAATGGGATAAAACGGGTTTGCGTGACTGAATGGAAGAGCGCGACTACTGCAATGAAGGACTACGACATTGATATGTATCTCCGCGAGTTAAATACCTGTGTGGATGATCTCGGTGGAATCGTTAATCTCGTTGGTCTTTGTCAGGGGGGATGGCTTTGTGCAATGTATTCGGCAAGATTTCCCAAGAAGGTAAACACACTTGTTCTTGCGGGAGCTCCGATCGATACCAGTGCCGGGAAAACGGTGATAAAAGACTATGCACATTCTTTCCCTATGGAATTTTATGAGGAGCTTGTGGCTATGGGCGGAGGAATACTGAAAGGGGACTTCATGCTCCAGGGGTTTAAGAGTATGCATCCGGAAAAGCAATATTTTGGAAAGTTTGTGGATCTCTATGAACATGTGGATGACCCGAGGTATGTCAAGAGGTTCGAGAACTTCGAGAGATGGTACGAATACACAATTGATCTTCCGGGTAATTGGTATCTGCATGTAATTAAAGAGCTTTTTAAAGAGAACAGACTATATAAGGGAAGGTTTGTAGGGCTTGGTAAGAGACTCAGTTTAAAAGATATTAGGTCTCCGGTTTATCTGCTTGCGGGAGATAGGGATGAGATAACTTCAAAACAGCAGGTTTTCAATGCCGAGAAAAAACTCGGAACCGCGAAGAGAAAGATTGTGAAGGATTTAGCGAAGGGGGGTCATATAGGTCTCTTTATGGGTTCGAAACCCCTCAGGGAAAACTGGCCGAAGATTGCTAAATGGATAATGAAATATTCGGGGGAGTGAGATTGTGCGAAGGATATTGTTGAGCGAGCAGAAGGCCTATGAATTACTGCGAAAACACGGGGTTTCGGTCCCGGCGAACAGAATTGTAAAGAGAAAAGAGGATGCAGCTAAGGTCGCAAGGGAAATTGGTTTCCCGGTTGTTATGAAAATTGTTTCTCCTCAGGTGATTCATAAGAGCGACGTCGGAGGCGTGATAACAGGAGTTGAAAGCGAGAAAGAAGCCGAAAGATCCTTTGTTGAGATAATAAACAGGGTAAAGAATAAAAAACCCGAGGCTGAGATTAAAGGGGTGATTGTCGAAAAACAAATGCCTCCTGGGCTTGAGCTGATAGTAGGGGGTAAAAGTGATCAATCCTTTGGTAAGGTCATTTCCTTTGGACTAGGTGGGAAATTAGTTGAATTTATGAAGGATGTTGTCCTTAGAGTACTTCCCCTAAATAGAAATGAAATAAGTAATATGATACGGGAGATAAAGGGGTACACACTAATAAGAGGCTATAGAGATGAAACACCCAAAGATGAAGAAACGTTGGTTAATACCATAAAGGCTGTATCAGAACTTTTTTATGAAGACAAGGATTTAATAGAATTTGACATTAATCCGCTCATGCTTTATGAGAAGGGAGCCTGTTCCGTGGATGCCAGGCTCATAATCGGTGAGAAACCCGATTATCCGGACGAAGAACCTCATCAAGAATTGTCACAAGAAATCTTTTATCCGAGGTCAATTGCAGTGATTGGCGCATCCCCTAATCCTGATAAGGTGGGTTACTCGGTTATGAGAAATCTTCTCCCATTCGATGGAGAAGTGTATCCGGTTAACCCTAATGAAAGCGAAATTTTGGGACGTAAGGTTTATCCATCTATTTCTTCAATTTCAGGAGAAGTTGATCTTGCGGTCGTGGCAGTTCCTGCGAAGATGGTGCCGGATATTATCAGTGAAGCGGGTGCGAAAGGAGCAAAGCTCGCTGTTATCATATCGGCTGGTTTCAGAGAGACTGGTCAACGGGGGAAAAGCTTGGAAAGAAAGGTGTTAGAAGCTGCAAAAAAAAATAACGTGAGAATTATCGGCCCGAACTGTGTTGGCATAATGCTTCCACATGAAAAAATAAACACAACTTTCGATCCCATATCTCCCAAACCGGGTCATATTGCGTTTATATCACAGAGTGGCGCAATTATAACAACTGTGGTTGATTGGAGTAAATCTGAGGAAATAGGATTTTCCGCCGTGATAAGCGTTGGAAATCAGGCGGACCTGGGGTTTTTGGATTTCCTGAAATTTGCAGAAAAAAACGAAGAGACTAAAGCAATAGTTCTCTATATCGAAGAGGTAAGGAATGGTCGGGAGTTTTTGGAAGAAGTACAAAAAATATCGCCTAAAAAGCCGGTCATAGCTTTAAAATCGGGCGCTTCCAAGAGAGGGCACCAGGCAGCATCGTCCCACACTGGTTCACTTGCAGGAAGCTACGAGGTATACATGGCTGCGTTCAGACAGGCGGGTGTTTTAGCTGCTTATTCACTTAAGGAAGCTTTCTTGATCGCTGAACTTACTGCATCCGAGGGTTATCCAGACGGTAATAGGGCTGTTGTTATAAGTAACGCAGGGGGTTTCGCCGTGCTGGCCTCCGACTATGCCGAGAAGTACGGTGTTGATCTAATTGACTTCTCTGACGAAATAGGCAAAGAATTAGATTCCTTATTGCCCAAAAATTGGAGTGGTGAGAATCCGATTGACCTGATTGGGGATGCCCGATCAGACAGGTATGCCAATGTGTTTAACACGATGATAAGAAATCAAGACATATGGGATATCGCGTTTGTTATCTCAGTTCCAACGGCGGTTCTTAATCCGAACCTTCTAGCCAATGAAGTTGTCAGATTCTCAAGAAATACGCATAAAATGATAGTTGGTTGCATGCTTGGGGGTGAGAGCGTCAAGAGTGGCGTAAAAATACTCAGGGACAGCCATATACCCAATTTTTCTGAACTTGAAGACGCTTTTAAGATAGTTGGTAGAATCGTACAGCGTACCAAATAATCAGAGACAGGCACAGAGAAAAGAGAACATCCCATTTGATGAGATTCACGTGACTTACGGGCTTTTTTTCCCAGACAATTAAATTTTAATCTCTATTGTGAATCTGCTCCTAAGGTTAGTGTTTCGGCGGGGTTCAGTCCGATCTTACTGCGCCAGATTGGTGCACATACCATTAAAGATCGATAACTGTGTATTTGCGTATCTCTATCTCGAAAAGGTTTGATTAGTAGGGGTCTGCTATAAAGTTATGTAAGAATATTGCTGCTTGGAATAATTTCTTATTTCCGTCAGGTGTTCTTATAAATTTCAGATTCGGCGCAGCCTTGAAACCTATTTTCCTGGTGGTACAGGAGATATATGCTCTTCGAGCCATTTCATTGCCTTATTTGTGGCGACGACCAGTATCTGCTCCCCCGACTCTAATATGGTGTCGGGATGTGGAAAAATTAGGTGTCCATTTCGGAAAATAGCAATAATCTCGATTTCATCGTCTACCTCAGAAAGGAAACCAGTTTCGAATGGCTTACCAATCCAGGAGCTTTCCGGTTTGAGGACCCCTATGGTGAGCTGTTTTCCGTCTGGCAAATCGACAGGTATACCGGAGGTCAAGATCGAGTATAAGTTTAAATGGCTGAAAGTCCTAGGAAGAGAGATTCTACGTTCGTTTAATAAACGCATGGCGGTTCTCATATGCTCAATGTGATGGGCTGGCGAATCGGCCCTACTCGGGACCTGTGCCTCGTACAGGCTCTGGTACCTTAATCTCTTTGAGATTGTTACCTGGACGAGATAACTAAGCATGACGGCAAGGGAAGCAGGCACAAGTAATTGATACCCTCCTGTCATCTCGGGGACCATCAAGAGTGTGGCTACCGGCACGTGTGCGGCGCCGCCGAATACCGCCGTCATACCGACGATTACAAAGGCGTCCGAAGGCTGATGGAATATTTTGGAAAGGAAACCGCCCAGCATCGCACCGACAAAAAGACTGGGCGCAAAGACCCCACCAGAACCACCCGATGAAACCGTCAGGGAGAAGGCGAGAATTTTAGCAAAGAGCAGAACTATTAGCAGTGTAGCTCCTAGATTTCCGTCGATAGCCTGCTGAATCCATCCATATCCTCCTCCCAAAACCTGGGGCAGAAAAAGGGCTAGTAAACCCACTCCAAATCCACCAATCGCTGGTTTTAGATGAGGCGGGACCGATATTTTACGAAATAATGCTCGAAAACTATAGAAAACAAAGGGGAGGAGTATGGCAATGAAACCGCTAGCTATACCCAAAACTGCGTACCAGCCGTAGTCATAGAACCCTGGAACTCCGGTATCGGGTGACACATGGAAAAGGGGTTTCCAGCCGACGAAAAGCCCGTTTATAGCGTAGGCCACCACCGCGCCAAGCATCGTATATAGAAGCGCCCCGGCTTCAAATTCTATTTCACTGTACAATACTTCTATGGCGAATATGGCAGTTCCTATTGGTGAGCGAAATATAGCGGATAGCCCCGCGGCCATACCGATAAGCACGAGGAGTCTTCTTTCGTCATCCGATCGATGCGAGAGAGTAGCATAAATTGACCCAATGCCGGCACTGATCAGCGCAGTCGGTCCCTCTCTTCCGGCGGCCCCGCCTGACCCGATGGTTAACACTGATGCAACGAGTTTGATCGGGGCAACCCGTGCCCTAATATATCCACCCGCCCTGTGAAAGGCCTTGACCACCGTATCAGTACCATGGCCCTCGGCCTCTGGTGCTAGGCTGTACACGAGAACGCCTGAAAGGAGGCCCCCGAGTGTAGTTGCGACTGGGATCAACCAGAGACCGTAAGGTCCGATCAGCTCCAGGTGTAAACCGGCTTCATTCGGTAATCCAGGGGGCTGGTAGCTGGCTAATCGGGTGAGAAATAGGTCTTGCGTGAATCGTAACAAATAGACAAACAACCTCGCGCTGAGTGCCCCGACAATCCCTAGAATAAATGTATCGACAAGAAGTCTCCAACGTCGCTCTTTTATCAATATTTTTCCTTTTCCTAGATCAATACTAAGTTTGTTGATGAGTGAGGGTTATCGGTTTCTATTATTCCAGATAATCTCGAAAATTTAAACCGGATTCCCGGCGGCAGGCCTGAAGTAGGATAATAATTCGATAAAAGTTTGCCAATGCTATACTTGTCATATATTCTCTTGAGCTTTGTCTTAGAGGAGTGCTAGAGGCATTGTAATGACATTGAACTCGTCCTTATCGGTCCACCACCATGGGCGGAGGATACCCCCTCTAGTTCTATTTGTTCTTGGTGTTGTCTTTGGCGACATTGGAACGAGCCCCCTCTATGCGTTGAGGGAATGTTTTTCCCCCGCTCACGCGATCACGATCTCGCCCGAAAACGTTCTTGGGATTCTTTCGCTTATTTTTTGGTCCCTGATAATAATCATTTCTATTAAGTATGTAATATTTGTTATGCGTGCTGATTACAATGGGGAGGGGGGTATCTTTGCATTACTGACGCTTGTACTGTCAAAGAGCAGAATAAGGGGCCGAAGACTGCGCTTGGTTACTGCGATTGGTCTATTTGGCGCTGCGCTGTTCTATGGGGATGGAATGCTGACACCTGCCATATCGGTGCTGAGTGCGGTTGAGGGACTTAAGGTTGCCACTTCAGGCCTAGATCCATTTGTTATACCCATAACAGTAGGGATTTTAATTGTCCTGTTTTTATTCCAGAGGAGAGGCACTGGACTGGTGGGTAGGGTATTCGGTCCAATCATGGTTATCTGGTTTTTGACCATCGCTGTTCTTGGCGCGCGATGGATAATTGAGGTTCCGGAGGTCCTTAAATCCATTAATCCGTTATACGCATTTAACTTTTTCGTCATCAACAGAGTCGTGGGTTTTTTCGTTTTGGGCGCGGTTTTCCTTGTTGTTACAGGGGGCGAAGCGCTCTATGCCGATATGGGACACTTCGGAAAGATACCAATACGCATGGCATGGTTTTCAGTAGTTCTACCAGGGCTACTACTTAATTACTTTGGGCAGGGTGCACTTTTGATCAAAAGTCCCACTTCGGTGGTAAATCCGTTTTACCTGCTTTCCCCTACGTGGGGACATTATCCCCTTATCGCATTAGCCACGGCTGCCACAATAATCGCTTCACAGGCGGTTATTTCGGGTGCTTTTTCATTGACTACCCAGGCATTGCAGCTTGGATATATACCACGGATGGTTGTGAGTCATACTTCTCACCATGAAATTGGCCAGGTTTACGTGCCGGCAGTTAATTGGCTTCTTCTAATCGGCACCGTCGGCATAGTGGTTGGCTTCGGTTCTTCAGCAAACCTTGCCGGGGCTTATGGACTCGCGGTTGTCTTATTGATGGTTGTAACTAGTGCCTTGATGTTTATCTGTGCACGATCACTCTGGGGATGGTCCATTTATGTCGCCGGGTTTGGCGCCGCCCTTCTCCTTTTTATCGAAATCGCCTTTTTGGGTTCTAATTTGGTAAAATTCAAGCAGGGCGCGTGGTTTCCTCTACTGGTTACGACCATTGTGTATGTGGTATTCATAACGTGGAGGCAGGGGCGGACCATATTACGAGAGCGTATGAAGATTGAGCGCTTGCCGATGAAGCATTTTATTGACGATCTGGAGAAAAATCCGCCGCTAAGAGTCAAAGGTTTTGCTGTATTCATGTCGAGTAACCCTTCGGGGGTGCCTCGCACCCTGCTTCATAACCTTAAGCATAACAGGGTACTTCACGAGCATGTAGCAATTTTAACTATCCACAATGAAGAGGTGCCGCGAGTAAGTGATGATAAGAGGCTTGAGGTCGAGGAAATTGCCCGAAACTTTTTCAGGATAATCGCACGTTACGGCTTTATGGAAAATCCGGACGTACCCCATATCCTTCGGCTTGCCAGGAAGTATGGAATCGACTACGACATTCATGAAACCACCTTCTTTCTTGGTCGAGAAACATTGGTTTTGGGACGATCACGAA
>JBAUII010000014.1:0-7127 GCA_049682815.1 Thermodesulfobacteriota bacterium | reverse complement strand
TTCAACTTTTTTTCAAAGAGAACTGTCGGAGACCTGATGGCCCGCAATGTGAACGACATAGAGGCCATTCGGGGAGCCTGCGGATTGGGGCTCATTGTAGGGTTTGAAGGAATATTCCTATTCTCATTTATCGTTCCTGCGATGCTTTTTGTCTCTCCTAGGCTCACCCTCATTACACTCATCCCATTTGCTGTGCTGGCATTTGTCATTTTGAAATTTGGGAATATGATAGAAGACCGCTTCTCGAAGGTTCAAGATTCGTTCTCAAGACTCACGGAAACCGCAAGAGAAATCCTATCGGCAATTAAGGTAATAAAAGGTGGCGCTCGACAAGAATACGAACTGGTTAGGTTTGCAACCGAAAGCGATGATTATCTTAAGAATAATCTCTTTCTAATAAGAATCTGGGGATTATACGAGCCCCTGATCGCCTTCATCCCGGGGATATCAATAGCGATCTTCCTCTGGCTAGGCGGTAGGAGCGCCATAACAAACCTTATTACCCTTGGAGACTTCGCCGCAATCCTGTTTTACCTGGTGATGCTTATATGGCCGGTAATCGCAATCGGTTGGGCTTCGAACCTTTTCAAGCGAGGAAATGCGTCGATCAAGCGGATAAATGAAATCCTCGAAACTCAGCCTCCCTTGATTGAAAGGACTTCTAAAATCGAGCCAACTATCGAGGGGAATATAGAGTTTAGAAACCTGAGTTTTTCGTACAATGGCAAACGGGCATTAAACGGCATTAACTTATCAATCCCGATCGGAACGAGTTTAGGCATAACCGGAACCACCGGCTCGGGAAAAACCACACTATTAGAGCTACTCATGGGCATATTGGAGGCCCCTGACGGTAAGATTTTTGTGGACGGGATTGATATACGTAGTATTAGCCCCAAGAGTTTACGAAAAGGCATCGTCTTTGTATCCCGAGAGTCAACAATCTTTAATGGAACGGTTCTGGAAAATCTTTCCTTTATGGACCCCGAAATTTCTTACAGCGAGATAATAGAAGCCGCCAAGATTTCCGAGATTTATGATGAGATCGTCCAGTTCCGGGATGGATTCAATGCCATTGTCGGTGAAAGAGGACTCAGCGTTTCCGGAGGTCAAAGACAGAGGCTAGCAATCGCAAGGGCAATACTGTTGAGACCGAGGGTATTGATACTCGATGATGTCCTGTCTTCGCTTGACCTAAGAACCGAGAGCGCGGTCCTTAAAAACATCCGAGGGGCCATGACGGCAATAACACTCATAGTAGTATCTAGCAGGGCACCCTCGATTAGCGGGTTTGACAGGATTGCCGTTTTTGAACGGGGAAAGATCGTAGAAATAGGAAATCACAACGAGCTCTTATCGATGAAGGGCATTTACGAAAAACTCTATAATCTGCATTCACTCAAGTAGGGGCTAATTATAGAAGCCAGGATAAACCGGCGTTAAAGTGAGCGACCTCCTCGATGAAATAACTCGGTATTTAGGGTTGAAAACACTATGAACAATACGCATCTGCATAAAATACAAATGAATGCGTCGGCGAGTAAAAAAGAGAAAATATATCATGAGCTAAGGGTGATTAAGTGGCTTTTTACATTCGCGAGATCTCATAAGATCTCGATAGGTTTATCGCTTATGTTCATGCTAATGGCCGCTGGTCTCGATCTTGCCATACCCTATTTAACAAAGATCGCAGTGGACAACTACATAACTCCAAACTGGAGAGAGTTGACATTTTCAAACGATAAAGACGATATTTGGCTAGAGAAAAGGCTTAAGAACCGGTACCCGTCCCATATTATTGATCTTAACGGAGATACCCACCTCATAGATATTTCTCAATTGAGTGCGGAAGATAAATATAATCTTGAGAAACTATCCACCCACTCAGAAAAAAGATACCTGGTCATCGATAGTTCAAAAATTAAATCTGACCGTCTGGCCGAGATTGAGGAGATGGCGAAGATTCATCCAGAAGTCTTCGAAAGGAAAGGAAATCTCTATTACGCAGAATATAATTCATTGGAGAAGCTGAGCCATCGAGGACTCGAGATCTTGCGTAGCGAGCAGATAAGCAAGGTAGGAAAACTTGCTTTATTAGTAATCCTAAGCCTTCTTGGCATTTTTGTTTTCGGCTGCTCTTACACCTATATACTCAACTACTCTGGGCAAACTCTAATGCACAAGATCAGGTTAAATGTCTTTTCTCATATCTTAGCCTTGCCACAATCATATTTCGATCATAATGCCGTAGGAACAGTCACAACCCGGGTGACGAACGACGTGAATGCCATAACCGATATGTACACATCTGTCCTTATACAGTCGATTAGGGACATACTCTTAATATTCGGCGTGATTTCGGTGATGTTTTACATGAATCATGAACTTACATTAATCATCATCTCTCTCATCATGCTTATTGTGATAATAGGCTTAGTCTTCAGAATCAGGTTTAAAACCGTCTACAGGAACGTTAGGAGGGCCATTGCCAATGTCAACGCTTTGGTACAGGAGAGTATCAGAGGAATCGTCCCGATCAAACTATATAACAAAGAAATCAAGAACCTAGAAAGGTTCAATAAAATAAACAAGGAAAGCTTTCAAGCAAACATGGATGAGCTATTGGCCATCTCGAAGTTCACGCCTATCGTGGAATTCGCTGGAATTTCCTCAGGAGCTATCGTGCTATGGTATGGCAGCACTAGTGTTTTAGCCCTGGGCATCAGTCTGGGAGCATTTATTGCTTACCTCTATTACATATTGATGCTTTTTAGACCTATCCTTCAAATGTCCGAGAGGTACAACCGTATCTACGCCGCGATAGCTGCATCGGAAAACCTATACGATATCGTAAATCTCGATTCTGAGGACGATGAAGTCATGGGTGATATCGAAAGATTTCGAGGGAAGATAGAGTTCAAAAACGTCTGGTTCTCGTATAACGACAATGACTGGGTCTTAAAAAATGTCTCCTTCACGGTATGCCCCGGTGAGACGGCAGCACTGGTAGGCCTTACGGGCTCCGGTAAGAGTACGATCATTAACCTGATTCTCAGATTCTATGATATTCAGAAAGGCCAAATATTAATCGATGGATTGGAAATCAAGAAATTCAGCCCGAATTTTTTGAGACAGAATATAATGGCCGTATTCCAAGACACATTTCTTTATGAAAACAAGGGAGCAACCCTGCTCGGTGATAAATTTGCCGAAGTCTATAGTTTGTTGCATGGCGATGATAAGACCGAAAGATCTCTTGTATCTTCAGGTGAGCAACAACTAGCCTCCGTCGTAAATGCACTTGAAAAGGATGTAAAGATTTTGATACTTGACGAAGCCACTTCCAAGATAGACGCCCTACTTGAATCCAAGATACACGATGTGATCAGGAAGCATTCTGATGGTAGAACTAAATTAATCATTTCCCATAGACCCTCTAATGTGAAATCAGCCGATAGAATAATTGTCATTGACGAAGGAGAAATTCTTGAAATTGGAACCCATTCCGACCTCATTGACAAACAGGGCTTTTACTGCAATCTCTTTAAACTCGAGCATGAGATCCAACACGTTCTTTAGTGACGGAAAGTGAAACTATTGCATATCGATTTTTAAATTAGCCACGAATATAACAAAGATTTTTTATTTACTAACCTCAAATAACTGCGAAACAATGAATAAACCTATAGCAAGCTGCAGGGAATTTGCTAGTTAACTCATTGCCTTTTCTTCTTAAAATGTTACTATAAATTCATCCCGAGTTTGTCGTAGATTTAGCAAGATTCATTACACCATCAAACACATTTTTTGATGCAGGATGGGCGGATAAATTGAATTTCGAAATAATTCCACGAAATGGCGAGAGAGATCTTTTTCCTCTATCATTCGGTCAGGAGAGACTTTGGTTTCTTCACCAGTTAAATCCAGGTGGCCTGTCGTACAATGAAACAGGTGTTTTTCAACTTGTTGGTCCCCTTAATATCAAAGCACTTGAAGATGCCCTTAATGAAATCATCAGACGACACGACATATTGCGAACAACTTTTATTACAATAGATGGGAAACCATTCCAGAATATAGCGCATTCCATGACTCTGAACCTTCCCGTAGTCGATATTTCTAATCTCCCCGCAAGTACACGCCGTACAGCAGCTCTTAGAATTGTCGATGAAGAGGTCGATCGAACCTTTGACCTCGCCAAAGGACCCCTCACTCGTTACCAGCTAGTACACCTTGGCGATGAAGAGAATTGGCTGATCGTTTCTTTACACCACATAGTCTGCGATGGACTGTCAATCGGTTTGTTCTTTCGGGAAGCAGTGAATTTGTACGCTGCCTTTTCCAAAGGTGAACCTTCACCCCTACTGGAACTGCCTATACAGTACGCTGACTATGCTCTGTGGCAGCGTGAAATGATGGAGGGCGAGAACCTTAAAAAACAACTTTCATACTGGGAAAGGCAGCTTTCAGCCCCACTCAGGGTTCTAGAACTACCTACTGACAACTCCCGGCTTCTGGCTTTGAATTACAAACGGGGTAATTATCGGTTTGAATTACCCGTCAATCTCTACAAGGACCTCAGGGAACTAAAGTACCGAGAGAAGGTCACTTTATTCATGACATTACTCGCTGCCTTGAACGTGCTCCTTTTCCGCTATACCGGACTAGATGATATTATAGTCCAATCCCCAATTTCAGGTCGCACGCATTCCAAGATTAGAAGGCTGATAGGCTTTTTCGTTAACGCGCTGGTTCTACGAACTGATCTAACTGGCAATCCCAGCTTCAGAGAATTATTAGGTAGGGTTAAGAAGGTTTGCCTTGAAGCCTACGATCATCAGGAACTCCCATATGAAAGACTTGTAAGGGAAATAAACCCAGACCGTGAGCCCACTAGATCACCACTGGGACGAGTGGTACTTGTACTCCTTAAGGATGTGTTGGAACCCGCCGAGAATTCCAATGGAGTGCGCATAACTCCGATCAGGACCGAGAGCGGAACGGATGAAATAGACTTGACGTTGTTCATTTGGGAGGGTAAAGCAGGGCTCACTGGCAATGTAATATACAACGCAAATCTTTTTTCTGAAAGCACCATAACACTGATGATAGAACGTTTCCAAATCCTACTTGAAGGCATTGTGGAACATCCAGAGCAAAGAATAACAGACCTGCCAATATTAACAGAGAGAGAGAAACATCAGCTCCTTGTTGAGTGGAATGATACAAAGCGAGAATACCCCAGAGCAAAGTGTATCCATGAATTATTTGAGGAACAGGTTGAAAGGGCTCCGGAAAGCATCGCGGTTGTATTCGAAGACCAAGAACTTACATACAGAGAGCTAAACCAAAGAGCCAACAAGTTGGCGCGTCATTTACAATCATTAGGTGTCGCGCCGGAAACATCAGTGGGTCTGTTTATGGATAGGTCTCCGGAAATAATTGTCGGATTACTTGGAATTCTAAAAGCGGGCGGAACATACGTTCCAATAGATGCTTCATATCCAGAAGAGCGCCTCTCATTCATTCTCGAGGTCACCAAATTACCAATAGTTTTGACGCAGAATAGCCTAGAATCTAAATTTCGCGGTCACAAAACTCGGTCAAAGACTACATCGATAAAACATATTTTCAGTATAGATTCTGATCAGGGAATCACCTCTAACATGCCAAAGAAAAATCCAACCTCCAACGTTTCGCATGATAGTTTGGCCTTATTATTCTTCACTTCGGGTTCCACCGGCAAACCCAAGGGCATCGAATTAGAGCATTCAGGAATATGCAACTTCACTGAGGAAATGACAAAAAATTTAGAGATCGCTCCCAACGACCGAATACTTCAGTTTACTTCAACGAGTTTCATTGTGTCTATAATCGAGATTTTCGCTGCTTTGAGTAGTGGAGCAACACTAGTCATGGGAAGCCAAAAGTCATTAATGCCAGGCATCGCGCTAACACGATTTTTATTTGATAATGCAATTTCCGTCGCTACTCTACCACCTTCAACTATTTCTTCCCTATACGAAACTGACCTACCAAAATTGCGAATATTAATTGCCACAGGGGAATCAGTCACTTCAGATATTGTGAAGCGCTGGTCTTCGACCAAGAAATTTCTTAATCTTTATGGAACCACAGAAACAGGGATTGCTACGCTAGGAGAACTAAATGGTCAAACCCGTAATACACCCTTAATCGGAAGGCCTATCTCAAACATGCAAGTCTACTTACTAGATGACAAATTGAATCCCGTTCCAGTTGGAGTCAGGGGAGAGATATGCATCGCAGGCACGGGTTTAGCCAGAGGTTATCTTAACAGACCAGACCTGACTTCTGAAAAGTTTATCCCGAATCCATTCGACAGTAACCCCGGAAGTCGGATCTACAGATCGGGTGACTTTGCCAGGTACCGGACTGACGGTAGTCTAGAATTTCTTGGTAGGTTTGATAATCAGGTCAAGATTCGTGGATTCCGCGTTGAGCTAAGAGAAATAGAGGCGACGATGTTATCAAATCCTGATGTTCGCGAGGCAGTTGCAATTGCGCAAGAGCATGAGCTTGAAGGTAAACGCATTTTGGTTTATTTCTCCCCTGCCCAGGATAGGAAAATTATTGTGAGTGAAATTAGAGAATTTCTCAAAGAAAACCTGCCATATTTCATGATTCCTTCTCAGATAATCCTTCTGAGTAAACTGCCGCGAAGTCCGAACGGCAAGATTGACCCGGGAAAACTACCATTACCCAATAAATCAAGGCCGGAGCTTAGGGAGGCATACGTGGCGCCGAGCTCAGTACCTGAGGAGCTACTTGAACGAATTTTTGCAAGCATTCTCGGAATCGAAAATGTTGGCGTCAATGATACCTTCTTTGACCTAGGCGGCCATTCACTAAAGGCAACGCAGGTGATATCGCGAATTAAAGACACTTTTAAGATCGATTTACCACAAAGCGCGATTTATGACATGCCCACGATAACTCGCCTCGCAAAATTAATTGGAACTTATGATATTAAAGAAAATCGTCCGTCGCTACCCCCTATAACTCCTGCTTCAAAGATCCGAAAGGTTTCTAAAATATCAGAAAATAAATTTCCCCACGTCGATGGGCAAACTGATGAGTAAGTGAAC
>JBAUII010000013.1:0-17179 GCA_049682815.1 Thermodesulfobacteriota bacterium | reverse complement strand
GATTTCGGCATGATGAGTTACGATCCCGCCTTTAGTAATACCGCTTCTTGTAAGAGTACCATAACCTTCATTGACGGAGATAGAGGAATTCTATCTTATCGTGGGTATCCTATTGAGCAACTGGCGGAAAAGAGCAATTATTTGGAGGTCGCATATTTGATTCTTTACGGAGAGCTTCCAACGGCGTCAGAATACGAACAGTGGGTCTATAACATAACCCATCACACGTTCATACATGAAAACATAAAGAAATTCATGGATGGTTTCCGCTACGACGCACATCCTATGGGCATGCTCTTGGGAACGGTTGGCGCACTTTCAACCTTTTATCCTGAGGCAAAAGAAATATTCGATCCTAAATTGAGGGAGATACAGCTTCACCGATTAATAGCAAAGATGCCTACGATTGCTGCATTCTCCTATAGACACACAGTAGGTCAACCATACGTGTATCCAGACAACGACCTCAGTTATACGGGCAATTTCTTGAATATGATGTTTAAGATGACTGAAACAAAATATAAGCCGAATCCCGTAATAGAAAGGGCCATAGACATATTGTTTACTCTCCATGCCGATCATGAACAGAACTGTAGTACAAGTGCCATGCGAGGCGTGGGGAGCTCGCTTCCGGATCCTTACTCCGCTACGGCGGCCGCGGTCGCTGCACTCTATGGGCCATTACATGGTGGTGCTAATGAGGAAGTTCTCAGTATGCTCCAGGAGATAGGATCTAAGGATAAAATTCCACAATACATAAAGAGGGCTAAAGAAGGTGAGTTCAGATTAATGGGGTTTGGACATCGGATTTACAAGTCCTATGATCCGAGGGCGAGAATAATCAAACAGATAGCCCATGAGGTTTTTGAAGTTACTGGTAAGAATCCATTGCTTGACATCGCATTGGAGTTGGAGAGAATAGCCCTTGAAGACGAATATTTTGTGAAACGAAAGCTCTATCCAAATGTTGATTTCTATTCTGGTTTGATATATCAGAGCATGGGACTTCCAACAAGCATGTTTACAGTTCTATTCGCAATAGCACGTACATCAGGCTGGTTGGCTCAGTGGAAGGAGATGCTCCAGGATGAAGATAGAAAGATTGCAAGGCCTCGGCAGATTTATCTCGGCAGCGCTAGAAGGGATTACATACCAATAGAGGAAAGGACCTGACGGAGGCTGTGGTCAACTATATTGCCTGAACTCGCGAAAGAAGATAGAGCTTTTTTTGAGAACAGAACAACCCCTTGAGGAAATAGACCAAGTACCACCACGAAAACCACACAGATACCAATGCTTAACAACAGATTAATTGGTATTGGCATGGCTGCATTGATCTTTCTGTCACCTTCATCTATGTACATCTTTCTAGCGATGTTCAGATAGTAGAAGAGCGCTATCACAGTCATGAGTGCACCCAGAAATACGAGGGTTAAGTAGCCTGCCCTGGCTGCAGCCAAGAATATGTATAGCTTTGCCCAGAAACCCACAACGAAAGGAATTCCTCCAAGTGAAAGTAAAAATATTAGCATTGCGAGAGACAAAAAGGGTGAACGACCAGAAAGGTTTTTAAAGGAATCAATTTCGTCATTTCCGTCGGATCGATTTACAACTTCAACAACGAGGAAAGCACCCATGTTTGCAAAGAGGTACGACACAAAATAGAAGACACTCATTTCGAGACCAAGCAATGTCCCCGTGGCCAATCCCAACAATATATACCCGATGTGGGCGATTCCCGAGTATGCTAACAGCCGTTTTATATTTTTTTGAGGCAGCGCGAGCATATTTCCTATTATCATGGTGCATGCAGCAATCCAGAATGCATACATGGTCCAGCTGTGGGAAAGGGGATCCAGAGCTTCGAATAAGAAGCGAAAGAGTATTCCTAATCCTGCGATCTTTGGCGCAACTGAAAGAAATGCGACAAAAGGGGTCGGGGAGCCTTCGTATGTATCAGGAACCCAGAACTGGAAGGGGAATGCGGCTATTTTAAAACCAAAGCCAGAAAATAAAAGTATCAGGGCAAGTGATCCCAGCGAATCTTCAATGATGATAGACGAACCAAGGGTAGACCAAGATGTGGTTCCGGTAAGTGCGTAGAAAATACCAATCCCCAGCAGTAAAAGGGCAGATGATACTGTTCCAAATAGAAAGATCTTTATTGCTCCCTCGGCGCTCCTAGGATTTTCTTTTGAAAAACCAGAGAGCACATATAGCGGGATACTCATCAGCTCGAACCCTACAAATAACAGAAGAAGCTCCCTTGAAGAAACGACTACCATCATGCCAACAAGTGAAAATAACAGGAGCAGAAAATATTCACCCTCTCTTCCCATTTGTGATTTTGAAGCATGGTCAATTGAACCCAGCACCGCTATAATGGTTGAGATAAGAAAGATCTGTTTTAGAGTTATGGCAAACGAATCATTAACAAAGGTTTGTGACAGAATTGTCCCTTGGAGGTCTAGTGAAAGGCTAACTATGAATGCGATTACTAATAGGATGAGTGTTGAAATACCCAGAATTATCTTCCTGTCCCTTGGTAAGAACAGGTCCAAAAAAAAGATTAATAGGATTCCAAAAGTTAGAATAGATTCCAACAACAATGTTTTAAACATGTACGCCATCCCTATATTTTTACTTCGCAAAAATATCTAGAAACTCTATAATGCTCTTATTTATCGGATCTAGAAGCAGTTTAGGATATATCCCGAGTAATATCAGAACCCCCGAAAGAACAGTCGGGGCAATCCACTCAAAACCAACTGCATCTTTAAGTGATCCAATTTCCTTTGCCGGTCCGAAAAATATCCATTTCGAAACCCTCAACACATACACCGCAGTGATGAAAGCACCCAGCACGGCCGGAACGAGCCACCACGAGTATATAGACTTCCAGGCTCCTAAGAATACGAGTATTTCGGCAACGAAGCCACTCAGACCAGGCAACCCCAATGAGGTTAATGCACCAATCAAAAAAAAAGTGGCAATTCCAGGCATGGCCGTTGCAAAACCCCCCATCTTTAAGATTTCTCTACTATGAGCTTTTTCATAGATCAGCCCGACGAGAGCAAACAAAAGTCCGGTCATTATTCCATGCGAGAACATTTGAAAGATGGATCCATTGAGACCCATTTCATTCAGGGTTGCCGCACCGAGTAATACTATGCCCATGTGGGATACGGACGAGTATGCCACGACATATTTGAGGTCTCTTTGCCACATTGCTCCGAAGGCGCCGTAGACAATGTTTATCACCGCTATCGTTCCTATCAATGGAGAAAACGTTTCCGCAGCGTCGGGGAGTAATCCCATCCCTATGCGGATTATCCCGTAAGCACCTAGCTTCATGAGCACTCCTGCATGCATCATCGATACAGCAGTAGGTGCGGCCGCATGTCCATCCGGGGACCAGGTATGAATCGGCCATACACCTGCAAGCGTTCCAAATCCGATATAGAAAAGGATCAGTAGCCAATTCTGTGTAGCCTTACTGAAACCGAAGTCCGTCAATGCAGTGTAGTTGAATGTCTGGAACCCTGAGAAAATATAGAGCCCAAAAAATCCAACAAGTATAAATGCGGAGCCTAAGAGTAGATAAAGTGTAAGCTTCATTGCGCCGTATTCCTTGCTTCCAAGCCCAGTCATTCTAATTGCGTTTGCGAAAATACCCTTCGGGATAACCTTGGCGGAGGTCCCCCAAATCCCTATCAACAAATACATGGGGAGTACCGCTAGTTCATAAAAGAGAAAAAATAATAACAGGTCGAATGATACGAATACGCCAAAAACCCCGGTGGCAAGGAGCAGCAATAATATGTAAAATTCTTTGCTCCTCATAGGTAAATTCCAGGAAGCGAAAAATCCGGTTATCAGGATTATAGAAGTTAGGAGGACCAGAGACAGACTGATTCCGTCCACAGCCAGATAGTATGAAAAACCGATGCTTGGCACTATAGGTATCTGCTCGATGAATTGAAAGCCGCCCGTAGCGCCATTGTACGTCATGAAGATAAGCAGGCATGCTAAGAGAGAGATAGAAGAAAAGCAAAGAGTGGTCAGTCTTACAGCGAGTTGAAACCTGTCGGGCAGAAAGATAAGGATGATGGCCCCGAGTAGCGGGGAGAGCACTATAATTGACAATATCGGAAAGGATTCAGTCGTCATATTGTTCCCATCCTTTTATTATGGTCGGTCTTTGAGTTTCGTTGTAACCGTGTTTATCGGTAAGGGTTTTCCCAATGTGCGGTGTAATTAAGGACAGGATGAAAAACAATACGATCGCTATTATAATCCCATAAAGATAATCTTGAGTACGACCTGTCTGCATTGTTCTTAATCTTTCTGAGGTCAATTTGGCAGAATATGCGATAAGGTTTACAAAACCATCTACAATATACCGGTCGAACCATCCACATAGACTCGATAGACCATCCAATATATTTCGATAGATCCACGTGTAGATGTCATCTATCCAAAATTTTCTCTCCAACGCCAATGCAAAAGGTGATAGTCTGCTGTAAATAAGGGCGGGGCTAAGATAACCCACCTGATAAAAGGACCATGCCAAAGCAATCCCCGATATTGAAGCTATGAGGGGGAGATATTCAAGGCGGGCATGGTATTGCTCGAGCCTGTAACCCAAGAAACCAAAGAACTTCGATGCTCCAAAACCTGCGAACACCGTTAGAATCGCAAGAATCCACATGGGGAGGCTCATTATCCATGGTGTTTTGCGGATCTTTGTTGCTGAGGATTCCCTATCGCCGAAAAATACAACAAAAAAGGCACGAAACATATAAAAGGCAGTGAGGAAGGCCGTAATAAGAAGTATCAAGAAGTGTATATCTAGGCCCTTTACATGCATCCACATAAGTATTTCATCTTTTGAAAAATGGCCCGAGAATGGAAATATCCCAGACAGGGACAATGAGCCTATGAGAAATAAAATGGCTATGTGTGGCATCCTTTTACCCAACTTGCCCATTTCCCATATGTTATTAGTATGGAGTGCGTGAATTATGCATCCCGCGCCAAGGAAAAGCAGGGACTTGAAGAAGGCGTGTGTAAAGAGATGAAAGAACGAGATACCCTGCGCCCCGGCTCCAAGGGCAGCAAACATATAGCCAATTTGCGAAACCGTAGAATATGCTAAAATGCGTTTAATATCATTCTGAACAAGAGCAAGACTCGCGCCCAATAGAGAGGTTATCGATCCTATCCATAAGGCGAAAACTAGAACATCTGGTGTCAATTCGAAAAGAGGAAAGAGCCGAAGCACCAGATAAATACCGGCCACAACCATGGTTGCAGCGTGAATAAGGGCTGACACAGGAGTTGGTCCCTCCATGGCGTCGGGAAGCCAGACGTGAAGCGGGAACTGAGCGCTTTTCCCCATGGCTCCAAAAAGAATTAGGAACATGCATACCGTAATTAATTGCTTTGACACGTCCGGTGCTTTTGCAAAGAGCTCTGGGAGGAAGAAGGTGCCCGTAGCTCCCCATAAGAGTACCATTCCAATAGCAAACCCAACGTCCCCGAACCTGGTGACCCAGAAGGCCTTTACAGCTGCCCTTGAGGCTTCTGGTCTAGTGTACCAGAACCCTATGAGAAGGTATGAGCAAAGCCCGACCAGTTCCCAGAAGATATAAATTTGTAGGAGGTTTAAAGAAGCGACGAACCCGAGCATCGAGAACGCGAAAAGGGAATGGAAGGTGTAGTACCTTCCAAGGCTTGGGGGAGACTCTTCACTCATGTAGCCAAGCGAATATACCTGTACAACAAGAGAAACGAGGGAAACAATAAAGAACATTATTAGTACAACGGGATCGGTAAAGAAGCCGAATTCAATTTTTGAAAATATATTTAATGGGATCCATTCGAATATAAACTCGGCCCTCGGATTAATCTTAAGCAAGACCACAGAGGATAGTGTCGAGATAAGTACTGCAATAATGCTCAGACCAGGAGATAGATGTCTATTCTTCCTCAATGGAGGGATTAATGCATTAAGCGCGAACGAGATAAATGGTGAGAGGAGGACTAAAGTTAAAAGGATTTGTGGCTGAGATTGCATTTTTTTATCCTTTCATCAGGTCTATCTTGTCTGCATAAACAGTTTTACTGAGACGCTCGGCGAGCAAGAAAAGCGCTAGTCCTACTGCTATCTCGGCAGCGGTTATAGCTATTCCAAACAGTGCAATTATTTGACCTGTTAATAACTGCATGGACCATGCAATACCGACAATGGCAAGGTTTGCGGCATTGAACATCAGTTCAATACCGATGAGTATTCCAACAACATGCCTTCTACTAAGTACTCCAAAGAGACCGATAGAAAAAATAAGATATGACAGAAGCAATATGTGATAGAGCGTCATGGCTATTGTTCGCCTTCCTGTTTGTGTTCTCGACGCGCAATCACCAATGCCCCTATTATTGCTGCAAGCAAGAGCAGTGATAGAACCTCCAGCGGAAGAACCCAATCCGTAAAAATTAATTCCGAAAGTTCTCCTGAAGCGCCAAATTCACCCGTAGGGCTTGATGTTGCCAGCGCACTGATCCTACGCGATGTGTATGTGAAGAAAAGAAGAATGAGAAACAGTACAGTCGACGCGATTGCCGCAGGAATAATATTACGATGCGTCGCTTCTGATTGGTCACTACCCAATTTTTCAGATATGAGCAACGCGAAGATAATCAACGTTATCACCCCGCCTACATATAGAAGGATTTGGATTCCTGCTAATAGTTCTGCACCAAGCAAGAGGTAAAGGAAGGCTGTGAATACTAGGGCAGCGGCCAGAAAAATCGCGCTCCTCAGGATACGCTTCGAGCACACGGATGCTACGGAAGAGACTAATAAACCTAGAGCAAGTATGAAATAGATTATGGTTTGCCCTTGCATTAAGTCGACTCCATCCTCTTTATTCTATGTTAGGTCTTCGATTCAGGTTTATTCCCTAGTTGCTCCCCCGCGATTTGCATTCTCTATCTTGCATCGTGCATCCTGTATCCTGAATCGTGTATCATGCATCCTGCATCTGGTTTCTCTTCAGGATTTCTCCTCGGCTTTCTGGGGTTCGTGTAATTTTTGTAATTTTATCCCAGTCGCCCATGCCGCTTCGAATAAGTCTTCATTTTCCATTAGCTTCTTTTTGTCGAGTATAAAATCCTCTCGTCTCGCAACTGGGGTAGCCATGCCTCGAAGCATTACTATTGCATCTGTCGGGCAAACCTGAACACATAATTCACATTGGATACAGGCTTGGAGGTCTAATATGAAGCTCTTTGCCCATCCCCTGCCACTGTGCTTTTCCAATTCGACGATAATAATGTCTGATGGGCAAATTCTCTCACAAAGCTTGCACCCGATACAATTTTCTTCCCCTGTTTCCTTATCAGTGGTTAAAGCGAATGTCCCTGCTCTCCATCGTTCGGGAATGGGTCTCCTTTCCATTGGATACTGTACGGTAACGGGCCTTTTAAAGAGGTTTTTGAGAGTTATCCATAACGAGAATATTATGGCCTCAACTAATCTGATCTTGCTTACTTTCTTCGCCATTATTTCATATACCCGCCTTCAGACTTACGCATAAACCCGCCAAGAGAAGGACTATAAAGCTTACAGGTGTGAGAATCTTCCAGTTAAACATCATCAGCTGATCGATTCTAACCCTTAAGAAACTCCACCTTATCCATAAGATGCCAAGAAAAACAGCTATGGTTTTAATCGTCATCCATACTCCACCGGGGAGAATCGGGCCTAGGGGACCACCGAAGAAGAGTATGCTCACGAGCAGCGACACGGCCAGAAGATGTACATATTCACCCAGATAAAAGTATGCAAATTTCATGCCCGAATATTCTATGCTGAAACCTGCAACGAGTTCGGACTCCGCCTCCGACAGATCAAACGGCATGCGGTTGCTCTCCGCAAGCGCCGCTAGCAGGAAGATCAGGAATGATATCTGTCCGATAATCGGAAAGGTAATGAACCAGTAACCCTTTTGAGCCCGTATTATATCCATAAAATCAAGCGACCCGGCGAGTATGGCCGGAACCAGGAGTGAGAATAACAAGGGCACTTCATAGGCTACTATCTGTGCCGCTGACCTCAGGGACGAAAGCAATGCATATTTATTATTCGAAGCCCAACCAGAAGTAAATACGCCGATCACTATAAGCGAGCTGAAAGCCGTAAAGTAAAGAAGTCCGAGATCCATATTTACCAATACCCAATTTGCTGTGATCGGAAGAAAAGCGAAACCCAGAAGGCTGACTACCAGTATCCATGCCGGTGCAAAGTTAAATAGTAGTCCGTCTGCCTTTGCGGGTACGATGTCTTCTTTCGAAATCAATTTCAGACCGTCTGCAATTGGCTGAAGCCAGCCGTGTGGTCGGCCAACCAGATAAGGGCCGATGCGAGACTGTATGCGCCCGCTAAACTTTCTCTCAAGCCAGGTTAGATATGCTACGATACCGATTACAGCACCTAATAGTATTGCGCTCTCGAGAAATCCGATTATGAAAATCATCTGTCTACGTCTCCGAATACGGGATCTAAGGAGCCAAGAATAGCCACTGCATCCGCCACCAGGTTGCCGGGTAGAATCTCCGAAATAAGGGCGAGATTCGAGAATGACGGTGAGCGTAGTTTTAACCTGTAAGGCTTCGAAGTCCCGTCGGATAGGACGAAAACGCCGAGTTCGCCACGGGGTGATTCAACGGCGACGTATGCCTCTGCCCCTTTTGGTGGCTTCAAGAGAAGGGCGCTCTTAAGGGGTTTTCTGGAATTGACCGGTCCTTCAGGAAGACCTTCTACGGCTTGAGAAACGATTGACAATGATTCGGAAATTTCGAGTATCCTTACGAGATATCTGTCGAAGACATCGCCAATGGTTCCAACCGGAATATTAAATTCAAATTCACCGTAGGCTGAATATGGCTTGCTTCTTCTGATGTCGTACGGTATTCCGGTAGCCCTGATCACTGGCCCGCTGGCACCTACCTCTTTCGCCAGCTCTTGCGTGACTATACCAACGTTCCTGGTACGCTCGAGGAAGATGGGGTTGGTCTCAAGCATAGATCTGTAGTCGTCTACAAGTTTTTCCAGATATTGTTTTAGCTCCATAACCTCCTTCGCAAAGTCCGGATATACATCGTACCTCACTCCCCCAATTTGATTCATGTTTGTATGAAATCTTGTGCCTGTTAAGGACTCCATCAGGTCGAGAACCTTTTCCCTGTCCCTGAAGCAGTATAGAAATAGTGTCGTACCTCCGCCCATTGACCCCCCTAAATCGAGGCCGAATGTGCCTATAGCTACCAGGTGTGACGCTATCCTCTGTAGCTCAGCCGTTATGACTCTAAGATAACCAGCGCGCCTTGGAACTTCTATGCTTGCGAGCTTTTCAACGGCGAGGACGAAGGCGAGAGAATTGGCAGTGGGGCAGAGATAGTCATCCCTTTCGTAGACAGGTGGTAGCATGTCATAATCAAGTGTCTCTGAGAGCTTTTCCACACCACGATGAAGGTAACCTATATCCGGGACGACATTTACAACGGTTTCTCCCCTAAGACGCAATTTCATCCTGAAAACACCATGGGTCGAAGGGTGCTGAGGACCCATGTTCAGGGCAAGTTCACCGAACTCGCGCTCTATTATCCTTTCTTCAACATTTCCTTCCAAGCTTCGTACTCCTTTCTTAGCGGACGGTAGGGTAGCCTTGAAGTATCCATTGCATAGTTCTTTTTCAATGGGTGTCCTTCCCAATATTCTGGAAGAAGGATTCTTCTGAGATCCGGGTGGCCTGTAAAATTAATGCCAAAGAGATCAAAGACCTCTCTTTCGTGCCAGTTTGCCCCTTTGTATATTGGGGTTATAGAAGGTAATACAGCATTCGATGGATCAACACTGACCTTAAAGATTCTATCCTCACCATTGTTAATGGAGTGTACTTGGTATATAACGTCAAGTATGTCGCCATAGTCGACGGCGGTTACGAATGATAAATATTCAAACCCATCATTTTTCAGGGTTTGTGCTTTTTGAAACACTTCGTCAGGTGAGACATAATCTCCGGACCGCGGCAGGTCGGGTAGTTTTTTTTGTTTAGCCTCTGTGGTCTCCTCGCTGACAATTTCCTTCGATGCGATATTAAAATGAGGATTCGTGTCTCCATTGGAAATAATTTCTTGAAGCTTCAAAATACCTTCCATAAAAGCCTCAGGGTTTGGTGGGCAGCCGGCGACGTATACGTCCACAGGAATTACCCAGTCTACCCCGGGAACTACACTATAGATATGACGATAGTGATCGCCCGATATCGCACAGCTTCCCGCGGCGATTACCCATTTTGGGTAGGGCATCTGGTCGTACAGCTTCCTTATGCGCTCGGCCATTTTAACGGTTACGGTCCCCGCGATTATCATTAAATCTGATTGCCGCGGGGATGCCCTAGTGATGATGCCAAAGCGATCGAGGTCAAACCTGGAGGCGAACGTTGCCATCATTTCAATCGCGCAACAGGCGAGACCAAACGTAAGGGGCCAGAGGCTCGATTTCTCGGCCCAGAACAATATCTTCTTGGTGGAAGTTAAAAATATATTTGCACCCGGAACATGTATTAAATCCCCGAGCTCCTCCAGTCCAAGCCTGGGATTTTCTTTACCGTCGTTTACTGGTTGCGCTCCCATCTAAGGGCCCCCTTTTTAAAGGCATAAATCCATCCAAGAAAGAGAATAACGAGAAAGATAAGCATCTCTATGAAAGCAAGAATACCCAACTTAGGCAATGCTAATACCCACGGGAAAATAAAAGCTGCCTCGACATCGAATAAAACAAACACAAGCGCGATCAGATAAAATGAAACCGGGAATCGAACCCAGGCATCTCCAATTGGATCTTCTCCGCATTCATAGGGTTGGAGCTTTACCGGGTTATACCTGGGGTCTCTGAATCTGATTAGCTTTGCAACAAATAGGGTTAGTACTGCAAATATCAGGACTAAGCAAAAGTAAATGATAAGATTGATGTAGGAAATCAAATGACTCTCCTTTTAGTTAATTACTTTTAACATATATTATGAAAATTAAAAGCATGTAAACAAATAGATGTTATATATATGCATTTTTTTACAGATTTTGTAAATGCCTGTTTATTGAAAAGAGAATATTGTCTCCGATAGTCGGGACTTTCTAGTCCTGGATAGGAGAAGTCTTTTAAATAGCAAGTTCCGAGTAGCTTGCTCCAGAGAATTTTAGTAAAAAGCACCTTTGCCAATAATTTTCCGGTAAAGGCTTTTATCAAGGACTTAAAACCATCAAAAATTGTTTTTAAATGGAAAGGAAAAGTATTGATTCAATTCGGGTTTTGAGACGAAATGCTTAATCACTACGTGAAATGTTTATTTATCAGCATGTTATAGAAATAATTAATGAGCTGTTCAAGGTCGGATATGAACATTTCAACTATTTCGTTTTTAGCTTCATCGGATCTCAGATAATTCCCGAGATCATGCTTTGAATCAAGATCGTCTATATATTGCTCAAGGTTTTCGCTAAATGAATTCTCAAAGGTTTTTTCACCATCCTCCAGTATTGCTTCAATTATTCCCTGATCCTGTAAATCATATTTTTTTCTTTCAATTGTTCGAATGAGATGCTCTTTCAGGTCTTCCACGTCGACATCGGCGCATTTAACAACGGTATTTTCGAAAATAATGGCCAAGTTCACTTTATACATTTCTGATATTTAATATACCTGAAACAATTAAAAGATAGTTATGAAAATGTGAGATTAAGTTGATAATTATTTTGAAGCGGATCGATCTTTTTCATTTTTAATTTTTTCGTTTAATTTTGCTATCCACCATCTTGCCCATCTCCGGTTAATGTACCAATCGGGATAAACCTTTGGGTTTTTCTCGTGCATAATCTCTTTAAAAACCTCTTTCGCTTCATCGTATCTCTTTTGCCTTTTCAGGTTTATACCCAGGTAGAGTTTTGTGGAGGATGTATGGGGGTCGAGCATCACGGATCGTCTGAGGTAGCTTTCACCAATCTTAAGATCGCCTCCCAGTATAGGCGGTAGGTAAGTAAACAATAATCCCTGCATTGCGATTCCATAGGCATGATCTGGATCGAGCTCCAGGATGGTATCGATTTCCTTCCTAACTCGGGGTAGCATGAAGAGTGAATTCAGGATGCCCTGCACCTGCCCCAGCGTGGAAAGGTTTGCGACAAAGAAGAAATGAGCGTCGGGATTGTTGGGTGAGATATCTATCGCCTTTTGCGCAATCTCCTTACCATTTTTGAAAGCAGTTATTCTCTCTTCTTTGTTTTTCGCCTTTACAAATCCGTATGTCAACCAAACCCTTGATAGAAATATTAATGTGCCAGTGTCCGTGGGGGTCTGCTTTACTATCCCTTCGAGAATTCCAATCGTCTCGTCAAGGAGCATAGGATTTTTATGGTAGTTAAGGAAAATGGATTTTGCCTTCTCCAGATTCGGATTCGATTGAGTATCCGATGGCAGTGAGACAAACTCTTTAGAGATTGATTGGTTGAAATGGAGTAGTAGGGAAACCAGGAGCAAGGGTAGAATCTTGAAAAATGACCTGGGCCTTTGACTGTAATCCTCAAGCATTTTGATTTATTGATTATAATCTAAAATTCCCTAAATTCTCTAAGACCTTGAAAACCAGGTTAATTGTTGATTCAATATCGGTTTTAAATGCTAAGTTGCTCGGGCTGTGGAGATAACGCACTGGCACTGATATGACGGCTGCGCGGCTCCCTTTCCCCGTAACCTGCATGGCCGTTGCGTTTGTGCTTCCCGCTTTCTTTACGGTAACCTGATAGGGAATTCTGTTCTTTTCTGCGAGATCGGTGATAAAGAAGCTAAATGGTCTGTTCGCAACGAGGAATCTGTCGGAAAGCCTTATTTCAGGCCCTTTTCCAACCCTCGCCAATTTCTTGTGTTCAGGGGTACCTGGGAAATCCATAGAAACTGTCCCCTCCAACGCTAGGACAAAATCGGGCTCATAGACGGGAACGATTACCCTTGCCCCCCGTAGCCCAACCTCTTCCTGTACGGATGCTGTCACGTAGAGGTCGCACGCTAAATTTGGTTTTCTTATAAGTGCCTCCAGCATGACAAATAGGCCGACCCTGTCGTCGATTGCCTTTGAGATTATAGCATCCTCGGTTTCTTCAAACGGTGAATAGTAAGAAACGACATCACCTATTTTAACCTGATCCTTTACCTTTTCATCTGAAAGCCCTAGATCTATTACACAATCCTCTACCTCCGGGACCTCTTTCTCACTCGAATTCCTGCTGATATGAGGCGGGATTGCGGCAACCATTCCGACGAGGGGTTTTTTGCCCCAGATGACTAATCTTTGACCATAGAATACCCTCTGGTCGACACCGCCGAGTGGTGTAAGCCTCAGAAACCCCCGCTGGTCTATGTGGTTAACCATAAACCCCACTTCATCCATATGCGCATCCATCACGAGCCTAGGCCCATTTCCGGGAATGTGTGCGATAACATTACCAAGTGTGTCCTCCTTTATTTCCTGTGTGAACTCCTTCAGGTTTGAAATGACGATTTCTTTTACAGGCTCCTCGGCTCCGGGAAGCCCCGGGGTCTCGCAAAGCTGCTTAAGAAGCTCGATACGCATGACGGGGTACGATTATAACTAACGGCGAAATATTTTCCAATATACTGAGTGTCCTAGCAGTTCTACATATAACGGACTTAAAATAGGTGACAGAATCTTGATTCAATATCCAAGTATCTGTCACCCGTTCCTTCCAAAAATGGGTCTTAAAGCTTTTTTAGGTTTCGAATACATCTTTAAGAACTGGATCCAGTTCATGCAGCAGTCGTTCGCAATTACCACTAAAGCTTGAACCATGCATAGTTGCCAGTGTTTTGGGCTTTAAGTCGGCCAGCTTATACAAGAGTTGTTTGGTGTTTTTAGTGTAAGGTAGATAGTCCATCAGTGGTCCGGCCTGATACTCGATGATAGCCTTCCGCGTCCGTTCAAGGATTTCGTCGGACTCCGTGACAGGCTCTACTTTGCCCGTTTGATGAAAAAGGTCGGAACAGAACAACGTGCCGTTTGTTTCTTCAAATAGCGATCCTGCATCCCAGCCGTGGGGTAGGTGAGGGGTTGAAACGTATCGGAAACGATATTTCCCCGTAGTCAGCACGTCCTCTTTCTGGAGGCCCCTAGGCGGCCGAATCGCAAAGTCACTAATGTTTACGAGAGCCCCAACGACACTGCATGCCGGCTCTGCCCTTGGCGCTGCATTCAGCCATTCATTAAGACCGCCACATTCGTCAACCTCAAAATGGCTCCAGCTTATCCAGCGTATGGTCTTCGGATCAATCAGTTTCGATACGGCTTCGTGCAACTCGGGGAACATCTTTCGCATGCCTGCGTGATAAATCAGTGGTTCTTCATCCCTTACAAGGAAATGGTTAAATTGTAAGTCAAAGTCCCCAACATATATTGAGATGCGATACACATCAGGGGCAATTTCTGTCACTGTGGCCATATCGAACCTCCTAAACTATTCTAATCAATTTGTTGAAAGGTACCTAAGAATAATAAGTATTCCAATTTACCCTCCTCCAATCATTCACAAACCAAGCCATTGCTTTAGATGTCAGTAACTTCGTGAGGAAAAGTTTTTGAATTCTCTGAATGTATTTAATTTCGTTAATCCCTTTCAGAATGAAGAGGACTTGAATGAAATTCCAGAGATAGCGTCGGGAGGACGAATGTCATAGGCAGTCATGCTGAACTTGTTTCAGCATCTCCTGTTTTCAATAGATCCCGAAATAAGCTTGTGCGGAGCGCGCACAACTAAATTTTTCTGCTACTTACCTGGAGGTTAGCCCAAACATCGGAGTAGTTATCTTCTCCTCCTTACACTCTGGACATCTACTCGGCTTAGCCCACCTCTCCCTATGCTCAAATATAAATCCGCATTTTAAACACTGGGAGGGTTTAATAACAAATTCGTATCCCTTATGCTTCGCGGATTGTCTTACATGGGGTAAGTGGGTAATGACTTCTTTTTCTGAAATGCCCAGTGCCTGAGACAGTTCTCTTATCGTCCTCATCCCCAAGAGAAGTTCGTCTATGATCGCCTGTCGAGTTGTTCTAGGTCGAATCATTTGTCTTCTCGAATGTCACGATGTTTTACCGCTCGGTACTCTGCAATCCGTGACCCGCCATGATGTCTCCCAATATTAGCTATAGCAAATCCAACATACATTTCGACTTGCTCAATAATGATAGTTAGTATATCATGCCGTTTAATTCGGTAGATAGATTTTCCACCTAATTATTATTGAGTAGAAGAGCAGGGCGCGTGAGATGACGATCAAAATTTGTTGGAGATGCAACATATGAACGATTCATTGAAACCGGGGTTGACCTTGGAGTTCAGCTTCACTATTCCAGAGACGAAGACAGTTCCATATCTCTATCCCGAATCTGAAGAGTTTCAAATGATGCCGAAAGTCCTGGCTACAGGATATATGATAGGCTTGATCGAGTGGGCGTGCATCAGGTTCATCAATGGTTATATAGACTGGCCAAGGGAACAGTCGGTGGGAATCGATGTAAAACTTAGTCATTCTGCCGCTACTCCCTATGGAATGACGGTTGACGTTAAGGGAGAGCTTATACAAGTCGAAGGAAGAAAGCTTACCTTTTCTATCGTTGCAAGTGATGGGGTGGATGTCATCTCTGAGGGGACACACGAGAGGTTCATCGTCGATGCCGAAAGATTCAGTTCAAAAGTAGAGAAGAAGAGGAGTATGAGTGTAGGCTAGATTTAAGTAAGGAATTTATTTCAGCCATTTCCCGAATCAAAATCTCACATTTTCATGACTAGACCTGTCTTCATTAATCCTTTTCAGAATAAAAGGACTTAAGCGCCCTTGCAAAAATTGCGTTAAAGCAACGAATGTCATACTCAGTCATGCTGAACTTGTTTCAGTATCTCTTGTTCCCTTTAGATCCTGAAATTAATTCAGGATGACCGGGTTGAGGGCGGATTAAATTTTTTAGTCGGAGTTAATGATTTTTAGCGAATTTTTGGGTAGCCTTGATTTTTGCTTCTTTGTATCAAGACAAAGAAGTTAGAAAGAAAAAGTGGTAATTGAATACAATTCTTCTAACGATCTTTCCCCTGAGATTTATGACATTTAGCACTTCGAAATTTGTGAAGCAAATTGAAGCAAGCTCATCTTTTGGTATTGCTTTGTTCCTTTGGATTTAGTTTAATTGACCAACACGTTATGATAGAAAAAGAAGATATATCCTCCATCAAAGCACTCACCTTCGACGTGTTCGGCACTGTCGTCGATTGGCGTACCACAATAATCCGCGAGTGTACTCTCCTCGGGAAATCCAAAGGGATAAGTCAATCCTGGGGAGAATTTGCCGATGCCTGGCGTGCGGGCTACGCGCCCGCGATGAATAAGGTTCGAACTGGCGAATTGCCCTGGACGAACATTGACGAAATTCATCGGATGATCCTAGACGGCCTCCTTTTAGAATTTAATATAAAAGAACTAAGCGAAACTGAGAAAGACGATCTGACCCGTGTATGGCATCGGCTAAAGCCCTGGCCCGATGCAATTCGTGGGATAAGAAGACTTCGTCGACGATTCGTAGTGGCGACTCTCTCAAATGGGAATATATCTCTACTCGTTAATATGGCTAAGAACGTAGGACTGCCGTGGGACTGTATATTATCGTCCGAATTGGCGAAACACTACAAACCTGATAAAGAGGTTTATCAGACGGCGGCTGATCTGCTGGGGCTAAAGCCGGAGCAAATCATGATGGTGGCAGCGCACAAAGATGATCTCTACGCAGCAGGTAGGGTTGGATTCAAAACGGCATTCGTCATCCGCGCTCTGGAATTTGGCTCGAAGGGGAAACCCGATCTTCTAACAGATCCATCATTCGACGTGACCGCTTCGGACTTCATCGACCTGGCCGATAAACTCGGCGGGTAAATTACGTGGGAATTACGAACCCCCAAAGGTGTCATTGCGAGAGACTTAAAAAGTCTCGAAGCAATCTCCTTCAAATAAAAGAAATCTTTTCCTATGATATAATAAATTCTCCTTATCCTATTC
>JBAUII010000012.1:0-57328 GCA_049682815.1 Thermodesulfobacteriota bacterium | reverse complement strand
GGATAAAAATGGGCTATCTCTACATTGGGCATTGGGATAAAGCCAATAAGCATGCGGGATACACCGCAAAGAACCTTCTTGACGAAAAAGGGGTGTCTCTTCTTCAGGGGCATACCCACAGGCACGGAGTATCGGCCCGTCGCTACGTAGATGGGAAGGAACTGATAGGAGTTGAAAACTTCTGCCTTTGCAAGCTCGATCCTTACTATGTAAGCAAACCAAGCTGGTCGCAGGGCTTCTCCGTTGTATACCGCAAAAAGAACACAGGAAGATTTCATATTTACCCTATTATTTTCGTGGATTATAAGTTCTTCTTTGGGAATAAGGAGTATTTGTTGAATGGATTGAAGCGGAACGGATATACTATTCATTAGATTCTTGGTTTGGGTATGACCTTCCTCCACGTGAGAATCGTTTCGCAATCTTCAGAACCAATGTTTATATTAACATATTTGACAACATGACTCCTAGACATTACCATTTATGTTAACTACTTGTTGACAGCTTATCTTTGATGTGTTATCTTTAAACAAGTTTGTGCAGATATGCATGCAAAGCAGGGCTTGTGTGGAGAACACCTCCGGAATGCCGAGAATATTGAACTATAAGCAATATGAAATTTATATTTACTCAGAGTCAACTGGTAAACATCATCTTCCTCACTGTCATGTTCGTTACTCCGACGGCGAAATATTGGTTTCACTACCGACTTTGGATGTAATTGTTGGTGACAAATTATTACCGAAAGGCGTCAAGAAGTTTTTGAAAAAAAATTTAGAGAAGCTTTGTGGAGCATGGGATGAACTCAATCCTTAGCAAAAAACAAAATCAGTCAGGAGAAAAGTTAATATGAAAAAGTGGAATGATCTAAAATATCAAAGTATTACTGATGCGAAAATAGAAGGAAATACTCTGACTGTAAACTTTGAAGACGGAAATATTTCAAGGATTCCTGTCCAGCATATAATCCCGCTAAATGTGAAATCTGCTAATTTGCAAGATTTGAGTTATAACTCCTACGAAATTATTATTCCAACAGATAAAGGTGACATTGAAATCCCATGGTCCAAGATTCGGCTTTTAAGTGACGATGAATTTGGGGCATATATGGCAAAAAGTGCAGAGCAAGAGGCTAAGAAAATTGGTAACCGCATTAGATTTCTTAGGGAAAGTCGGAATTTGAAAAGCAAGGATGTAGCGTTTCGAGCAGGCATTACACCCCAGAGTCTTTCAAGGATAGAAGGTGGTAGGCATGACATAGGTTTTGCCACGCTTCAGAAAATTTTAACGGTTATGGGTTATGAACTTAGTGACTTGGTTATTGATGAGCCCCAAGAAGAGGAAAAAACATTTTCGGCACTCCTTAGGAAATTATCCAAATCTGGAATCGACAAAAATTTGGTTCTCGAAAAAATTATTCCTCGATGGATTCAAGAAGCACTTCAAGAGAGTCGTGAGGAATCGCCTGAAATTCTAGTAAATGAGGCTGCAAAATCGGTGTCAGATGTTTTCGGGTGGCCTGTATCAGAAATTTGGTCAAAGGAAACACTAACAATCGATCGCAGTCCTGCCTTAAATGCGTTCTTTAAATCTCGGTCACGAGTAGATGAAAAGAGAGCGTTCACTTATTCTGTTTATGTATATAAACTCTGCCAGATTATTTTGCTGGCAACCTCGGATCTTCCAAGGAAAAAATACCCTGAAACCATCCAAGATATCAAGTCTCAGTTGTTTACAAAAGATAAGTTCCCAAGTTTTGAAGACTTAATAACTTATATATGGGATCTCGGTATTTGTGTCATTCCATTAAGCGATTCTGGTTTGTTTTATGGAGCTAGCTGGAATATTAAGGGGAGGCACTGCATCATTTTGAAGCAAAAAACTAGATTCCATGCGCGTTGGTATTATGACTTACTACATGAGTTTTATCATGTCTTGGATCATTTAAGTGAGGAAGATACAGGAATTCTAGAGAACGAAGAAATATCTCCATTCACTGTTGTTGACTCTAAAGAAGAAAAAGAGGCAAATTCTTTTGCTAACCATTTGATTTTTGATGGAAGGGCAGAAGATTTAGCTCAACAATGTGTAAAAGTTGCTGAAGGAAAACTGGAAAAACTAAAGTGGGCGGTTATTCGAGTGGCAAAACAAGAAAATATTCTCGCAGATTTTCTAGCAAACTATCTCGCTTTTCGTCTAAATCAACAGGGAGAAAATTGGTGGGGTACAGCCAATAATTTACAACTGGATCAACCTTTACCAATTACGATCGCTAGAGATGTGTTAATCAATCACTTAGATTTTCGAAAAATTTCTGATAATGAAAGAATTTTGGTAGAGATGGCATTAGAAAATTAGTTAGCAAGGAGTTAAGATCAAGGGGGAATTTCCAATGGCATTGAAAGATTTACCGCCTGACAACGTGAAGGAGCTGACCACTTTAAATGTCAAATGTACCGATTCACGTTGTGAAGACGATCTGCATTGTTATAGGAAATCACGGAATATGAAAATTGCTGATCAAGGAAAGTGTAGGAAATGCGGAATTGACTTAATAGATTGGAAGCGGGTGCACCAGAGAGAGGTAAAGGATGTTGAGCATAGTTTTACAATGCTCAAAACTGAGCTTATTCGACATGTTTTTTGGCATACACCTATAGATCAAAGGGCGATTAATCACGCTCGAAGAAAGGGAAGACAAAAGCTTCGTGAGGCTGCCCAAAATAGGCTTTGGAAATACGTAGCAAATGAAGAAAATTTCAGGGAGGGGAGGCAAACACCGAGACAAGGAAATATAATCTATTATGCCCAACACGCAACTGCCTGTTGCTGCCGAAGGTGCATGGAATATTGGCATGATATACCAGTCGGTATTAAATTAAGTCAAAATCAAGTGGAATATTTTTTAGAACTCATAATGTTATATGTGAAAGATCGTTTGTCTGACTTAAAAGAAGAAAGCGTTCATGTACCGGCCTTGCGGAACAGTTAGGGTTTCTTTATCCTTTCCCCAGAATCTGTTCAGAAATAAATTCATGTATCTCTGATAATATCTCTTTAAGAGGTTTTGAAGAATCTATAATAACATTTGCTTGTTTCCTCAACGATTCAATTTCAACTTCAACGGGGTGATTGTCAATTTTTAAAAATTCTTCGAAAGAAAGTTTTTCTTCACTGTTACTCCTCTTCGTGGGTAACCTTTTGTATCTCAATTTTACGTCAGCATTTAAAAAGATTATGTAAATTATATTGAAAGCGTTCTGGATTTCTTTTAGTATAGATTCATGACGGACGCCATCAAATAATATGTTTTCCTGGTCGGATTTTAAATGAAATCTCATCACCTCAATCAAGAACTTTTTGGGGCCTAAAGTTTGGTACAGTTCGGCACCTAATGCCTGGTAAATATTCCTTTTTGAAGGTAGCATCCTTCCTTGTGCAATGTGCCGTACATATGAGCCAAACGAGATAATTGGCCAATGGATTTCCTCAGATATGGCCTTCAACACAGTTGATTTACCTGAACAAATTTTTCCAGTCACAATGATTGCTTTATTAAAATTCACCGCTTTACTAAGTAAAAGTTAATTTGGATATATTGGTTTCCAAGCCGAGCTCCAAATTATTGCCGCGTGCTCGCAATACAACCCACCCAGTGCGATCTGATTTGTGGACGTTAAATGGACGTAATTTGCAGACCTGCTCGATTTTGACTAAAGTTGCCGTTTGGGAATCTTTGCGCTTAGCCCAAAACTCTGAATCAGCATCTGCGCATATGTTGACGTGATAATTAAATTTAATTTTCTCCAAAATTTCTTTATCAAGTTGTGGAAAGTATTCAATTTCACCCGCAATAAACATGCCGACTACCGGTCCCCCAGTTTTTTTTAACAAAACCACATCACCAGAAAAAATCTTTCCATGCGGACTGCAACGATTCTTTGCGAAGCGTGACTCCACAGTTTTTTTGCCTTCCAAGATAAGGGAAAGAAAAGGTTCAGAAAATACTGCTAAATGAACACCAATCCCTTGATCAGAGGAAAATATTTTTTCGAAAAAGATTGAGCATTTTGGATCTGCTCTTACTTCAGAAAAAACATTATTTAAAATTGCCCTTTTCGATTGCATAGAAAATCCACTCCATATAGTTTTTATACTCTTCTTTTTCTTTTTTTACAATCCCCGAAAGAAAATTGATCAGTTTATTTAGTTTGTTATCTCTTTTTTTCTTTGAATCCAGCCTCTGTTTGGTCTTCTCAATTATTAGATCCAAACAGTGCAAAATGGTGGGAACGTCGGTTGAACGGAAAATTCGATTTCCAGAGGTCCAAATGTTGGCAAGACTTCTCCTCGGATCACGAGTACTTACAGAAGGCAAAATGTCACCTTCTACAATAGATTCTAGAAGCTCACTGCTTTCCCTATTCGAAACGCTTTGAGAGCTAACCTTAAATCTAACTCCTTGGATAATTCTTTCTAGCCAACTCGAATAAGGAGAAATATACTCAGGTTTCTTCTCTTTAGAGCCCCCAGTCATTTTAAAGAATGCAAAATCACCCTTTCTCCAAAATGGATCAAGATTGTCTAATGAGTTTGCCTTTAATGCGTTGTATTCAAAGAAAGGAGTTACATAGGGTAATTTTTGTGATTCTAAATTTTCCAAAAAAAATCCTAAGTCGTGGCATAAGCTTATAAATTCAATACGTTCTGTCTCTATTCCTAATCTTGTTCCAAGTGGTGGCAAAGAAATAAATAAGGTTCCGCCAATTCGAAGTACTTTTGAGCCTAACCAAGTAAAGGAATGAAATTGGTCATAATACCATGGGGGATCCATTACAACACAATCATATTGGCCAAGCTTTTTCGGACTAACCGTGAAAACATCACCCTCTATGAGTTTGTACCTATTGTCAGAAAACTGTTGGAGGCCAGAGACAATTGGGCTATTCCCCTCAACAAGCACGATTTTTCGTTCGAGGTTTAGTTGGCATAAATGTACATATAAGGTGGGGGTACCAAGCAACAAAATGGAATCATTGCGATTTGTTTCATTAAGAATTCCTTGTATTAGGAAATCTAGTGCTGGAGTAGAAAATCTCCATTCGAAGTCGAGAGGATGTGGTATGGGAATAGATTCATAATAACCCCGGTAGGGGTGACGATCGTTGCCATAGTTTCTTGCGGATAAATCTTTAGTACTGTGGGGTCTAGAGGATAACCATAAATTCGATGAATCTCTCGTAATCTCACCAGATTTCTCTAGATATAGAATCATTTCCAATAATTCAGTGGGGAAAATTCCATATAATGCTCCGCTGAGAAAATAAAAGGATCTTGGTTGATGGCAGAGTTTAACTATTTGTTGAAGGAAGAATTCTTTTCGCACCTTTTCTTCAATATTTAGAACATTTGAGTCAAAAAGTAGCCCTATTATTTTTTACCATGAGAGCCTCGCTACAGGGCTTTAGAATAAAAGAAAATTTAGCAACGAGAATTAAGAAATATTCTATTCTTCATCTGATTTTCACGTTTTCCTCCGAAAATTTTCTTGCATGAATTCGCTGAATGACTGGCGAACTCATTAATGTCGCCAAGAGTTTCCTTCAGACCTTGTTTCTCCCTTTTGAAACGAAATTTCAGTTACTGGTTTGTTCAAACTATCTATTGAGAATCTCTGATTTAAGTCTTTTAGCCAAGCATTTAGTGCAAGAAATTGACCTTTAAGCAAGTCTCTGTGAAAATCAGACATTCTTCCTTTAGTGGGGGTAAACTCAAAGATGCGTAAAGGGACAATCCGTAAAGGGAGATTTTCATCAATATCTTGTAAGCGATCTAGAAGCTTCTTGATAGCAGTGTCGAAATCTGTATTTGTTGGAGCTGGCATTGTAAGGTAACAATAAAGATTGATCCCAAGATTGAGTAGTCTACTACAAAGCTCAAATTGACGGTCGAACAGCGCTGGCTCAGCCCGCGTATTTATTGCGAACGAGTTAGCATCGATTCCTTTGAAGCAACATACTCTTGCATACATGTCATAAGTGGACATCAAGTCAAGATCTTCCTCAGAAACATATTCCCAGAGGTAATCGTTTCCTAAATTGTCATCAGACCAGAGAAAAATCTTTTTGTTCAATCCACGACTTATAAGTGCGCGCATCATCCAGGGGATCCATTCAGGCACTAGATCTGGTTGACCGCCGGTTAAATCGATTACCAGAGGTGGATTCTTCTGCTCTAAATAAAGTTCAATTAATTCATCACAAGTGAAAAATTTTGAATATTTTTTGTTGGCCGATAAAAGTTTAAAATCAACAAAACAATACCAGCATCGCCAATTACAAATGGCATTTTGGAAAACTTGTGCCCGAATCGTTTCATCAACTGGTAGATTTAAAGCCTTTGAAGCGGGTAAAATTGGTAATGGGTTTTGAATCCACCCATCGCCTGAATCCACTTTAAAATGTCTGATTCTTCCATAGCCGCTGCAATTTGGCGGTTCAGTGAGATCTTTTTCCTGTTCAGTTTCATTAAAGCGTGTTATGAGAATAGTTTTTTTCTCTAAATCAATTGCCTTAGAACGTAATTGCTCGGAAAATCTATCAGTATCAATGAATTTCCCTGGATTCGCTATTTTAATTTCCACCTTTTCAGTTTTGACGATTTTTCAATTCAATAAGCTCATTGCTCAATCGTTTTAGCACAATCCTTATGAACATCGTATTGCGCATGAGCATCTGCCATTTTATAACTTTTGGTTGTATATCACTTGACCGCAATTCTGACTAAGAATTAGACCGCAAAAAGCCAGTATAAAGCCTCAGGCGGATATTAGTCTACAATTTACTATTTTACTTGATACTACGACAAACGTAATTTCTAGTCAAGAGCAAAAGAATATAGCAGGAGAAAATCCCAGGATGGTAAAGTGACTCCAAACGTTGGTGGTAAAGGGACATCGTTTCCTGCGGCACTTCAAAGCGCAAAGGAAATTAAACTTGAAGACGGCGGAAGTCTAATTCGAATTCGCACCTTTGATGTTACCAGTCCGCAAGGCTGAGGTGGGTTTTAATTGGATAATATACAGAAACAACCCCTCAAATTTCGCCCTTCGCAGGGTGTTTCCGCTATTTCTACGCGGCGGAATGGATGGAACTATTTTTCACTTGTAATTGTCTTAATAATTTTAAGCGCCAAGGCTCTTTTCTTTTTAGAGAGGCCTTCCATTTCCCTCAAAATCGCCGCCACCAGTGGATCTTTTAGATAATCATCCAAGTCCTTTAGCTTTTTCATTCCCAACAAATAATCAGACGTTACTCCGAGAGAACCAGCTAGCCTTACTACTATATCAGCCCCCGGGATTCTTTTCCCTTGCTCTATAAGGGATAGTGCGCCTGGACTGGTATGTGACAACTTTGCAAGCTCTGCTTGACTTATGCCTCTATTCTCCCGCTCTTTTTTTATACGGGCACCGAGTAGCGAAGCAAAAGAATTCTGCTTTCTCACAAAGGTTATTTTACTATCGTAAAGCTCGATATTACAAATAGAAAGAAATTTGAAGTTATATATATATTTCTTTTTGTAAATTATCCCTTGACAATTCGAAATTATTAACCATACTTTTAGTATCTTGCTAAAAGGAGGTGTTTTCTGACAATGGTGCAAAGAGTTTTTACTGTAATAGTAGTGCTCTTTATCTTCAGCGCATCCAATGACGCAAAAGGAGGTGAGGCAGAACTCGTTATTCCGCCTGAAGAGGTAATGCATTACCTTAATCGATTAAACGAAAGCGCGCGTGATATAAAAGAATCCTCAGACTTCAAAGAGTTTGAAGATCTCTCCGGTAGAATTTCCGCAGACCTTAAGGAGTATCGTGGGTCCTGTGATGTCGGGGAACAGAATGCAGATTGTCTTGCAGAAGAGGCTTCGCTGCTTCGCGATATCCACACCTACGTAAACCGCGCTCACTCCTTCGCCGAGCAGATGATCGAATCGCTCAATATTCCTGCAAATGTTCGCTATGCGCTCTTTAAATCAATACAGCTTCAACGTACAAAAACAAGCCCAACTGAAAAGAACATTGCAAAATCCATAAAAAACATTTTTCCCACTCAGGATGATTCTCTTTCGCTCGCAGTTCTTTCTGGGCTAGAAGAAGTGTTTACTCCTATGCCCGATCATGCGCCCCGACTTGAGCGCGCACTTGCAAAGCGGCTTGGGGAGCTTGAAGCAGACTACATATTCCTTAAGGGTGCGAAAAAGTATCTTAAGAGCGTAGCGCAGCTTAAATACAGCAGGTTGAGTGTCGAGGTTGTGGAGAAGCGTCTTAATTCTTTAACGGAGCCTCTCACGTTTTTAAAACATACCCTTTTTGGCGAGGTAAGTAAGTCAGAGGAGAATAAAGAGCCTGCTGCGCTAAAGATTCTGGAAAAACTTAAAAAGGAGAAATAAAGATGAAACAATGCGTGATAACATTATGTTTATTGTTTGCCGTCCCTTGTTTTGCATCCTCTCTAGATTATGAGCAAGAGGCAACTATTGCTGCAGAGGACGCCCGCGCGACCTCAAAAAACGGGGATATAAAAGCCCTCAAGTTTGCGCTCGAGCGCCTTACCATAAGCTGTAACGTAATTCAGCTTGACGGCTCCGGCCTTCCTTCGGTTTGCGTAACATGGTTTAGCATTCTCAGGGATGGTTGCGGATCGGCCTCTCAAGAAAAAACACTCATACAATGTGCTCAAAAACTGCGCCTGAGCACAAAAGAAGAATTTACTCCGCCAAGCGCATACGGCAGCATGTCTTATGAAAAAAACAAGTCTCTCCGAAACTCCTCCGCAAATGACGGAGAATATTTTATGCATGAGCTTTCTCAAAGCTTCAAAAAGGCACTTGCCTCTTTTAGCAAAAAATACCAGACCCTTACTCCGGCTTCTTTGGGGTTACGTGAGGCGTCTGTCGCACGGGATATGCTTCGCGAGGAATGGGGGAGGTTCGTTACCGCGTATGGACGTTATTGTGACGCGATTACAAATGAACTTCATCGCGGGAACAGGGCAGATGCTTTTCTTCTACTATCAAAACTAAAAGAATTCGCAGAGAATCGGATCGGTGTATAAGAATGATAAAACGGCTCGCATCGGCAAAAAATATCCGTTTCAGCGCAAGCGCATTCCTCTTTCTGTTATTAGGAATCTTTGTGCTTATAATAGCAAGCACGGACATACCACTCGTTCTCTGGGAACGGACAGGCCCCTTTCTTTTTCCTATGCTTTTTCTGGGAAGCATATTTTTTGGAAATGTGTTTGAGGCAATCCATCTAAAGTTTTTTAAAAACGGTATTACAGAGATTGAGAAAAATCAGCTGGTTGATGCAATATCAAACTCAGGTTCGCTGCTCGCGCACATCGGTTTTCTTGGAACAGTCTGGGGAATCATGCTCTCAATGAGCGCTCTTGGTAAAAACGGGTCTGTCGATCCGTCCCAAGTTCTTTCCGCTCTTGCCTTGGCAGTTACCACTACGCTTATTGGATCTGGCCTGGATCATATAGGACGCTTATTTGTTATCTATGTCCTTGGGGGGAGTATCGATGAAGAGGGTTAGAGAGGTCTCTACCCTTAAAACCGACATGCTCTTCCTGCTTATCGCAGTCTCGTATATCCTTCTTACCGCAGCTTCATTTAAGAAGGAAGGGAAGGCCTCCGTACCAGATTCGGGGAGAAAGATAGAGGATGTAGAACGAGTATCCATTTTTATCTCGCCTCACGGAATATTTGAAATTACCAGAGAAGGGACGATCGGAGGAGCGATAGACTTGGAGAAACTAATTAATGCGAAAGAAAATGCGGGCGTCGAAATATACCCTTCAGACGATGTAACCTGGCGGGATGTACGACTCGTCTATTTTTATCTTTCCCGCAGGGCGATAGATGTAGTTGTAAAACCATATTACGGAGGTATGAAAAGATGAGGTTTATCGTAGGATTGATCTTTATACTTGCTTTCATTTACGGGCTCTATTTGTTATTTGAGCCGGAAAGACAAAAATCCGAGCTTCATAGGGTTCATGGCAGTCATGTAAGGACTGATAATGAGGTAGTACCTTATGAGTCGAAGAAGCAGACAGAAGAAGATTACCAAGAAAAGGACCAAATCGCGGAGAGCAACGGCTACGCCTCTAATAGTGACGAAAAAGACTCGTACACGTATGCAAGAAAATCGCCTGACGGTGAAGAGTATGAGGAGAAAGAGGGGGAGGGGAGTGAATCTAGTGTTAAAGATCATATCCTCTCGGCCCTAAGAAGCTATGAGGAAATCTTCAACGCCGAACAGGCGCCTGAAAAAGAGGGGAACATAGAATATGATGCAGAGAAACCAGAGAAAGTGCGCGAGATTGAGATGCAAAGCGACATCGCTCTTTCCATTTACGGGGATATCCTAGGATTTACTGAACATGGGAGCACAACTAAATAATGAGAAGAATCATCCCGCGCCTTCTTCTATTCTCCTTGGCTACAGTGTTGTTTTTGGTACTTATTCTTTTTTATTGTAAGAAACACGGATCTCTTCCCAAAACCGCTTTTACTGGGAAGGACCAAGCTACACCAAAGATCGGTGAGTGTCGGTGTCCGACGCTCGACGAGCTTCTTGTAAACGAACTGTCAGAAAATCCCATTAAACTAGAAATACCTCCCGAGAAGAATCAGCCAGTCGGTAGTGAGGAGAGTATAAAGATATCCGAAGAAAAGGATAGGGGAATGCATGGATATGAGAATAATGGCATACGTATCGTTTTACGGTACGAAGATGGGGCCACGCTTTTAACTAGAGCGGAACAGTATGGGCTTACAAATAATAGGGATAATACTTCAGTCGAAGTTCCTTATTTTATTCTCAATGGCAACGGGAAACGGCTCTATTTCAGTAATGGTAGTTCTTTTAAGAGGTTTCTCAACGATATTGGCGGGAAAGAAATTTTTCAAAAAGCAAAAAAGGAAATAGTTGTCGGGCTTGCCTCAGGGAGACGATTTGAGCTTATAGAGTATAAGTGAGGGGTGTAAAGTTGTAAATTTGTACCTCGTGATTTTTTACGAATTAAGGTGAACGCAACTTTTACATATTTTTATGCTTATCGGGCCTGTGAAATAAAAAATCTGTTGACTTCCGAACTCAAAAGGAGTATAAAGTTCTTGTAAATAATAATAAGATGGGAGTGGTTTAAGGGGTGTTTATGATAACTACGAGGACATGAGGAAGCTGAACAGATTATTCAAATAGTTATAACAAGTTAAGTATCTCTATCTCTTTTTCGAAAGCATTTTCTTGTTCCAACTTTTTTTCTTTTTGATCACCCGCCCTCAAGAAACCCGCTATCCACCCAATCACTTCCTGGGGAGGTAAGGATGGCAAAACAAGTACAGGTAAAGAGTCCATTATTTTCCCTATTCTTATCGGCATTAATTCCGGGGCTTGGTCAGATCTACAATGGTGATACAGGAGTTGGAATTCTCTTTATCCTACTTTCACTCATATCTATTCCCCTATTTTTTATTATCATAGGATACTTTTTGTACGCAATCGTCTGGATTATAGCCGTTATTACCGCATACACAGGCGCACAAAAGGCGAACAGGGTTTTTATCGCACAGATGCAGCAGCAAAAGCCTGAGAAGCTTGATTAGAGTCTCCACAACATTTGTCCAGTATGGGGGAGAAGTTGGGTATAAGAAGCAAGAAAAGACTCATCACCCTGGGTTATGTTATTGGATCAACTGCGCTTTTAGCTCTCATTGCGGGTGGTTCTGGAAGTGAAGGCGCAACTGTATTTTTCGGCTTTCTGATAATTATCAACCTCATAGCTTCATACTGGATTACTCGGTATCTTCATAAATCCTTAATCGCAGTAGCCCAGTGCTCTAGCTGCGGCACGATGTTAGACCTCGTTGGCAAATGGAAATGCACCTGTGGGTATGTAGCACAGAGGCATGTCTTTGATAAGTGCAAGAACTGTAAGGGAACTTTTGGGTATATCCCATGTCCAAAGTGTGAGGTAGCAATTGACATCTGAAAAAGAGATAGACGTATCTGGCAAAAAACTGGTAAAGAAAGAGCATATTCCTCCAAGGAAAAGAGAGGAGGTGGCAACACCTCTTAAAGGGTTTGAGATAAAGACTGTAGCTCAAGCTAAGGACTTAAAGCTGGAAGCTGAGATGACACGAGGTATGGGCGGACACATTGTCTTCAACGATTTCGTATCATTGGAGCCTCCATTCTCAAAGTATAACTATGGCGAGCTTACCCCAGCGGATCTCTATTGTATGGGACTAGAGAAACCCTTTGAGCCAAGTCCATTCCATAGGTGGTTAAGTCGAAATACACAATATGAAAATCCATTTACTCCTGATTATTACGTCGCAGAGGGCGAGGAGAGATTTATAAAAGTTTTTCACTCAAACGATGAAGAAGTAACACCAGGAATATCTATACAATTTCTTCTTTCATTAAGAGAAGTTTTTCATCCAATTAGCTTTGAGATTATAGGGACGCATGAGAAAATCTCAATTCAGATGTATTGTAGGTCTCTTCATGTCAAGCACATAATGGGACAACTCCTTACCCACTTTCCAAACTCTGAGTTCATAGAGTCGAGCGATCGAATATCGGAAGTCCTTTCTCCGTCTTTTCATGATACTAAAGAGAATAAAAACGGACACATCGTCCGGGAATACGTTCTTTCGAATACCCACTTTTGTACTTTAAAGGTTTTCCCAAACTTTCATATAGACCCGTTAAGCGTAGTAATGGGAGCATTAGAAGAACTAGCGGACGAGGAGTTTGGGGTTCTTCAGGTTATATTAGTTCCCACAAAGCATAACTGGGCACAAAACATCCTTACGGCCGCGCGACATGAATTTAACCCATTAAAGCCCGCTATTGCCGAGCCAAATATACTTGAGATGGCAAAGGAGAAAACCAAATCTCCTCTTTTTGCCGTCTGCTTTAATGTCATTACGTCAGACGAGCATATAGCCCAAAGGCTTGAGGGATTTCTCAACCAGTTCTCTACCACATTCCAGAGGTTTGAAAGGTTTCCCGGGGAAGGGTTTTGTGCGCCAGACGAGCTACGAAATTGTGTTCTTAGTAGAGCAAGTTTGAGATTCGGAATGCTCCTAAATTCAGAGGAGCTTGCTTCGCTTGTGCATCTCCCGTCACGCTCAGTCCATTCAGAGAAGCTTGAAGAGGTAAGAGCGCGAACTAAGTCTTGTCCTGACATTGCCCTTGGCCATAGGCTTATTCTTGGGGAAAACATTCACAGGGGCGAAAAAAAGATAGTTACCTTAAGCCCTGAGCATAGAACGAGGCACATGTACGTAATAGGCGCATCTGGGACAGGAAAGACCAACCTTATTTTAAATATGATCGTGCAAGATATTCAAAACGGAGAGGGGTTGGCTGTGCTTGATCCACATGGCGACCTTATCGATCAGCAGATTCTCCCACGAATACCTGAGGAGAGGTTTGAGGATATAATACTTTTTGACCCGTCAGATGAGAAATATCCAATAGGTTTTAATATCCTTTATGCTCATACTGAGCATGAGAAAACCCTTTTGGCATCAGACCTTACCTCAATATTTCGAAGGTTCTCCTCAAACTGGGGGGACCAGATGAACTCGGTCCTTGCAAATTCCATTCTCGCATTCCTTGAGAGCCCAAAGGGGGGAACGCTAAGAGACCTGAGGAGGTTTTTGGTGGATGAGGATTTTAGGGAGGAGTACCTTGATACTGTAAAGGATGAAGAAATAGTGTTTTATTGGAGGAGAGAATTCCCGCTTCTTCCCGGAAGACCTGAGGGGCCGGTCCTTACAAGACTCGATACTTTCTTGCGGCCAAAGATTATACGAAACATTGTATCGCAGAGGCTGAACAGACTCGATTTTAGAAAGATAATGGATGAGGGGAAAATCCTTCTCTGTAAGCTCTCGCATGGTGGAATAGGAGAAGAGAACGCCTATACCCTTGGAGCGCTACTAGTTTCCAAGCTTCAGCAAACCGTAATGACAAGACAAGAGGTAGAAGAGGCACAAAGGAAAGATTTTTATCTCTACATCGATGAGTTTCAAAACTTCGTTACAAAGTCAATGGAATCAATCCTTGCGGGAGCAAGGAAGTATCGGCTGGGATTGATCTTAGCGCATCAGGAGCTTATGCAGATCTGGGGAAAGGATAGGGAAGTCGCATCATCTGTTATATCAAATCCATTTACAAGGGTGTGTTTCAGACTTGGAGATTTTGACGCAAGAAAATTGTCTGAGGGATTTTCCACTTTTGATGCCAAAGACCTTCAGAACTTAAGCATGGGTGAAGCAGTAGTGAGGATTGATAGAGCCGAGTATGATTTTAACCTAAGTACAAATCCTCCCCCTGAGATGCCTCAAGAAGAAACGGCAAGAAAGAGAAAAGAAGAGATCCGCGATGTTTCACGAAGTAAATATGCAACAAGCCGCGAGATTATAGAAAGAGAGCTTAAGGAGCGAAGGGAGAAAGAGAGACATATCCCAAAAGACATAGAAGATTTCTACGAAAAGGACTAGCGGCATGCAAGAAAAAAGAAGAGCGTGGACTGAGAGGGTTCCGGTTGAAAGACTAGAGCTTAGCCCAAGAGATGTAGAGATACTAAAGTCAGTTCATATGTACCGCTTCTTAACATCTACTCAGCTCACAAAGATGTTTTTTAAATCTAAGAGCTTTGCGGATAGACGCCTAAGAAAATTATATGATCATGGTTTCTTAGATAGGATTCAGCAACCCGTAACTGAAGGCAAGGGGGAACTTCTCTATTCGCTCTGGACTGAAGGCGCAAGAGTTCTTTCAAGAAAGCTAAAGAAATCCCGAGAAGAGCTTGGCTGGTCAAAGAGCAAGAATAGGGTAAGGTGGGAATTCCTCGAACATGAGCTTGAGATAGGGAGGTTTAAATTAGCATTAGAAGAGGCTTGTAAGAACCGAAGCGGGTACTCGCTAATAGAGTGGAGAAATAAAGAAGAGCTTAAGTTCAGAAAGGGAAATGTGGCGTTTGGAGAAAAGATAAGACACCATGGGAGAAAAATTTCCCTGATCCCAGATGCTTATTTTGTCTTAAATACTCCCAAAGGCAAAGCGCATTTTTTTCTTGAGGTTGATAGGTATACAGTGAGCGCTTCCAAAGTTTTCAAAGAGAAGATAAAGGGATATAAAATGTATTTTGAAAGGGGCCTTTTTCAGGAAAGGTTTGGCGCAAAAAATTTTAGAGTTCTCACCGTAACCACAAATTCAACTAGACTAAAGTCTCTAATTAAAGCCGTAAGTGATGTGGGGCTAGGCATTATATTCTGGTTTACCATCTCTAAGATGATATCCCCTGAGAGGATCTTTAATGAGATATGGGTGAGGACTGATAAGCCAAAGGGAATAATTAAAATTTAATGAGATAATGGGACAGGACCGTGGTGACTTTTGATGAAACATATTACAGACGTATTATTGCCGAATATGGATACAATCCCCTCCACTTTCAACCGATAAACTTTGACCTTTACGGGATTAAATCTGAGGAATTCGAAAAAAAGTGGCTCTGTCATCACGAAGGTAATATTTTTGCTTGTGGACTAAATGAAGGGGCTAAATGCATAGTTACTACTGGCGTTGGCTTAAGCGGGCCACCTCATATGGGTACTGTTTCTCAAATAATGAGAGCAATATTCCTCCAAAAAATTGGCCTTCGAGTTCAGTTTGTATTAGGAGATCTGGATTCTTACAATGCACGAAACAAAACGATTTCGTTTATCGAGGAAAGAGCTGCTCAATATAGAGAATTCATCATCGCGCTTGGATTCGATCCAAACCGGGGGATTCTTCGTACCCAAAAAGAGCGTGTGGATATTCTCCTAACGGCATACCTGATTTCTAATTGCCTGAGGGATAAAGATTTCAAGGCTGCAGAGGAAGATCTTTCCGAACTCTACCAACAGGAAGGTGTTTATCTAGGAATTGAATTTCCGGTGAAACAAGCAGTTCTCTTGATGACCGCTGACTTTGTACACCTGGGAATGAAGGAAGGAAATGAATACGTCCTTGTAATGCTAGGTCTCGAGGAGCATTTATATGTGTTACTTACAAAGAAAGTGATCTCCCGCATGAACTTGGCTATGCGAATAAGCGCGTTATACTCGCGGATTATTAAAGGCCTAGGTGGCTATCCTAAAATGAGTAAAAGCATACCTGGTTCGGCGATCACGGTAGACATGAAACCTGACAGTATCAGAGACTTGATTGTGCATCATGAGGGTCCTTATACTTCACCTCTGGACTCGGTGGTCTATCAAATGATGTGCTCTGTTTCCTATTATTCACGAGAAGATTTAGATGAGTTATATGAAATCTGCCAGACCGATAATCTTCTCTGGCAGAGATCTAAGGTTCAGTATGCTGAAATGTTAATAGAAATTTGTAACAAATGGCGCGGATGAAAATGATATCGAAAACGAGGAATATTAAAGAAGTTTTCTATAGGCTGAACGTAAATGTAGAGATTAAGCTTGATCTCTTGGAGAGTGCCTTTATGGATATTTTAAAACATCGAGAGCCCAAAATACGGGATGTTTTATTGGGTGCGTTTCTAACGAGCATCATGACTAGAGGACCCACCGTTGAGGAGGTTGTAGCACTGTTAAATACAGCTTTCAAACTGGACAAATACTCTCCTGAAAGTGCCGTAAGAGTTAACTTACCAAAGGGCAAATTGCTAATCAGTGCTGCAGGAAGTGGGAAAAAGGGCGTCAAAACTATAAATATTTCTACTCCAAGCGCATTAGTTGCTGCAAGTCTGGGTGCCTATATAGTAAAACCTGGTTCTTCGTCTACTTCCTCAGTAACTGGCTCAGCTGATTTTGTCAGAGAAGTGGGCGCTAATATAGATTTAGAGGTCGGCGAGATGGCAGACGTACTTAATAAAACCGGTTTTGGCTTCTTCCCTATAGAAAAGTACATTCCAAAATTTGATAAGGTTTATGGCGGGAGGTTCTATGCTCCTCATGTACTAAGTTTTGGCTTGGCAGCATTAGTAAACCCAATTAAATTTGATACCATACTCTATGGACTAGCACATCCTGATGTAGAATTCGCCATTAAAGTGCTGCGAGAATTCGGTATAAAAAATGCCATGATCGTTTCTTGTACGCATGACGATATACATTTTCTCGATGAAATAGGTGTATATGGAACGACAAAATTAATGGGGATGCGCAATGCGGCAATCGAGAAGGTTCTTTATATTCAGCCTACGGAAATACTCGGGTTACCAAGATATACTCCAAAAGATATAGCACAAGGAAGAACAAAAGAAGTAAATATAAAGCATGTTCTAAAAGTATTGAATGGTCGCGGAGCGAGAGCGCATGAGGATATTGTTTGTATAAATGCTGCCAATCTCCTATATCTTGCACAACTCTCTGAAGACTTGAAAGAGGGCTATCATAAGGCAAAGGACGTGATAAGAAAAGGTCAGCCACTAGAAAAATTAATAGAGTTCGTAGAGTCTTCGAACGGCGATACGGGGCTTTTATATAAATACTTGGAGTAAACTTCGAAGAGCTTCATGAAGGCACTTATATTTGAAAACGTCGGGAAATTTATCATTGAAGAGATACCAGAAGTCGAACTTTTCGGACCTTCGTGGGTCAAAGTTAAGGTTCAGGCGGTGGGGATTTGCGGAACCGATTTACATAAATTTTTCTACGAATCACCTCCAGCAGAATACCTTAAAACCAAGATCTTAGGCCACGAGATTGCGGGCTTAGTCGCGGAATGTGGTGATGAGGTTAAGGGGTTTGCTGTCGGGAACCGTGTCGCCATCGAGCCTTTGCTTCCATGTACTCGCTGCACCCAATGTAGAAGGGGGCGATACCAATTATGTCCAGATCTTCAATGTATTGGCCGCGACCTTCCTGGGGGATTTGCGGAATATGTATGTGCTAGACAAGATCAATTATATTTACTACCCCCACACGTTTCGTTTGCAGAAGGATCATTAATAGATCCCGTTGCCGTAGCTGTTCATTGCATACACTCTCTAGATCTCAATAAACGGAATTGGAGTGTAGCGATTGTTGGCGATGGTCCGATTGGCCTCATTTGCTTGCAGGTAATGAAAGCTTTCGGTGCAGGTTCAGTAACCCTATTTGGCAAGTATAAGTACCGACTTAAGCTTGCCTCAAATCTTGGGGCTTCCGAGGCGGTTCTTTTAACCCATGACAATAGCAAACTTGAGAGTTTTAAGGAGAGATTTGATGTAGTTATAGAAGCAGTAGGAGGAAGGCAGTCAAAAACGCTCCGTTCCTGCATTAATTTGGTAGCCCCTGGAGGGGTTGTAGTAGTACTAGGCGTTTTCGATTTTGACTTTCTCGGATCCCTCCACTTTAGACAAATGTTTTTTAAGGAAGCAAGAATATTAGGATCTAACTCCTATTCCACTTGGGAGAGAGTGCGTGAGTTTGAAACAGCAAAGCATCTTGTTGCAGATGGTTTGGTAGACGTAAAACAATTAGTTACCCATAAACTTTCCTTGGATCAATTCTACGAAGGATTTACTTTAACAAGGAAAAAGAATGAGACGAGAGTGATCAAGGTTATCTTCGAACCGTGTACTGCTTTGTGAACGAAGGAGGAGAAACCTATCACCGATTATTATAATATTGAGTGTATTGTGTTTGATCAAGATGGGACTTTATACCCAGCTGACAGCAGGCTTGCATTTGCTACGCGAGAGAAAACAAAATCGTGGCTAATGGGAAAGCTACGGATAACAAGACAAGACGTAGATTCATTGTATCAAAATCTTGCGAGCAATTACCCCAATCCATTCCACGGATTTCAATCAATCGGAGCTTCGGTTTCCGAATATCACAGCCAAGTGTTTGACACTATTAATCCGTGCGATTACTTGTCCTATGACGTTAAACTGAGAAAGGTATTGCTAAAACTCCCCCAAGTTAAATTTGTTGTAACATTGGCATCCCCATTGTATTCGAAACTCCTTCAAAGATGTCTGGGGATAGCGGATCTAATTGAGAAGATCTATTATGTAAAGGATTTTGCCCCAGACTACTCAAAAAAACGATGCTATGAAATTATAGCTAAAACTTTACGAATAGATACCTCATACTTGTCTATAGTTGGCGATAATTTCAACCTGGATATTGCGCCTGCTCTTGACGTAGGTTGTACGGCAATTCATATTTCGAATGTGCCAATTCCAGGAGCTCATGATACAATTTCAACGGTGTATGAACTAGTGGACATTTTCACGGATAGCAAGCTCCGGAGCGATGAGTATGGAAATAAGTAATTTGGGTTTGAAGCATATGTGTATAATCATTTTAACAATGCGAATTTTTGCTATCAGATTAAGTTTGGGGAAATGGCGATGACGATCACGATATGATGGCTATTCTGGTATACTTCAGCACCCAGGTACCTTGGCAAAATCGATGAGGCGCCCCAATTGCCCAATTATGTGCGCGGTAAGCTCTTAAAATCCAGTTTGGAGTATGTACAATGATCGTCTGACAACACGCGCTTAACAAAAGCCCAAGGAATTTGTATAATGCATCTTATACCGTAATTTTCTTATTAGAGATGTAATACTCGAACATATCCTGGATTATTGGATACAAGCTTAATTATCTATGCCCCCAATTCAAATGAAACACATGACGAAATTATTTAATCGAACTGTTGACGAGATGTTGACTCTGAAAGAACTTAAGGAACGCCTTAATTTGAAGCGGCCACTTCGTATAAAATATGGAGTAGACGTCACGGCTCCATTTATTCATATTGGTCATGCGGTAAATTTATGGATGATGCGGGAACTCCAAGGATTAGGCCATAAGGTTATATTTCTAATTGGAGATTTTACAACGCGCATTGGAGACCCTACTGGGAAATCTGAAACTCGCCCTATTATTCCTGAGGAAGAGATAGAGGAAAATGCACAAGAGTTTATTCAGCAAGTCTCATCAATTTTAATCACTGACGATGATGTTTTTGAAATACGGAGAAACTCCGAGTGGTTCGATAATATGTCTACATCACATCTTATTTCATTACTTTCTATGGTAACACATGCTCGTTTAATATCCCGCGAAATGTTTCAAGAAAGGATCGGGAACAACAAGGAAATTTATATGCACGAATTGATTTATCCCGTTCTTCAAGGGTATGACTCACTGATGATTGAGGCTGATTTGACGATTGTTGGTACAGATCAACTATTTAACGAGATGATGGGCCGGTTTTTTCAGGAAAAATTTTCCCAACCTCCGCAAGTAATAATTACTACAAAAATCACACCCGGCATCGATGGTAAAGAAAAACAAAGTAAAAGTCTAGGAAATTATATAGCACTTAAAGATACTCCCCGTGACAAGTTCGGGAAGATAATGAGTGTTCCAGATAATCTCATTATGCCGTATCTTGAAGTTTACACAATGGTTCCTTTAGAAGAAATTGTAGTGATACGACAATCACTTGAAAAGGGTATGATCAATCCACGTGATACAAAGTTATTTTTAGCAGAGAAAATTGTTGAGAGATATCACGGTACAAAAATAGCACTCCACGAGAAGGAATTTTTCGTTAAAACATTTTCGGAAAAAGAAACTCCCACTGATATCCCTGAACTAACCATACGAGAAGAAAAAATGAACGTTCTACACCTATTAAAAATTCTGTTCCCTGATATATCTAATTCTGAGTGTAAAAGACTAATAATGCAAGGAGCTGTGGACCTAAATGGTGACCGTTTAGTAGACCCTGTAGAAGTTAGAAAATTAGAAACTGGAGATGTTATAAGAGTAGGGAAAAGAAACTGGCGGCGGCTTAATATAGCGAAAAACCCTGACTGATTTTGTTACGCTTATATCTTTTGTACTCGATTGTACTCGGTCTTGAGATAGCTCAGGTGTTCCATGGCAATGGAGGGCTTATAGCTTTTTCTTCTGTACGTTACGCGTATATTAGCTGCTCTTCGTTAGACTCCAATGATAAATATCGGGGAATTTCTGTTTTGTTTGCTCGGGCCAAGCGTCGATCATTTTCGAAGCGGCATTTTCAAAAGCCGTTTGCATGAGCCCCTGTGGCATTTCTACTTCTTCCAAACCTAAGATTGTGACTCGTTGAATTTTATTAGAGGGAACAGGTGGAATATCAGTACGTGGCGTGTCAAGATCCAAAACCTGGGACACACTTCTGATTCCATAGTTTCGGCGTTCGTTTACAGATTTTGAGTAGCCTTCCCCTCTAGGAGCAAACCGCTCCGCTAGAAACTGAAGTATTGAAGTATGGTCGAGAAGCCCTTTGTAAACAGCGTGCGAAGCGACAAAAGGAGAAACTATGATCGCTGGTACTCGAACACCTGTACTTTCGAAAGGTGCATATTCCCCTCCCGGTGGATTATACGTTATAGGCAATGGAGGAACGTGATCGAAGAAGCCACCATGTTCGTCATAGGTTAAAATCATAACAGTATTTCTCCATCTCTCCGGATTGGAAGTCAGGGCTTTGTAGATTCGACGTATAAAATCCTCGCCAAAGCCTACAGCCAATGGTGGGTGGTTATCGTTTGGTTGATCGGTACCGAAGTGCCTGGCATCATAATATGATGGCTCGATAAAGATAACTTGGGGAAACTGATCCGGCCGTTCCACTTTTACGTCTATGGCTAAATGCTTTACAGACCGGAAGTTGGGACCTAACACATCGGTGAATCTACCGAGCAACATAAAAAACGAAAGACCTGCATGATATACCCGCCATCGTATGCCATGGTCATTAAGCCAGTCTAGTACTATATACCCCTCTTCAGGAAAAAGCTGGCGCCCGGTTTTATCTACGCGGCTCTCGCCGCTCAGAGCCATTAGTCTATTCGGTACAGTACTTGTGGGAAGCGAGGAGAACCAATGGTCACAGACAGCGAAGTTATTCGCCAAGAAGTTTGTTATTGGCACCTGGTCGGGCGGGTAGTAGCCCATTGGTTCCGGTCTCTGTGTTCGATTCACCGCTGTGTATTGGTAATATGCCCCAACAAATCCGCTCATTGTGTAAGTACCGCTCACAGATGAGTGAGCGAGTTGGACGTTGATTTCATCCCTCTCGTGAGGGAGGTCACTCGGAAGCATAATATCTTTCATTGAAAATGGGTAATATGATTCACCCTCAAATATGTTCTCGTATCTTTCGTCCTTTAAGGGATAACGGAGGCCTTCTACTTCTTTTCTATTGTCGTATCCTTGACAACTCAAATGGCCAAGCATGTTGTCAAACGATCTGTTTTCCATCATTACAATTACGATTGTATCAATGAGACTTGGATCCGGCACGCAATTATTCCTCCTGGTCTATACACGAAAGGCGGACGAGAAGACGCAAGCGGTCTGGAGGAGCACGGGCAGGATCGCCCATCACCTCTCCAGGCAAAAGTTTTGCGTGGATCTCCCAGAGTCCACTCATCTTCGCGCCACGCATCTTATCAGATGAACTGCCATCAGCCGGAAGGTTAACTTCAAGGCCTACATGCAGTACGCGAAGAGTGCGATCAGACTGACCTGTTATGGTATCAATTCTTACTAAATCATCCCACACTTCAGGCCGGAGTGTTTCGATTGCAACCAATCCATCCGCACCTTCTGGTTTGGTTTTGATCACGATCTCCTTCGTATCTCCAACAGCAAATGTAACAACTTCTTGCCTAGCGTAGGCATCTTCTTTGCCATTTCGCATTGCTATTATCGTGAAAGTAGTCGTCTCACTTACCCGAAAGCGTTGAGAGCCCGACGAGGGGGTTAATCCTGTACTCGAAGTTGGGGGCTCCGCCAAAAGGACTGCACCCCCCTTTACGTCCCAGGAAACTATCGTATGTTGCCCCTTACATATCCGTTGCGGGCTTGCTTGAAAAGATATAATCTTTGGTCCGCAAGCTGTCAGCGAGACTATGACACCAAGAACAAAGATTATTCGCAGGGTATATTGCATCAGCTAAGCTCCACCTAAATTAAAACTACGTCTAAAATCAAGCAAGAATAAAACAAACTCGCTCATGTCTATATAGAAGACAAGGTCGCTACTTAAAATTTCGTAAACTTGCTACTTAAAGTTTATACTAAACAACTGTTGCTCTCGATATAACAGGAGGTATGCGTGAAAAAAATTTTCCCGTTATTTTTGACCTTCCCTGTTTTTGTAGTTGCACTGTGTTTACAAATTTTGACCCTTTATACTTGGGCAGGCCAATCAATCAAAATTGCCACCTGGAACATAAGAGACCTTTCCACAAATAGTAGAAGCGATTTCGAACTAATCCAGATCAGCTACATCTTACGAAATTACGATTTCATCGCTATTCAGGAAGTAAATGACCAAGAGGTAATTTTGAGACTGGCACACTGGCTCAAAGTGCTAGGTAATTCTTATGGCTCCCTAATTAGCCCCGTCTCAGGAACCGGAAGTGAGAAGGAGCGGTATGCTTTTCTTTTCAGAAAAGATATTATCGAAGCTGTAGATTTAGGCCACCTAGCTGAGGGAGATTTTGCAAGACCGCCCTATCTTGCCGCTTTTAAAGCTGGCAACTTTGACTTCAAGGTTCTGTCAATTCATGTATGTTCAGGATGCGGTGGTTTAGGAGAAGGGGGAAGAGAAGAGGAAGTTCAACACTTAGCCGATGTATACAATGACCTGATCGATAATACCGAAAACGACGTTCTCATAGTCGGGGATTTTAACCTTAATCCCAATAATGAGTCATTCCAAAATCTCAAGTCCGTAGGAAACACAGCTTCTATCTACTCATGCACAACTCCGACAGAATGCGAACAAAACGCTACAACCACAAGGGATACCAATCTCTTTGATAATATATGGTTTAGTCAAACACATGTGAGGGAATACACAGGCCAGCACGGCATGTTTAAGTTTGATGAAGAATTATTTGAAGATCCTGGCGACGGATCTAAAGAATACCGGGAACAATATGCTAGGTTTGCTGTCTCAGATCATAGGCCGGTTTGGGCGGAGTTTAGGATTGATATGGTAGACGATGATTGAGGGATTTTTTTGAAATGAAAAATTTAGGATCCGGTGTTATTGAATTATAATTTTATTTTTTGTTCATTTCGGCCTTAATATATGAGGACTGAGTTTTTCCCAAAATTCTGCCAGACTATATACAAACTTACTGAATGTACTGCAAAGCGCTTGTGCAGCAGGCATCCAAAATCTGCTAAATCAGGCTATTGGGAGTATGTTCCCACTCAGTAGCGTTGCATGTGAGCTTATGAAGAACCCACTGCCATCTGTAAACGGCAATTTCGGATCACACGTTCGGTTAGTTCCGTAAACCAAAAAACAAAATGAATTTCGATTTCAACGTGTAACGGGAAAAGGGAGGATCTTGAATCCCCCTTTTGTGCAATAGAAAAAAGAATTGTAGAATAACAAAGACACAACTAGGACGAGCATTGGTAAATTTGAAGTCAATCTTAACGGACGGGGGTGTTATTTCATGAAGAAAGTAGTCAAGTTAGATTTGCTTATTATCATAATAGCTTTATTCTGTAACTTTTTGTTAACATCGTGTGATGAACAACCACAAAGGCCCCAAGAAGCATTATTTGTATTTGGCTGTCCGCCTGATAAAGAAACATTTTTATTCAAATTGACCGATCCAAGAAAAATACAGAAAGCAAGAGATATTCTTAGCGGCAAAGAAACAAATATGATACATGTTAAAGGCATAATCATAAAAGAGCCTGCTGATTATAATCCTAGATGGAGTTATCATTTAGACCCCGCTTCTATAGATTTCTTTGCATTAGCTATTGAAGTATGCGATGCCAACATGAAGTATGTAGAAGAACACCTAATTGAAGTGGGCGGCTCTTTTTTACCAAACAATCACTGGTGTCCTTGGTGTTCACAGCTTATAAAGGAACAACGTTGAAGATTCTATAGTTTTTGCCATACAACTGCAATGCTTGATTTTGTACTTCCTAAAACTCACGTACACGCATTAGTATTAAAGTAGTATTTTGCTTCTTCAGGGCATTCACAGAAAGTGTGTTTCAAAAACCTGGGTATCTGATCTTTCCCGTTAAATTTCACAACTGATACAGGCGGGAATTTATTAATTTACCTGTTGAATACCCCGTGGTTTTACCACAGGGTTATTTACTTTTGTATAATTAAAAGACGGTGGGTGGCGGAGCAATTTAAATATAACTGCAAATTGGCTGATTAAAAAGTGAGTATTGCATGCTGACCTTGTTTTACGGCACGATCAAGTAAGAGGCGTGAAACAGGAACGCGTTGGTTATTGAAGGTACCGTCAATTACCAATAACTTTGATCATGTTGATCTACCAATGTCCCGCCTTAAAAAAATTTATCCTAATGGACCTAACAATATAAGTCCTCAATATTAGTAATATATACAGGAACTGCACTTCCTTTTCCGCGGCTTTAGGTACTTCATGGCTATGGGTGCGGCATTGGCCTGAAGAAACCGTCAAATCCAGCCTCAAAAAGTATTCCGGCGACCTCCTCGAGTTTCCGCAACTCGCTCTCACCGGTCCTTATAGCGGAAAAAGGAGCTATACGAGGCGAAGCATGTTCGTGTTCTATTGGTCCCAACCATGTTCCTTTCCAGCGTATTTCCTCAATCCTGTTTTTATTCTTCCAATTCTCAATCCTATCATCTATCCAGCCGTGTAATTTCCAAAAAATGGGATTCACATGGCTCGAATATGTGTCGCCAAGAAAGTCATACTTGGGATCGTCCCACCTTTGATCTACAGGTTGATTGAGAGGTTGTTGGCTAGGCCGAAACCCGAGAGGTGTTTGAGCAGCCCACCGTACATGCATATCGTTGTGTATGGTAAACTCAAGGTCCGCACCAAGCTGACCAAGGGTAACGCTTGTCAGATACCCTTGACTATTATACTGATTTTCCCATGGAACAAGAACGGTATTATAGTAATTATCAGACTTCTGGGATATCTGTACACCCGGAATAAGTGGAACTGGATAATCTGGATCACTGGGAGGGGGTACCTGCTTCCATCCCTCAACCCCAGGGTACTCAGGGTCACCTACCTGGTTTAGAATTGTATTAACGACAGCAATCATCTGACAGTGCATGAAGAGGAAATCTTCGCCTGAATCATTGTCTCTGATTGCACGGCGATTTGCGTCTAGACCTGGACGAGGTGGTTCCCATCCAGGATGTATGTTGAGGATGGCTTGTTGTTGGCTCGAATTCAACTGCCGCATGAATTTCTGACTCCATGCCAAAGATAGTGTCGTAAGCGATGCTCACGCTTTGCCATTTCGATTATTACTTCGATTGGCAATAGTGTGGCCATGTTCATAACCTCCAAGTATTAGAGTACAAATGTAAGCCCGCCATCACCTCTCACTAAGGGGACGCAATTTGCTAGAAAGCTTAAGGTACCGTACCCACGGCTGGTCAGATAATTCCGCAACTGCACGGGCAGAGATGGTTGCGGTAAATATCTGTTGCCCACTTGTCATCACTTTGATTCCCAACCTTTCTAAGAACTCCGTTTCAGTACTGCTAAGAACATGCGTAGTATGAATAAATAGTGTCAAAGTACCTTCTTCTGCGTTCTGAATGTCATTCAGCGCAACAGCAAGTGCTGCGTCTATCTTTTGATAATCCATACCAAACCTCTTCGTTCACATGAAAATTCTACACCAAGAAACCCAAAAAGTTTAAATACCTAGCGCGTCAATTAACCCAAATCCCCATTTCGAGTCAAAGGTCCCTGGCGGCTGCCCCGGAATCAAACTATTTGCCCGGAGCAGCGCCTTGACTCCCTCAGGATCTAGTGTTGGGTCTCGTTGTAACAGCAGTGCAACTATACCACTCATAAAAGGTGTTGCCATACTTGTTCCTCTCCAGATCCTGTACTGTTGATTAATCATCTCTCCCCTATCAGGTGTAGAATCTGCTGATAAACATGAAATAATCATTTCCCCCGGTGCGGCTATATCAGGCTTGTGCACGCCATTGCGCAGAGGACCATCGCTGCTGAAATCGGAAATGTTGTCCAAAGACGACCCTACTTCTTGAGGGTTATCGTCAATGTCTGTCCATTTCACTTTCGTCGTGTATGAGGCGGCAGTCACTGCGCTTGCTGAGGCTCCTGGACTCCCAATCTTAAGATTGTGCTCCACGTTACTTGTGAAAATTACACCAAGGCCGTCGACGCTTCCCGCCCATACATCTACTAACCCCCTATTGATTGAAACTCCACGCCATCGCACCTGCCACGTACCTCCGGTAATTGGTGCAAACTTACGACTAATATCAATTAAGAAATTATGATCACGGTTATCTTTTGGACCAGGAGTAACAATCGACACTTCACCGTCCGCCAGCATGTAAGCATTCGCTGGATTATTGTCAGAGTCAGAAATAATTCCCTGGTAGGGTGTCTGAAAACCGCTTGGTGACTGCACAGCCACCTCGATTTGATCATCGCCAGAGTACCAACCATTTATCCATGTTGAATAGAATGAATCAGCCGGTACTTGAAAACGGATGAAGCCCTCCTGTCCCTGTCTTACTGCGATTTGCGCATGTATGTTCTTGTCGCCTTCATTGCCAGCTGCACAGCAGACAATCCGCCCTGGGCCTGACGCTTTGTCTATAACTTGTGACAATGAATCGCTTCCGTCATGGGCATCATAGTGTCCCCCAAGACTGAGGTTGACTACTGCTGAACGTCCGAGGTCCTTTGCGATCCTGAAAATATACCAAATCGCGTCAGCAATATGAGCGGAGTCAAAATCGGTTTTTACTACGACTAACTCTGCCTTCGGTGCGATACCTTCGAAGGGCAATCCAGCTCCAGCAGCAATTCCAGCAACATGCGTACCATGGCCGTTCTGGTCTCTGGATACGGTGAGTTGATTTCCAACAAGTTCAAAGCCATATCCTCCTTCATTAACCCCTGGCCCAGGTATAATTTGATCCCAAATGCGCAAAATACGGCCAGTAAAAGCAGGATGATTCGAGTAAATGCCGGTGTCAACCACACCAATTATAACCCCGCTTCCATTTAATCCAGTGTTATTTCTAAATGTCGGGATATGAACCCTTGGTGATGCCACATCCATTAGGGGGAGGAGGTAGCGCGATGCAATGATTCGCTTGACAACAGGGTCATCAGATACCGACTCTAAACTGTCAAGCGGCAAAAACGCTGTCCTGATGTTCCCACTTGATTGATTAACCCTCACACCATACTGACTCAAATGATCAAGCTGTGCTTGCTCGTCACAATGAATGAAAACTACAACTCGAGCTGGTTTGGGACTATGCTCAGAGAATATAATCCCTAACGACCGTATGTGCCGAGTTAGTCCAGCACGTCCTTCTGTTTGGTAGTGCTTCAACGCAACTAATAGGCCAGCATCTATTTTGTTGTACGTCAAACTTTGCCTCCTTATGCAATAGTCAGTAATGTAATAGGCGGTTTCTCCTACTTACCAAGCAAACCAGAGGCAATCCAATTGGAAGGTAGCTAACGGAAAGAAGAATATGGTCATGGTGTCCAGGTACACTATAAGGGGCTCCAAGTTTTTTTTCTTAAGGTATGGGCCCAAGTTTTCCCGTCTGTGCTCATACCCTTCAAATTTTCCCTGTATTTTTCGTACAATTGCTATTACACCGGCATCAGATTAGTCTCTAATAAGCTAAGATGGGTTTAACCCATCATTATAATTTTACCCGTTCGGTCGATTATTTTAGTCGCAGCTTTTATGAAAGTTCTAACAGTTTCGTTTGTGATATTAATATTGTGTATTTCACGAACATTGTTCATCATCGTCTCGAGCTGAGTTTGAGTAGGTGGTTTTATCGCAATATTGCTCTCTTCGAAAGCATTAATTTCGTCTATAATGTCGTCGTGACGGAAACCTAACTTTAGAAGCCCTTCTTCAATTGCAAAAAGCTCATCCTGAGTAAGACTCAAATTCCGCTTTGCTGCTCTTAGTTTAGTTTGTGCTTCTGCCACAGCGCGAAGTTTAAAGTTAAGACCTCTTAGGACTCTCTGTTGCTCCTCTGGACTCATTTCACTAAATAATGGCATTACATGTAGCCCTCCTTTTTAATTTTTGTTGTTGAAACTAGGGAGAATTCCCGGTTGTACCAGATGGCTGTCCTAAAGATTCAGCTGGATTACTGGCAGTCTTTTCCGCATCGGAAATCTCACCTGCTATGGCTGAAATAAATTTGATCCAGTATGTAAATTCGTCCAGGGTTGAGGCGCCTAATCCCGTAAGCTGACTAGATAATGATTTCAATAGTACGCTTTGGCTCCTGAATTTGACTGTTGCTTGTTCAAGAGATGCTTTAGATTCTGCCAAAAGGCTCGACTGATCATTGTTAGTGTCTACAGTTTTTTTCGCCATATTGTAAACACCTTCGAAGAGTTCTAAGGCATCTTTCCGGTTTGCAACCTGCCATAGCTCTGCAGGTCTTGCTTTTGGCTGTTTATTAAAATCTATTAGACGGGCTCGTTGATTTTCCATTCGGTCAATCCTTGCCTCAGCAGACTTGATAAGAAATTTCTGATAGGTACTTATTTCTTTCTCAAGTTGATCAATATTAGATGCGGTTTGTATAGTAGTATCCGTCACTACGTTGGGTACGCAGGCATTCAAAAAGAAAATCACTAATAGCAAAATACCACAAAATACCTTTGACTTTGAAGGTTTTTTCCTCATCAGTCTACCCTCACGCCTATAGTTATAATACCGGCAGCCTGTATTGCTCTCAGTAAATTCGCTATATCTTCCGAGCGAATACCACCTTCATGATAGCTAGCCAGGACATTGAGCGGCGCTCTGATAAGCGAGTCCCAAGCCTCCAATGAAATCTCGCTCATATCTAGCGATAATGACCGGTAAGCCTGACGACGTTCTACGCCACTTATATTCTCTCTTTTTTGCTTATATATATCTGCCAGGGTATAGTAATACAAAGCCAAAACAATATTTTCTCTTGTTTTAAGATCAGCAGATTTAAAATATTCATCTAGGCTCGTCATTCGCAGTGTATGTTTGCTTTTATTTGTCATTTCATTAACAGCTGTATCAAGGTTGGACCATGCAGATAGCTCTTCGGCATAAAGTCCTAGTTCTGCCTCATCAAGGCTGAGTAATCTCTTTTTTGCCAAGTTTATCGTAGTAAGCCTTCTATACTTTAGCCGCTCGACTGCCAGTGCTAGTTGCAACGCGTCCACTTGTGGCTTTTGGGCCGCATTAAAGCTACCTACTATCTGAGGGAGGTCTTCCTGTATAAAACCACTTATATTTTTGGCTACGGGAGATTCTGCACCCCCAGTAATGTAACCACTAAGTGATAACAGAGTCTCCAACAAATCTGCTTTAAACTCTGCCTCAAGGAATGGTAATTTTTTCGTATCATTGATAATCTTTTCTATGTCTTTAAAAATGCCTATCAGCTGATCAACCTTTACTTTGGCTTCCTCTATCTTTTTCTCTTCGGAAGATTCGGCAAGCTCTTTTTCGGCTTTCGCAACCTTTTCCTTAGCTTCATCATATTTTTTCCTGAGTTCGTTCTCCTTTTCTTCGCTAGCACTAATCTCTTTCTTTAAATGTTCAATATTATCTTTACGTTCTTTATCAAATATCCTTAGTAACAATTGCCGAATTTCTTTACCTGTATTCTCAGCTTCACGTAAGTCTTTGCAATTAGGAATAACTAACTGCTGATAATCGGACCATTTCTCTCTTGATTCGCCTAATGGCGGTTCGCTTGTGTTTTCAACTCTTTTTATATCTATCTTCGAACAATCAATCTCCTGAGTGCCAGGATCAGGTTCAGATTTGTAGAGAGAAACGGATTTTTCATAGCGTTCTTTTGACTGTCTGATATAATCCATGTAGTGGGGGATCTCTCGAATGATTTTCTTATCGTCGATACCACTAAAAGCATCCCCTATTTCTTTTTCTAGCTTGTTCCATCCTAGTTTACCCCCCGTCGTCGGGTCAATATCCTCGGGGTTGGAACCAATGACCTGTCTTAAGTCTGCCTTAACCAATGTATCTATAAGCTCCTGTCTTATTTGAAGCTCATCTTGAATTAGCTTTGTAGAAAGGTCACGTCCGATTTGTATCAGAGAAGTTAGTTCGACCTTATTATAGTCTTCAAGGATTTTATTGGCCTTGGCCTCGTTCCCTGCATTGTGGAAATGAACTCCGGCACAAGCGGATAGGGAAAGAAATAAAACTGAAATTATCAGGGAATACATAAATCGAGGGCAAAAGTTCTTAGTTAGCCCTCGAACCATTAGATTAATCCTCCTCTCCTTTAAATCCTGTTTTTGAATTATGTTTGTATTTCTTCATAAAGAAACGCTTAAAAACTCTCTCATGAATGCAGAATCAATCAGAAAAATAGACAAAGTGTATGTAGAGGACCCTCTCCTATCTTCGAAAAGTTTACCTAGCAAATAACCAATGCCCACTCTTCAGGAGGATCCTTGATTGGTCAGGTGACAAAAGTTTAGGTCGAGCGTAGTGTGGGCCGTTTTATTAAATCCTCTTTGCCACCCACTTATTAGCTGACATCATGATTAGAAAGAAATTAACTAATAGCTTTCTAGCTTAGACTCCTCCCAAACTGATCCGATATTACATCAATTAATACTTAAAAACAAGATGTTCATCTTATTTCGGGTTCAGGCTACTAGAGGTGCTACGATCATTAGAGCATTTGATATCCAATTAACAAGGAAGCTGGCAATGGGATATAAGAAATCTAGTAAGAAGAGCCAGAGCGAAATTCTCACTGATTATTCTTTACTCGTAGTGGTAAGTTAGGAACGAAGCATCGAAGGTATTTAGTAATGAGAGAAGGACTATTTACCCTAGGTTTTTCCTAAGACTAGCAATTCTGGTAAATGCGGCCTTGAGAATAGTCCCATACTTTCTATACGGAGGTAGGTAGAAGGTCTCAGGAATTGGCGGATGCATCCACACGGAAATAAAACCCCCCCTGCCTTACTGCGAGATTGATCAACTAGACATAGCAAGGATTCTGAAAGTGGTGCTTAGCAGCGAGGACACCGATAAAGCCAGAAGCTTTTCTCTTGGAACATTAAAGAGGGTTAACCCTCCTATTCTCAAAATGGGTTCCAATTGCATTTCATTTCTATCAATTCGCAGATAAATCCGGGTGTATTGAATTACGGTTTGCGAAGCACACAGGTATAAGATGGGGCTTTGGGCATCCCGAGCAATGTTTTACGCCCATGACCATTCTTCAAACCTAGAAAGAAACATCAACGCCAATTTATAGCCATATTGAGAGAGAAAATTATTAAACACCTCACGTTGTTCACTAAGTTTCTTTGCATAATAGCCAAACTCGAACTCGACATCGCTGAAGTGAACAACGTTTATTCTGATGAAATGCTCCAAACGTTCAAAGGCGTCGAACACGTGATCGAAGCAGTCTCGAATGAAAACTTCTTTGTCCTCGAACGATAGCTGCCTCGTTCTTAAAGCGCTAAGCACGTCACTAATTTTAATTTGTTCCCACTTACCAGGCTTAGTTTCAAACGGACGCCCTGACCAGTCAAGCATGATCATAGCATTTCGAAAGTAGGGATCGTTAAATATTGTATTGAGTAAGTCTTTCGCTGCGTTTGCTTGCTGCCAGCGGAGCTCCTCACTACGCTGGCGTCTGTTCAGTACCATCTGATATATTGCAATGCCGGCCGCTACAATTCCGGCCAATACTGCGGCGACCCATGATAACACCTCAAAAATGTCCTTAGTACTCTGATCCATACCGGTAGCTGATATTTATTGTGTTAAAGTTTCCAACAATATTACTTAACTCGATCAGAATACATGGAACGTGATTGCAAGGCAATATGTTAACTCCATTTTTCCTTCCGGTTGGGGTAAGAATGTCCATAACGCTAGGCTCGCCGTGTCGGAGCATGGGAGTGTATGCGCAGAGTTTAGGATTGATATGGTAGACAATAATTAATAGCCACAAAGGTATCAATAACTAAGGCGGATGAAAACTTGTTAAGATTTTAAGCCAGGAAATTACCGATTTTTATGAAGCTCTGGAGGTTTAATCCTGACTAATAGATAATTTTTGTATTTCGTGCAATACAAAACTGAAGACCTTAAATACCAAAAATGCTTCGCATCGGAACGTGCTCTTGGACTGAAAAGACTTTAATACAAAGTTCCGAATTCTACCCAAAAAGCGCGAGCATAGCAGAGAAGCGCCTCAGGTATTATTCATTTCTGTTTGACACGGTTGAGGTGGACTCTTCTTATTATGCTATTCCCGATCAAAGAACTACTTCCTTATGGGCGGAGAGAACTCCCGAAAATTTCATCTTTCATATTAAGGCTTATGGCGCATTGACAGGACATGACATTAAGCCCTCAACGCTGCCAAAGGATATTCGTAATCTTCTAAACGAGGAAGCAAAAACTGGAAACTATGTCTACATCAAAGATTCGGCAATACTCAAATCGATAGCGGAAACTTTTAAGGAGTCTCTATATCCCATGCATGACATTAATAAGCTTGGGGTTATTGTTTTCCAATTCCCTCCCTGGTTTCAATACGGGACCAGGAACCTTGACTATATGCTGAGGTGCAAGGAACTCATGCAAGGTTATCAATTAGCCATTGAATTCAGACATGGTAGCTGGCTTGCTCCAAAAATATTTAGTTCTGTCATTGAATTTTTGAGGAAGCATCAATTGACCTATATTACAGTGGATGAACCCCAATACGAGAGCCCTGCTTCCGTTCCTTTTGTACCTAATGTTACTACTCAAACAGCCTATTTTCGTCTTCACGGAAGAAATAAAGAGAATTGGTTAAAAAAAGGAATCGAGACATCATTAAGATATGCTATTATACCGACGACGAATTAAAGGAGTTTATTCCCTCTATTAAAGAAATAGAGCCCATATCAGGAGAAACATACGTGATGTTCAATAATTGTTATCGCAGCTTTGCAACGACAAATGCACTAAGGTTGAAGGAGCTTCTAGCAAAATGATTACCTAGAGATTTATCAATATCGTCGCCAATAACGATATGAATGAGCTGCCCGAAGTTCCCCGGAATAACTATCTGGGATTTCAAAAGGGGAGCTGGGCAATAACTTCCTAGAAACAAAAATTGGGAAATAGCTATATACTTTATACATATGATATGAATATCGCGCTTTTGGAGGAAATGAAAACATGTTCACACGTAAAATGAAACAATTACCCGTAACCAGTGAGGCAATGGTTTTTTATTTGAGCAACTGCCTAATGCAAGGGGATTATATAGACGCCCAGCAGTACATGGGAGTGGATCCTCCGAAAATAAAATTTTACGGGTCATATGCCAATGATTACGTAAGGATTAATGAGCTTGCGGAACGGGATATGATTTCAATCCTTAAGGAGTTAAGAGAGATCGGGCTTTTATCTGAAAGTCCATAGCAGCGTTGATGGCTTGCAGAGAAAAATTTACATCTACTTATTATCAGCAAATAGGTAGTACCTACGCGCGTTGAATTTTTATCAGAATTCCGCTATAATTGAGTGTAATTCATTGGACCCAGTTTGCCGGAGGTGATGTGTTAGGTTAACAAAAAATAACAAAAAAGGGAGGTGATGCTAGGTACCTATGGAAGGCGAAGGGTTTATTGACGTGGATGATCTTGCAAAGTATCTTAAGGTGAAAAAGCAAACCGCATATCATTTCGTCGCGACCCTAAATATCCCGCATTACAGGGTAGGGCGCTTGTTAAGATTTAAGTTAAGCGAAGTAAATGCCTGGATGTCGGCAAAGAAAGTAGAAGAAATAAACGTACCGTATACAAAGCTTGAACGAATATAAACCGCAATATTTGAGAAACGAAATAAACAAAAAAGGGGCTACTTGGTTAGCCCCTTTTTTTTCAAAGAATAGTCAAAGAATCATTTCGAATTCTTACCATTTTATAAATCTAGTAAAACCATATGGAATTGAAAATCGCCTTTATTTACAGGCAGTTTAGCTAATTTTTAATGAATTAAGAAAGTTACAAAATCCTGCTAAATCGGACTACGAATCCGAAGGTCGGGGGTTCGACTCCCTCCGGGCGCGCCAGTAAAATTAGGGGTCACCCATAGAGGCGGCTCCCTATTCTCATTCTTCTAATTTGTTTCTTGTTGGGTATGCTATTTTACTAGGCTGTGTCTGCTCCAGAATCCCAGCTATTTTAGGGAGCCTATCTTATGTAATCATTATTTGAAAGCGTAATAACAGATTTAATAATTTAATTGATCGAAGGAGTTTATAGGTCTTATTATTATATTATGAGTTTCAAACAAAAATAATATTGGTTGTTATTGACAATGAGGTATGATCAGTATGATCCCGGAACTTTCTGATAATCAGTCGAATGAGGGCGCGGCGCGATCCCATATTCGATCAATCGAACATGGACTCACCGAGCACAGCAGATGCCTTAAGGGATGGCACCGTAGTCTTCTATGCGGATTACCGATAAGCGATGTGTATCTATTGAAAGACGGCTATCTCAAGTGCGGTTTCGGCAAATGGTATCGTGACCAAACTTCTACATACTTTGTAAACGATGAGGATTTTCTCTTGGTGAAAAAGGCCCATCAAGAAATGCACGATATTGCAAGAGTCTTGGCGTTGAAATCAAAACTCGAGGATACGATCACAAAAGAAGATTACGATGTATTAAGCGAAAAGGAACAGGAATTGACTACGTTACTCCTCAAGTTGAAAGATAAGCTTCATGAAAACATGTCTAAGATAGATTTTCTGACAGGGGTTCCCACCCGCCAGCCGTTTTTCCAAACGCTTTCTATGGAACATGCAAGAGCATTGAGAAAAGGAGAGCCTTGCGTAATTGCGTTAATTGACCTGGATAATCTGAAGGATGTTAATGATACGTACGGTCATCTGTCGGGTGATAAAGTTTTGAAAAATGCGGCGCAGTACCTTATCCATAACCTCAGAAAATATGATTCTATTTGTCGCTATGGGGGTGATGAATTTCTTATCTGCATACCGCAAACAACCCCGGATACCGCTCGAGAAATTATCACCCGGTTACAGACGGGATTGTCTTCGTTGCCTATCACGCTAGATGAAGGAATTGTTGTTAACATTACAGCTTCTGCTGGAGCCACACTAATGGCAACTGAGCACTCCATTGATGAAATTATTGCTCGAGCTGATGAGGCTTTATACAATGCAAAAAGACAGGGGAAAAATCAAATTAGTTTTTTCGAAAATCGAAGTTGAAGCATGGGTGCTTATATTCTTGATGGTCTCTTAGCAATTAGGTCCGTCTCACGTTAAAGTTATTATATTTGTGAAGGGACGGAGCTTGACGTTTCACATTTTGTGATAACGGGGAATGTTTAATTTCTCGAGTAACATATTATGGATACACGGGACGGGGCGTCGAAATTTGTATATTGATAATATGAAATAGAACCTGCGGCAATGTATCAAATAAATCATACAAGCGAAAAAAATAGGAATACAGAGAAAATACTTATCGTTGATGATGAGAAGGTCCTAGCAGATTTGCTGAAGGAAATTGCAGCAGAAGAGGGTTTTGCAAGTGAAAGTGTGTCGGATGGAATTGAGTGTCTAGAAAAGTTTAGAGATGGAGAGTTTTACGACGTGGTTCTTTTGGACATCCATATGCCAAAACTCAGTGGAATTGAGACACTGCGGAGACTTAAAAAGCTCCATCCCGATATCTCGATAGTAATCGTAACCGCATCGAAAGAATTCGAATACGCAAGGTTGGCTCTCAAGGAAGGGGCATATGATTATATTGTCAAGCCTTTTAATAATAGTAGTGTAAAGTCAGTAATAAATCGTGCGGTTGAGAGATCGAGATTGATTAACGATATCAAGGATTATCAGGAAAATCTTGAGAGAAAGGTGACAGCACAGGCCAATCAGTTGATTAGTCTTTATGCAGACACACTTGAAGCAATGATCTCGGCTCTCGATATGAGGGAATGTGAAACAGGTCGCCATTCGTATCGAGTCACCGAATATACGATAATCCTTGCTGAGAATTTTGGCGTATCGAATTCGGACTTGGGGAGTATCGCGAAGGGAGCTCTTCTCCATGATATTGGGAAAATAGGGGTTCCAGACCATGTTCTTTTGAAGCCTGAAAAGCTTACGGACGAGGAAATTGAAATAATGAGGAAACACCCTATTGACGGGTACAATCTTTTGAAAAAGTTCAAGTTCTTGGAGCAAGCGGCTGAAATAGTATTGAGTCATCATGAAAGTTTTGATGGGACCGGTTATCCCCACAAAATATCCGGTAAGGAAATTCCATTAGGTGCCAGAATATTTTCAGTTGTTGATACATTTGATGCTATGACTACCAGCCGTTCATATCGTCAGGCAATTTCTTACGAAGAGGCGATAGATTTGATAAAGCAATCTTCCGGTAGGCAGTTTGATCCAGAGATAATCGAAATTTTCATTAATATCCCCAATGACGTATGGGCAATGGCGCGAACTAATATTGAACGAGCTGGCTCGAATTATCTGAAAAATCTTTTATTTAACCTTACCAATTCATAAATTGAACTCTTTTCCCCGGGCATTAAGTATCAACTAAAATTCTAACGGAAAGAAAACCCGATTTATAAAAACTCGCTTTGTCGGCATTTAAGACTTTAGGATTGCTGTAACAATTGGAGTGCGGGGATCAATGTTAAAATTATTATCGATCTTGTCATCTAGTGTGTTTCTAACCTTTGCTTTCATGAATTATATAATTTATCAAGACTATTTCGATTAGCGCAAGGCCAAAACTTTTGAAGTATCTCAAAGTATCATGCTCTTTGCACCTAAACAAAAATTGTTGTGCATTTATGTTGATTCAAAACTGAAACTAAAGTATTACTTGAAATCATAAAATAAATATATTATAGTGGCTCATATTTATACTAGATGTAAAACATTTAGATATGAAGATTATTCTAAGAATATCCATTAGTTTACTGTTGACAATCACGGTTGGTTATCGAAGCTCAGAGGCACAGACTAAGGAAGAAGAAATAGAATATCTTAAAGAGCAGGTGGAAGAGATCCGGAAGCAGAATCAGAAGATGATCGAAGAAATTCAGATACGGAGCCAGACACAGATTGACGAGCTTCGTAGAAAGATTGAGGGACTCGAGGCCAGTAGGGAAGCCGACAGAGAAAAGATTAAAGAGTTGGAATCCGAAAAGGGAGTTGATGAGAAAACACTCGAAGATTTTGTGACAAGGAAATTAGATTCATTGAGCCCATTGTTGAGAAAAATAAAATTTAACACTGATTTTCCTAGTTATTATCGAACTAGGGGATTTGTGTTTAAAGATGCTACTTTTGCGGGCACCGTTCCCGGTCAAGATGATGACATTTTTTTTGTCGATTCGAGATTGCTTCTTTCTCCCATGATTGAAATTAGTGATAATCTGTCACTTCGTAGTCAGCTTGATATTGCAAAAAATATAATTTGGGGCGGTTTAGGCGATTCTAGCGTGGCAGGAAAATTCTTTGAAGCCCCGAGCCCGGGAGATTCATTTCGCGGCTCAATTCTTAGGGAGGTAACAGATACATTCACGGGAGAAATACTTTCACCGGTCAATACAGATATAGATCTGGTCGATATCAGGTCGCTTTATATGGTGGCCGGAATTCCTATAGGGGGGATAAAAATTGGCGAGCTATGGGTGGGGAGACAGCCATTTGACTGGGGGCTTGGAATCTTAAACAATGCAGGGAGCATGCCTGATCAGGATTTTGGTAGTATCGTGGATAGATTTGAGTTTGACACTACACCTTTTGCTCTTATGGATAAGCGCTGGGAAAATCTACTTTTTTCCGTCGTACTAGACAGACTCAGTCAAGGGAGAACAATAGCTAATGGAGCGGATGGAAAAGGATGGGAGGTCGGATTCGCTTCTTTATATCAAGGTGAAAGCCTAGAACTCGGGGGGTATATATTTCTCGTAAATCAGAACGGCTTTGATGTCAGTAGTGGGCTTACTGGAGATCTTGATAACACGGTAAATTGGTCATTATACACAAAGTATAAGTTTGATCGCTTTTTTGCTACTTTCGAATTCCAGGACCTATTTGGAAAAGTAAATAACTTGGAACAACCGTTACCCGTCATCTTAGGCAGTGACGAAATCGATATATCGGCTGAAAATTTTCTTCTTGCCGCTAGGGTCGGTTATGATCCAGCCCCCAGCTTTATAGATCTAATTGTTGCTGAATTCGGCTGGGCGAGTGGTGATGATGCAAAAACCCCTGATAGATTAGAAGGTAGTGCAATTTTTTTCAATAACGCTTATACAGTCGATAACCTTTTATTTAAACATATGATACCCAATATATATGCGACCGAGGGTAGTGTAATAAACGCGGGCTATGTCAGGGCTTGGACTACACTGAAGTTACTTGATCCCCTCTATTTTACGCCTCAAGCCCTATTCGCATGGGTGGATGAAAGAGATGCTTTAAGTCTCGATCCTGTAACACCCCTGCCCAGAGTCAATAGATTTCTGGGCACAGAGTTAGAGGGTACTCTTACCTGGAAGATATTAGATCATCTCTGGTTTGATCTCATTGGTAGCGTAGTGATAGCGGGTGATGGTCTAGATGATCTTCTTAGTCAGAGAGCCTTTATTGAAGGGGTAGTTCCATCAATAGGAGCGGCTGATGCTCCAAAAGCCCCGTTTGCTATCCAAGGTAGATTTGTGTTTACATTAGATTCAATAATAAAGACATGGACTGGCTCTAGTAGCCTGAAGCAAAGAGCATGGTTCCAGGAAGAGCAACTTTAGTCGGATATAAGGTAAATGTAACTTTCTGTCGTTATTATAAACAATGTGATTTTCATTATTGATTTAATATCCCCACAAGCATCAATTATTAGTTTCCTGATAGTTGAAAGAAAGTTATAATTAAACTAATTTTGTAAGATTTTCGATATAGAATCTTTTTCTTGTAGATTAGACGGTTGTAAGAAGGAGCAACAGACGAAATTATTTGGAACTCTTAAAGAGGGTGGTAATACCCATCAAAGACCCTTTTTATTATGTTTGAGAATATAAGAGTAAAAGAGGACATCTAAAATGACATTGAGTTTAGAACGCAGAAGGTGCTCACGAATCACATTTTCGGACATTAAAGTTGTATCAAGAGCCAATGGTCAATTAATTGGACATGCGAGGGATATTTCTCCCTATGGAATGTTTGTTGAATCCAAACAACTATTACAGCCCGGAGCAAAAGTGCTTCTTGAATTTAGGTTTCCCAAAGACGTTACTGCCCTAAGAACATACAGCGAGATTAAATGGGTCAAGGATGCCCAGAAATTAAAATTAGGAGACCATTTGGGGATGGGAGTAGAATTTAAAACTATGTTTGAGGCGGATAAGAGGAGATTACAGGAATTCATGGTGGAATGTTCTACAAGAATAAATTCTGATAACTTCTCGCTAGCAGATTTTGTTGATAATTCAGACAAAGACTTATTTTACAAGACGAAACCATTCGGCGAATTTCTTGAAGATATTATCCAGAAGGGCTTTAATATGTACAGGATACCGCTGATAACAGCTTGTAAAAATAGGGTTGAGGTGTTTGATAAGAACTTTGGTGAAGCAAGAGAAATGATCATGATGGGAAGTTGCAACTATCTGGGTCTTTCAACACATCCAAAAGTGGTAAGAGCTGCTTTAGAATCTACCAGGGTATACGGAACTGGCTCAGAGGGTGCAGCACTTCTTTCAGGGACATACGATATACATAGAGAACTGGAAATTAAATTAGCACGGATGAAAGGCTGTGAGGATGCTGCAGTCTTCCCCACGGGATATGCGACTAACGTAGGGTGCATATCGGCTTTGGTAAAGAAAGGAGATGCGGTAATTATAGATAGGCTTGCACATGCAAGCATTATAGATGGTTGTATGCTTAGCGGCGGTTTTTTTGGAACTTTTCAACACTCGAATATTGATAGTCTGAAGGATGTGTTGGAAAGAACAGAGAAGAAATACAACGGTAAATTAGTGGTAGTTGATGGTGTATATAGTATGGACGGTGATATCGCGCCTCTTGACCAAATAATTGAAGTCGCTCACCGCTACGGCGCAAAAGTCATGGTAGATGAGGCTCATGCAACCGGCGTCATAGGAGAGAGAGGTAAAGGTACACCCAGTCATTGTAAAATAGAGGGAAAAGTAGATATAGTTATGGGCACTTTGAGTAAGGCTTTAGCTGCCGTAGGTGGCTTTGTTGCTTCTTCAAGTGAAGTGGTAAATTACTTAAGGTACTACGCAAGATCAGGATTTTTCTCCATAAACCTGCCGCCGGCTGTAGCAGCATCGGCACTAGCAGCAATTGAAGTTATGGAGAGTGAGTCAGAATTGCACGCTAACTTATTGAGAAATATAAAATATATGAAAGAAAATCTTCTATCCTTGGGCTTTAACGTTGGGAAAACTGAGTCAGCCATAATTCCAATCATTATTGGAGATGGTTTGACGCTCAGAAAAATGAGTAAAAGGATATATGAGGAAGGGATTTATCTAAGCGCCGTTCCTTATCCCGCTGTGCCAAAAGGAGAAGAGCGTTTCAGATTAAGTCTTATGGCGACCCACACTGACGATGATTTAAATAAAACTTTGGAGGTCTTGGTAAAGGTTGGCAAAGAGTTTGGTATTTTAAATCAAGAAAATATCCATAAACATTGATCAATAATTGCGGTATAGTTCGATTATTTAATTAATATCCTTAAGAGAAATAGCACAAAGTGATCTTAAAAAGGTCAATTTTATTCACCGCAAACCGACTGTCAGTTCTTGTCCCTGTAACATATCTCTAACATAAGACTAAGTGGTATCTCTACATATATATTAAAGTTATGTTTAACTAGTATTCGTATGTACTCTAAAGAAATTAAATATCGATTGAAGTGTTATAGAATTAGATATAGAATTATTCTAATCCTACGGAAAAGGTGAGCCATCTGAGAGGGTGGGATTCGATGCCATCCACCTAAGGGTTTTCATGCTCTATGGTGAGGAGGTTACCGAAGTAAGACACGAGCTAATTATTTAATAATTGCAGTAATAATACGATGAAAGCTGTGCAATTTACTGTAGATATTCCTCGTTATCTCATTACTAAGGCCCTGGGAACATTGCTTTCATCGATTTACTCGAGTCTAATATCGTGTCTAGAATATCGAGATGTCGATGACCTGAAGTTACATAATGAAGAATGGGCTAAGGTCAAGGTTAAATATGCTGGTATTTGCGGAAGTGATATGAATCTTATTTATTTACGAGACTCATCATATGCTTCTCCATTTACATCGTCTCGCTTCACCATGGGTCATGAGAACCTTGGTAGTATAGCAGAGTTGGGGAACAAAGTTGAAGGTTTTGCTACAGGAGATCGTGTAGTTGTTGATCCTATTCTACCTTGTATCACAAGAGGTATTGAGAAACTATGTAGTTTTTGCGAATGTGGTGAGTTATCCAGATGTGAGCATTTTGCAGATGGAAACCTAGCCCCTGGGCTAATAATTGGAACTTGCCTCGATACCGGTGGAGGGTGGAGTCCTTATTTTATAGCGCACAAATCCCAACTGTTCAAAGTACCAGATGGTGTCAGTGATGAAAATGCAGTATTGATTGATCCTTTTTGTTCTGCGCTGCGCTCTGTAATCCGAAATTATCCGAAGGATTCTGAGGTTGTTCTGATAGTTGGTTCAGGAGTAATTGGATTATGTGTCGTTGCTGCGTTAAGGGCTCTAGAAAGTAAAGCACGAATTGTCGTTTTAGCCAAATATGAGTTCCAAGGAGAATTGGCTGAACATTATGGTGCAAATGAGGTCATTTGCCTCCAGCAGCATAAAGATTATTTTGAAGCTTTGGCTTATTCTTTGAAAGCTAGGGTTTATCAGCCAGTGTTTGGCAGACGAGTATTGGTAGGTGGTGCTGACTTAGTATTTGAATGTGTTGGCAATGATTCGTCTATTGATGATGCTCTTCGATTTACGAGAACCGGTGGGAAGATGGTGTTGCTAGGCCTTGCCGCTTATCATAAGAAGGTAGATTGGACACCCATATGGTTAAAGGAGTTAGAGCTCAGGGGGAGCTTTGCATGTGCCACTGAAAATTACCAGGGAAAACAAATTCGCACGTATCAAATAGCTCTTGATCTTATGGCAGACGGGAAGGTCGATTTGAGTCCACTTTTGACCCATAAATGTAAATTAATAGATTACCGGCAAGCAATTAAGATGACTGCCCATAAGAGGAAGAACAGAGTCATTAAGACAGTATTTGCCTTTGACTGACTGCGGTACCAAGAAGTAGCTGGAGTAAATTATAAGATATATTATATGTGTTTATAAGACCGATTAATTTCAATATAATTTATGCTTAAACTGAAAGTGGGCAGTTCAAAATATTAATAGAATGGCCTATTCTGGAGACTGATAATAAGATATTTCACTAATTTCCACACCGAAAAGTGGTTTAAGGCGATAGCGATCGTAGTCATTATCCTTTCATTCAGTGTATCCATTATTAATCTGATACAGGCACTAAAATGGCTAGAGAAACCTTTTCCTGGTTTTTTGCTCTATAGAAATTTAGTAATAAGTCAAATAGGTCATTCCGATTGGACGGGCCAGGCAGAGGGGTTAAGGTTCTATGACAAAATTACCGAACTCAATGGGGAAAAATTAAAATCATCCAAAGAAATTTATCGAATAGTTTCTACCAAACCAACTGGCACAGTAATAGATTATACGGTTCGTAGGGATGGCCAGGCCTTGGAGTTGAACATACGTAGCATGAAATTCTCTTTTTATGATTTCTTATTAATTTTTGGCACCATATATATCGTTGGTTTAGCCTTTTTAATCATTGGTGTCTTAGTTTACTATCTAAAGCCAGACTTGTATTCAAGTAAGGTATTCCTCATTTTTTGCCTGCTAATGGGAGTCTGGTTCGTATCGGATTTTGATAGTCAGTCTACATATTTACTAAATATCCTGTATCCAGCAATTATTTTTGCCCCGGCTTTCGGTATCTATTTAAGCTTAGTTTTTCCGGCAGAAAGAATGACGTGGAAAAGTAGAATGTTCGTGGTTCTGGGCACCTTACTTATATCGTCAGGCTTGTTAGTACTACACGAGCTATACTTTTTTAATTATAAGGTCTGGAAATTTATAGACAAAATTTGCTGGTTCTATATATTTTTTAGCTCGCTTCTATTGATAACTTCTCAACTATTAACCTACTTTAAGCCGGGTTCGTTAATCGATAAACAAAGGGCACAGATAGTATTATTGGGGTCTATTGTTGGTCTTGCACTTCCCGCTTTGGGTGTCCTAATACTTGTCATACTAAAATCAAGCGATATTAATTTCTTAGCTATTCCAGTAATATTTTTCCCACTATCAATTGCTTACGCGATTGTAAAGCATAAACTCTTCGATATAGATGTAATTATTCAAAAGACACTGGTCTATGGTTCCTTAACGGGGTTGGTGGTAGGAATTTTTGCTCTTCTGGTTCTTGGTTTCAATATAGGTTTTGCTAAACATGGCGGTTGGAAAAATCCCGCTTTCTTTTTAATCCTAAGTGCCTTTCTCGTGTTAGCGCTTAATCCACTCAGAAATCGAATTCAGAGCATTTTAGATAATGCTTTCTTCAGAAAAAGGTATGACTATAATAAGACAATCTCTGATCTTAGCGACGCGATGACGTCAATTCTTAATATTGATGAAATTGCTAATAAGATTATTAAAACTATTACAGAAACCATGTTCATCAACTCGGCCTCTCTTCTACTTTTCGATCGAAATGCAAATGGTTACAAGATTCATTCTACTACGATTGATGATTTGGAGAAAAGTGGTTTAAGCATCGAGAGCGATAACAGGTTAGTCCTCTTATTAAATAGATCAAAAAAAGAAGTGTTTAAAGAAGATTTGATTGCGGAACAGAGATATTATATATATGGCGAAGAATTGAAAAAAACCTTCTCTCTTTTGAGTGCTTCACTGATTATTCCGATTTTTTTCAAGGATGAGCTGGTAGGTATTCTTTCGTTGGGAGAAAAAAAATCCGGGCTGATGTATACGAGCTATGATTTAAAGCTGCTTAAGACACTGGCGAACCAGACTGCAATTGCTATTGAAAATGCATTTGCTTTTAAATTGGTCGAGGATTATGTAAACAAGTTAGAAGAAAAAAATAAAGAGCTTCAGGAGACACAGGCACAGCTTATCCAGGCAGAAAAGATGTCCGCGATAGGACAACTGGCGGCAGGAATTGCGCATGAAATACGAAACCCTTTAAATATTATAGAAGGTGCAAGGTATTATTTATCACAAAGTGTAAAAGGGGAAAACTCATCCGTAATTGCTCAATACCTTGATTATATAAAGCACGAGGTTGATCGGACAAACAGATTGATAGATAGCCTGCTCAAATTCTCAAAGCCCGGTTCGGCGAATTTCGAACTTGTGGATGTAAACAACTTGATTGAAGATGTTTTGACTCTAACGAGAAAACAAATCGTAGATAATAAAATTCGACTTATTAAAGATCTAGATGGCCGGATTCCCAAAATCATGGGCGATCTAAACAATATATGGCATGTATTTATTAATGTAATAATGAATTCTATTCAAGCGATGCCCGATGGGGGTGAACTCAGGATCAACACAGGATTTCAAGATCAAATCTCAAATCAGATATTTATAAGTTTCGCGGATAATGGAGTTGGCATTAAAAAAGAAGACCTCCCCAAGATTTTTGACCCCTTCTTTACCACGAAAGACACCGGGTCCGGGCTTGGTCTCTCAATTACCTATAAAATAATTGAAGCTCACAATGGTAACATTATAATATACAGTGATAACGAAAGGGGAACAAACTTCAGGATAGAACTGCCAATAATTCAGGAGATTTCAGGAAAGGATAGTGAAGGGGAAAAGAAAACTTTTAGTGGTTGATGACGAACAATTAATTTTACGCATCATTTCTGATATCTTCTCAAACGAAGGTTATGAAGTAATTTCGGCTTTAAACTGCGATAGAGCCCTCAATCTCCTGAAAGGAGATCTCTTCGATGTTGTCCTTACAGATATCCGTATGCCTGAGAAGAACGGCATAAATCTCCTTGATAGGATTCGTACTTTTGATCCAGACATACCTGTTATCATCATGACAGGGTATGCCTCCCTGGAAACCGCTGTGGAGGCTGTAAAGCATGGTGCATTTGATTACCTCTCCAAGCCTCTGGACTTCAATAAACTAAAAAGCATCATAAAGCATGCTGTTGAAAAGTATGAACTGCTTCAGGAAAATAGGCGTCTAATGAGAGAGCTTCAAGACATTAATGCCAATCTTGAGCTTAAAATCAGGGATAGAACTCGAGAACTTAACAATATTCTGTTCAGCACCCATGAGAGTGTTATGACAACCGATATGGATCTGATAATAAAAAGTGCTAACACTCAGACTTTGAACATTTTTGGGAAGGATTGTATTGGCTCAAGACTGGACGATCTCATCAAGGGTATCAATTTCAAGACTGTCATGCCTCAGATACTCCATTACGATTCATACAGTACAAATCATATTATAAGGTTTGATGACAAATACCTAGAGATCGTTCTCTCACCTTTGGTTGATTCTGAGACAGGTGAGAAGTTTGGTCTGACAGTAGTGACAGAAGACATCACCGAAAAAAGGAAATTAGAGGCCCAAGTGATTCAATCTGCAAAAATGTCCGCAGTAGGTCAGTTTGCAACGGGTCTCGCCCATGAGTTTAATAATATTCTTTCTGGGATCATTGGCTACACAAGCTTTGCCTTTTCAAGGACAAGTATTGAGAGTATAAGGGAGGACTTAAAGGTAGTGGAAAAGGCTGCAGCGAGAGCGTCAGATCTTGTTATGACTTTGTTATCGTTTTCTAAAAATAGGGATAACAAAAAGCAGCTTGCATCTTTAGAGGAGGTGATCGAAGATGCAATCAAACTGATTGAACATACTTTTAAATCGGATGGTATACAGATAATACGTCATTATGGAAAGGTTCCTCCTATTATTATGAATGTGGGGGAAGTACAACAGGTGATCATCAACATGGCGCTCAACTCGAGGGATGCAATGAGCGAAGGCGGGGCGATAGCGATAAAAACTGATACTGATGGTGACTATGTTAGGATAGAGTTCTCAGATAATGGGATTGGTATTCCTAAGAAAAATCTACAGAAAATATTTGAGCCCTTTTTTACGACAAAGAAAAGCGATGATTCAAAGTCCGGGACAGGCCTTGGTCTTTCTGTGGTTTATTCGATAATCGAGAGGCATGGAGGAAGAATTGAAGTAAGCAGCGAAATCGGAAAAGGAACAACGTTTACTATAGGGCTTCCAAATATTCAACGAATCTCAAGTTCTGACGAAATCAGTTCAATTGATGAAGCAAATTTCGGTACTGCCGTAAGAATGAGGAGGAAAGGTAACATACTTGTAGTGGATGATGAAGAATTTATTTGTAATCTTATAAAGGAAGCATTGGTAACCTCCGGTCACAGCGTCGACGTCGCCCACAGCGGCGAGTCTGCCCTGGCGCTCCTTAAGGAAAGTCATTATGACATAATTTATTTAGACTTGACAATTTACGGAAAGAACATAATCGAACTATTTCGAGAGATTAGGTTTTTGGTTCCTGGTTCCCTGATAATAATTATCAGTGGTACTCCTGATGAAGAGACTGTAGATAAGTTAATGGTGGAAGGTGCCTTTTCCTTGATGAGGAAGCCTTTCAAAATGGAGGAGATCCGAAAAACAGTTGAGAGGGTATTAGGCACTTCGTGATAATGTTAAAAAAAATAGGGAAATATGTTCCCAATTTCCCATGATGAGTAACTTTTGATCCAGGTCATAGTTTAATCATAATAGAAGAGGCTTGGATATTCATGTATAGGTATTTCGAAACTGGGCATTTGTCAGGTTGAAAATTGGTGACGAGTTAATATAATAAGACGCAAAAATTGCCAAAGGCAAAAAAGTGAGGTTTACAAAGGTGTAGGTTATGCAGATCAAATCTTTTTATCGTGGAGTGTTAATAAGCTATCTCTCTGTTTTAGTATTTTGCTCATCCAATGCATATTCGGCGGATTGGCAGCCATTAGGGGAATTTCCAGAATCTCCGAAATTCGGTAAAATCGATTATTTTGTCGATATTGCGAGTATAAGTATAGATGGTAATTTTAGGAGCGTTTGGTTGAAGTCTGTGTTTTCTAAGCCACAGGTATATTCACAAGGAAAGAACTATACCGATTTTTTGAGTTTTACATATTATAATTGCTCCAGCAAGTCTTACGGGGTAACCAGGATAGACGTTTATAGTCCTGATGGGGAGCTTGTGGGATCAGAAAAACAGGATCTCAAATATGCCCCGATACCGGAGAGGAGTTTAGACGAAAAAATATATGAATTTATCTGCAAGTATAAGAAGTAGATGAATTTTTTGACTTTATTGCATCCTCCGGTGGGGAATTCTCATCAAAATCAAATAAATATCTCAAGAGAGGAGAAGAGATGCCAAAAAAGATTAAGATTATGACGATATTATCAACATTGTTATTCTCGATTCTGTTTTTTGCCAATCTGTCTAATGCCCAAGATTCTTCCGTTGGTGCATTGGAATCCACCATAAAAGAGGTGGTTTCCTATCCCGACGATTACGAAGGAAAAAAAATTACGTTAGAAGGAGAGGTTTCCAGGTTGAAATTTACTAAATCAATTACGGGGAAGCCGTATACTCTATTTGAATTGGCGGATCCCGCGAAGAATATGATAAATGTTTATGCTGAGGGGCACTTAGCCATTGAAAAAGGTGAAAAACTCCGAATACACGGGAAGTTCAGCACGAAAAAGAATTATTTTCTGTTTAAGTTTAAGAATGTTGTAAAGGCGAAATCGTTTGAGATCTTGGGTTAAAAGGTTATGTCACGGTACAAGCAAAGCAAGAATTAAATTGTCTCATTTTCGCTAAAAGAAGGCATTTCGGGAGTTTTGTCAGGATATTCATTTAAGGCATTTCAAATTTATTTGTCTTCTTAAGTTCCTCATGACCCGTGTTTTTTCCTCTCCAGCGCTCTATTTTTTATGGCTCTTCCGATTTCCCAGTTCTCTTTATCCGTGTCAGTCAGGACCTTTACTGCGGGTACAGGTTTCGGATTTCCGTTTTTGTCTATGGCAACGTATATGAAATATCCTTCGCAACAAAAATCTTTGTTACCGGTGAATTTTTCAATCCTATGTACCTCAACACTCACAACCATTGATGTCTTGCCGGTGTATAGCACTCTTCCCTTTTGCTCTATAATATCCCCTTGTTTTATGGGTGTTTTAAAATCCAGCGCTTCGATGGACGCCGTGACAACCTCCTCGTTACAAAAAAGCATAGCCGCAAGCCCGCCGGTTATGTCCATAAAAGAGACAAGTGTGCCACCAAATATGTTTCCGTAGTGATTGGTATGCGATGGAAGAACCAGTTCGGTGTTGGTCACCTCAGTCGGTTCTTTAGCCTTCGATTCTTTTGACATATGCAGTTCGCTTGTCCCCCCTCCTTGAGTTGAATGAGTATTCAGGGATATTAGATTTTACCCACTTTGACGACCGGATTCATTATTTAAAAGTTATGGCACGTGAATTCACCGCAAGACGATGTCCGCCGCCATTTTTAAATCTGATTCATTCGAGTTTGTCCTTAATAAGGCTTCGGCTCTGATAGGATTGTCGTTAGACACGATTTTCCAATTTGACAGATAGCAAGTTTGGATTAAGATTAGACGATTCTAATTTTAAAATTTTACTAGCCTAAAGACACGCCGGATTATTGAAGGAGCTTACAATCTTGGTTCTGATCATTAGCATTTGTATTAATTCCTATCACTACAGGCGCGTTTTATGTTTAATAGAGGGTGTCGGTAAAGAATTTGAGTTTCTAGACTTTTCAAACTTACTCCCCACGATTGTTTTATTAACAGTTCTTCTATGGTCCTATGACGATGCATTTGCCGTAGGCGGTATTTCCAATACAAAGGTTATAGTGCCTAGCACAGAATCGGTTCCTACGAAGCATCTTGAGACTGAACCGTTTTTTGGACTGGTATTTGCCGATGATGGGGATAATTCGGTTGGATTCGATGCCGGCAGCCGTTTTACTCTGGGTGTCATGGATAATTTGGAGATCGGCGCAAATGTTGGATATCTTTCGATTGAAGATTCGGATTTGATAGATGCAGAAGCCGACTTTGGGAATGTAGAGGCTGGAATGAAATTCAGATTAATTGATGAAGGCGATAGATTCCCGTTCTCGCTCGCATACCAGGGCGGAATCACATTTCCGACCAGTGGCAGCGCCGATCTCTGGGTATTCGAACCATTTGGATTTATCCTTACAAAGAATTTCAGCCAGTCCTTTTCCATGGACGCAGATTTCGTTCTTGCCCTGGTCGAAGATAAAAGGGTCGGGCTTGTCGCTGAAATAGGTTTTGGATATTTTGTCAAACCCTGGTTTCAACCGGTCATTGAGGCCGGGTATTCACTTGAGAGTGCCGAAGGTGAAGGGGCTATTTCCGTATTTGATGTAACCGCGGGTTTTACAGCTCCCGTATCGGAGATGCTGACAATAATCTTTGGAGTGACACCTGATCTTCATACAAGGAATACGGATGACGAATTATTGATTACCCTCGCGTTTACGTTTCTGTTTTGACCTATTCAAATTTGCAAGGTAATTACAATGTAGCGGAAACCTTCAGGTTTCCACGGGATCGACTATTTGGAGGACTAAAGTCCTCCGATACATCCCTTGCTTGACATAGTAATATTTTTTTTCTACAATTTAGACTAATCTAAAACTTTTGATTGACCGATCTAAAGATAAAATTAATTTATACAAATGATAAGTCCGACTGTCGAAGATTATTTAAAAGCAATATACAAGCTTCAGAAAGGGAAGGACAAGGTAACCACGTCCGCCATAGCTGAGAGGTTGCAACTCTCCAACGCTACCGTTACGTCTATGATAAAGAAGCTGGCAAAGCAGAAATATGTGAAACACATTTCCTATCATGGAGTTGTGTTGACAGATGCGGGTGAAAAGGTTGCTGTGAAGGTGATTCGTCGGCATAGGCTGGTCGAGCTATTCCTGAAAGAGATTCTAAAGCTGGAGTGGGATAAGGTTCATGATGAAGCTGAAAGGCTCGAACATTATATATCCGATGAAATTCTGGACAGTATAGACAGGGTCCTCGGATATCCCAAGGCCGATCCTCACGGGGATCCTATTCCAACGAAAAGTGGCGATATCGAGAATATAGACGATAGATATACCCTGGCCGATGCCGAAGTGGGTAAAACTTTGACGATCCATAGCGTCAGTGACGGTGATCCCAAGAAACTCCGATTTATGTTTAAACTGGGATTACTTCCCGGAGTAAGTATAAGCATAAGGAGTAAGACTCCGTTTGAGGGAGATCTGGATATCAAGGTTGGCAAATCTCACTATCACCTTCCGCTCGAGGTCGCAAAGAAGATTTATGTAACTCAGGTTGAAGAAACCCTCAATCACGTGGACAAGAAGCATTAACTCGGAGAGGAATTAGAGACAATGAGATTTAGTCTTGAGCGAGTCAATACAAACTTAGCACAATACGTAATAATTTTGTTTTTATTTTCGGTGCCGGCAAATGCACATATCATCAAGGAAGAGCCCTGGCATCCTGTTCCTGCAGCCTATCTTAGAAGTTTATTCTATGCAAATCTAAAACCGATTGATTGGGACTTGATTGAGAAGGATTTCATGACTGTTAACGAGCCTGGGTATGTGTTTACTTCAGTTTACGAAGCCTTTAAGCCCTTAAAGGACTTTAGCGGCGAGGATTATGAATCCTTGATAAAAGATGCTATTGCAAAGAAGGATACGGCAGCACTTTACACGACTTCTACTCGGGCTGTTTCACAGTTGATAAGATTTCACTTGGCTAAAGCACAAGAGAATCTTGGCGGGCCGGGCGTCGCACTCGAGGAGTTGCATAACGCGAGGAGGATCTACAGGGCATTTGAAAACTTTCTCGAACAAGCCGATCAAAAAGCTTACGACAGTATGGGAAAGGCCTGGCTGGAGATGTCGAGCAGCACGGGAAGCTCCGGTATCCTTGGAGTGGGTAGGATGGATGCTGATCCAAACAAGTTTGAAAATGCGAGGAAGCTCGTAGAGGATTATTTAATCGATAATTACGAATCCGAAGGGAAGGCGGGCTCGAGCGAGATAATTCCTTTGCCAAAAAAGGTTATCGCTGCAAATGGCAATGTAGAGATCGCTCCTTGGTTACCTCCCGGGACTGATTTAAACGATCAGGATCCCCTGCCGCGTCTTGTACTCAATTTCGAGGAGAGGGGTCTGGATGAAAAGGACTTGTTCTTAGTTGCCTTTGGTGATATGTTGTTTGACTCCCCTGAAATATTTGGAGAACCTGCAAGGAACCTGGGTATAGCTTGCTCGACCTGTCATAATCGAGGTGACATTAATAAACGGTTCCTGATTCCAGGTATAAGTCAAGAACCGGGTTCAGTGGATGTAGATGGCCACTTTTTTAATCATCGGTTTAATGATCACAGGAATGATGCTCTTGATATACCAAGTCTTAGGGGTTTGCGCTTTACGGCTCCATACGGTAGGGACGGCAGATTCACCAGCCTCAGGGATTTTGTAAGAAACGTTATTGTGAACGAATTCAGTGGTGCCGAGCCGACACCATTGATGCTAGATGCCATGGTGGCATATATGTTCGAATTTGACTGGCTCCCCTCAACGTATTTGAATCCGGACGGCAGCTTGAATGACAATGCATCGGCCGAAGCTAAGCGAGGAGAAGTAATTTTCAACACGCCCTTTAAAGGAATGGGCGGTCGTGCATGTAGTACATGCCATATACCCAGCGCTAATTTCATGGATGGTTTGAGGCACGACATTGGATCAGGGAAGCCAGCGAGTCCAGGCGCTCGTGACAGTTTTTTCGATACCCCCACACTCATAAACATTAAATATACACCTCCTTATTTTCATGACGGTTCTTTAGAATCGCTTTCTGAGGTTGTGGATTGGTTTGACGAGCATCATCATCTTGGGCTTTCAAAAAGGCAGAAATCGGATTTAACTTCGTATCTTGACGCTGTCGGGACGGGAGGAGACCCCTTTGAGGTATTCGACCAAAAGAACACGCGCTTCTTAATGGACTGGAACGAGCTTTCTACCTTTGTAAGCACGTTAGATACGCTAATACCAGCCCAAGATAATTTTCACACCGAGCTTCTCCTAAAAACGGTGTCGAGCGATCTGAGAGTCGATGCAATTGGCTTGCAAGACCTTGGTCAGGCCCCAAAGGTGTACGCCTTGTCTGAAAAATTAGAAGAAATACTCGATGCCGTAAAAGCAGATGATTGGAATAGTTCTACAAGACTTTGGATCGAATATCAGGAAATGGAAAAAGAATATGGCTCTCATCTTAAGTGATTAAATGGAGTGGAAGAGATGAAAAGAGTGATGAAGATTTCATGGTGTTTTCTTTTATTTTTATTCGCTTTCGGTTTTGGTTTTTCAAAGGCTGACGCTGTATCTGATTTGGAAAAAGAAAAGCCGTTAGTGCTTGCGTTTATACCACAGGAAAATCCTGAAAAGCTGATTGGAGACATCAAGATTATTACTGACTATCTTAAAAAAGAGATTGGCATACCGGTTAAGGGGTTTGTTACCCAGGATCACGCAGCTGCTGTGGAAGCCCTTAGGAACGGTGATGCAGATATATCCTTTATGGGTGGATTACCCTATGTCCTCGCTCATGACCAGATAGGGGCGGAAGTTATTCTATCTGAGTTATACAGGGGGAGTCCCACATATCGTGGTCGGATCTTCGTCAGAAGAGATAGCGGCATAAAAAAGTTAGAAGATCTTCGCGGCAAGAGCATTGCCTTTGCGGATCCCATATCCGAGTCGGGGTATATTTATCCACTCGATATATTTGCGGAAGCCGGGCTTCTAAAACCCACCGATGACCCTCAGGAATTTTTTGGGACTGTGTATTTTGCGGGGGGTTATCAGCAGGCGATTCAGGCTGTGGCAAATGGTTTAGTGGATGCAGCGGGATCCAGTCAATTTGCCGACTTGCTTTTAACTCCCGGTCAACTGGAAAAGGTTACCTGGATAGCAGAGTCGAAGCCGATACCTTCTCACCTGGTTTGCGCCCGAAAGGATTTGGATGAGGGAAAAAAAGAGGCTTTTAAGAAAGCTATGTTGAAACTGAATCTGCCAGAATACAAACATCTTCTCAGGCACGTATATAGCCCTGACGGTTACATCGAGGCTGATCATGGGGATTACGAGTCGGTTGAGGAGATGGCCAGGCAATATGGATTCCTTGATAAATAGAGGAGAATTAGATGGAAGTAATCGTAAATCCGGAGGGGAGAGTACAAAGTTTTCAGGATAAAAAGGCCTTAAATGTAGTTTCGATGAAGAATATAAAGGTTCGCTATACCCAAAGTGGTCCTGTAGTACTAGACATAGAGCGGCTGGATGTACGCAAAGGAGATCGAGTTTCTATAATTGGTCCGAGTGGTGCGGGCAAGACCACACTTTTGCGATTGATCAATGGTTATGTTAACCCAGAGTCCGGCCACATAAAGATTTTTGAATACGATAACGATATGGGATCAATTCGACAGAGAAATCTCGGGCGCAGGATAGGCTTTATCTTTCAGCATTTTAATCTAATCGACCGCGCTACAGTTTTTGAAAACGTATTGTGGGGCAGATTGGGGATCGTTAACCCCTTTTTAAGTTTATTCGGATGGTTTCCGGAGAGGGATAAGAAAGCGGCTATCAGAGCGATAAAGGAGGTAAATCTCGAAGAACAGGCGGGTCAACGAACGGATACCCTGAGCGGAGGGCAGTTGCAAAGGGTTGCGATCGCAAGAGTATTGGCTCAGGAAGCTGAGATCATCTTGGCAGACGAGCCTGTCAGCAATCTCGATCCCTCATTGGCTGATGATATTCTTGGATTGCTTGGAGAGGTAAGTAGCAGGCACGGAGTTACCTTGATAATGAATCTTCATCAACCTGCCCTTGCACTGCACTACGCCGACCGAATTATTGGCTTGAGGCAAGGAAGGATCGTTTACGATAATGAAGCAAGGTTTCTAAGCCCGATTTCCCTTCGCTCAATCTTTGACCCCGGGATTAACATATCTCAAATGTTTAGTTCAAATGTACAAGAAAAACCTTCCCATTGAAGGGGGAATCCAGGAACTTGATTATCCGCGCCCAAGACTAATCGATAGTATCTGGCGTGCGGGCGGTATATTATTCCTCGTAATTTTTATAGCCTGGGCATGGTCAGGGACGGATTTTAATGTTAAAAAGCTTCTCACCAGTATGCCACGTATGGCGGATTTTTTCGGCCGGTTGGTTCCACCCGATATGAGCGTTGCAAAAACGGTATTTGTTTCAACTGGTGAAACTGTGCAGATTGCGGTGTTTGGAACCTTCATCAGCGCGGTAGTGTCATTCTTCTTCGGCCTTCTTGCGGCAGAGAATATTTCACCGCGCTGGGTCAGTCAACCGATCAAGTGGCTTTTGGCAGTCCTGAGGGGTATTCCAGTAATCCTGTTGGCTCTTATGTTCGTCAGTACAGTGGGTTTGGGACCCTTTCCGGGTGTGTTAGCGATAGCTTTCCATTCCACCGGCATGTTAGGCAAGTTCTATGCCGAGGCGATTGAGAACGCCAGGAGTGGGCCTCTGGAGGCCCTTGATAGCGTCGGCGCAAACCTCTGGCAGAGGATACGTTTCGGAATTCTGACGCAGGTCGGCCCCGATTTGGCAAGAGACACCTTGTTTAGGTTTGAATTAAACCTTCGTGAGTCGTTAGTGCTGGGGCTTGTTGGGGCAGGCGGAATTGGTTTCTACATTTTACTCTACATACGCGCATTTCAATATGAGAAGGTCGCCACGCTTACGGTTGTCGTTATTCTGATGGTAATCATTGTTGAGCAGATAAGTGTTGGGGTGCGGAGGAGGCTGAGATAACTCGAATCTTACCGATTCTCATCAGAACTCCTTTTCTGGTATTGTTATATAGTAAACCAGATACATATCGCTAATCTTAGGTTTGAGGAATGAAGTAGATTATCTTTGATCAGGTTTTTAAGTTAATGACTGAGGATAGAACCAAGCTGAAAAGTTACAGTTACCTCAGTAAGTTGTACGCTAGAACAGGGGCATCTGTCCTAAATCCGGTTAGAGGCCTATATAGACTTGGTCAAGAATTGGGCTTCGAAAACGAAGAGATCGACGACATTCTTAATTACATCAGTAATGAAGGTCTAGCAATCGTGTATTTAAACGAAGAAAAGGTAACAATCACAAATAAGGGAATCGGCGCAGTAGAGGAGGCGGAGTTAAATCCAGGGGCTCCTACAAAGTATTTTCCAGCTATCAAAGGGGTTAGGCGTTTTGGCGGGTCAGACGAATCGGAGTTACCAAAACAGTCTTATGAAGCAAGGCATGATACTAAAATAAGACCGATAAGATTCAAGGAATTAAAAAAATCAACGGAGCTGATAAAAGGCTCAATGGATAAACTGCACATGACGCCGGAACTCAAATCCAAGCTAAGGGCTGAATTGATCACGATAGATGTTCAAATCTCTCAACCTAAACCGGATGTAGATGTAATAAGAGAATGTGTACGTTCTATCAGGAGTATTCTTGAAAATGCCACCGAGAGTCTGTTAGTCAGAAGATTGATGAGCCAATTAATGAATCTTTGAGCTAATGAAACGTTGCCCTTTCAAGTGAGTTATTATTCACCCTTAATTATTTCTTCTACATTAATTCTAAATACCAGATTCTTTCCAGCAAGTGGGTGATTGTAATCAACCTCTACTTCCTTTCCGGAGATGGATTTTATTGTGCAGTCCCCGTTTATTGTCCTGATTCTAATACCTACCTGCGGTTCAATCTTGTTATTTTTAAAATATTCAATCGGTACTGTTC
>JBAUII010000011.1:0-91511 GCA_049682815.1 Thermodesulfobacteriota bacterium | reverse complement strand
ATTCAGATTGGAAAAGATGTAATCGTATCTAAATACCAATGCGTACCAGAGTGGAAATTCTAGATACACTAAGAGGACATTTCTAAATAGTTATGACAGAAATCAGAATCATGAGAATCATTAATAGAACAACGTAAACTGTCTTCTAATCCGATTAGATATTATTCAAGTTAACAGGTAACATATTATTCCAGTGCAAAATCACGATTCTTAAAGACCTGCTTTAAGGAGTAAATAGATATGGCTATGAAAAAAATCATAAATATCAAAAAGGACGAGAAGCCCAAAGAGTCGGAGGAGAAGCAAGTAGCCTTCACGAAATTTGAAAAGTCTACGGAAACAGATGAGCCCCTGACAGAAGAAAAGGTATTTGAAGCCCTCAGATCGGTATATGACCCGGAACTTCCTGTAAACATTGTTGATTTAGGACTTATCTATGACATTGGCATATCGGGAAGAAATGTAAATATAAAGATGAGCCTCACTACACCGGGATGCGGTATGGGAGCGACAATTGCCAAGCAGGCTGAGATGGCTATAAAGCCAATAGGAGCTAAGAACGTTTTTGTGGATATAGTTTGGGATCCGCCATGGAATCCAGATATGATGAGTGATGAAGCGAAACAGAGACTAGGTATAGCATGAGAGGAAAACACTAAGAAATGGAATTGAGCCCTGAAGAGATAAGAAACATCCTGAAAAATGTAAAGTACCCAGGATTTACCAGAGATATAGTTTCGTTCGGGCTAGTAAAAGAGATAGAGATAAAAGGCTCGATGGTAAATGTGGATATTCTACTCCCCAAGCATGATGATAAACTGGAGTCTCAGATCGAGGAATCAGTGAGAAAGACCCTCTTAGAGTCGCCAGGTGTTTCCGAGGTAAGCATCAACATAGGAGCGAGAGAAACACACACCTCCCCTGGGCAGCCGCAGACAAAGAAAGCTGAGAAGTCAAAGCTTCCCGACATTAAATATTACGTAGCGGTAGCTAGTGGCAAAGGAGGTGTAGGTAAGTCTACGGTCGCGGTGAATCTCGCCATTTGTATGGCCAAGTTGAGAAACAATATCGGGCTTATGGACGCTGACATCTGGGGTCCCAGTACTCCGATTATGATGGGTATTAATGAAAAGCCTATAGCTACTCCTGAACAGAAGATCATCCCACTTGACAAGTATGGATTGAAACTCATGTCAATAGGATTTCTTATAGATCAGGACGAGACAGTCATCTGGAGAGGTCCTATGGTTCACGGTGCGGTAAAGCAATTCATTGAAGATGTTGATTGGAGGGGAACGGATTACCTCGTGGTCGATTTGCCTCCAGGCACGGGAGATGCACAATTATCCCTCGTACAAACCGTACCCCTAAGTGGCGGTTTAATCGTTACAACACCCCAGGATGTTGCGCTCATCGACGTTAGGCGCGGAGTCCAGATGTTCAGAAAGCTAAACGTGCCTGTCTTGGGCATAGTTGAAAACATGAGCTATCTTGAAGTTCCGGAAGCTAATATGACAATCGATATCTTCGGGAGAGGTGGCGGAAGGCGAATGGCTGACGAATTCGATGTGCCCTTTCTCGGGGAAATACCAATTGATCCTGAGATCCGAAAAGGTGGCGATGAGGGGAAACCAATCGCTATTTCACATCCCGAAAGTCCAGCATCACGGGCCTTTTTAGAAATAGCCGAAAAGGTCTTACAACAGATTGAAAAATTAAACTAACGCAGAGTTCCAATCAGTTATATCCCCTGACTTTTCATGTTTTTTTTACAATTATTTCCTTGATTCACGAGAGACTATGATTATCTTAGAAATGTTAGAAAATTCTATACAGGGAGGTAATTAAAATGGTTAGACTAAGGGTATGGGATCCATGGAGTGACTTCGGATCTCTCCAAGAGAGAATAAACAAAATGTTTGATGAGACGATGAGATCAGTTCCCACAGGTGATGAGGAATTAGCGACAGGCGCCTGGTCTCCTCCAGTTGATATCCATGAAACGGACGACTCCTTCGTCGTGAGTGCCGATCTTCCCGGTCTCAATAAAGACGATATTGAGATTGGTATAGAAGACAACACCCTCATTATTAAGGGCGAAAAGAAGTTTGAAGAAAAGGTGCCAAGGGATAAATACTTAAGGGTCGAGCGTACCTATGGAAAATTCGTCAGAAGCTTTAGTCTTCCCCAAAATGTCGACTCTACAAAGATAAAGGCAACATTTAGAGATGGGATTCTGGATCTAACTCTTCCGAAAAAAGAAGAGGCAAAGCCTAAGAGAATAGCAGTTGAGGTTAACTAGTTCCTTTAAAGCTACCCTGCTGGAAGACGAGTCGGCAGGGTAGCTCTTATTATATTAAGTATATATGACTCCAAAGAAGGATTATTACAGCATTTTAGGTGTCTCTAGAAACGCTACAAAAGAAGAAATAAAGAAAGCTTATCGTAAGCTTGCGAGAAAATACCATCCTGACTTAAATCCCGGAAATAAAGACGCAGAACAAAAATTCAAGGAAATACAAGAGGCCAATGAAGTACTATCCAATGAGGAAAAGCGGAAAAATTATGATACATTTGGCACCGCCGATTTTCAGCCGGGACCTGGAAGAACTACGTGGAGATGGGCAGAAGGGTCTCCCGGTGGATTTGAATTCGATATTGGTGATCTAGGCGGATTTGAGAATCTATTTGGAGATATTTTTGGGTCTAGACGGACCGAGAGAGGCCCAAGTAGAGGCCGTGACATCGAATACCAAGTTACAATCGATTTTGAAGCTGCTATCAAGGGCGGCACCAGAGATTTAACAATTTCTAAACAGACCAAGGATGGTAAAGTTGTCACAGAGACCCTGTCGGTGAAGATTCCCGCCGGTGTTGATGACGGGTCAAGAATTAGGGTTAAAGGAAAGGGAGAAGAAGGCAGAGGAACAAGTGGTGATCTCTTCCTGAGAATCAAGGTCGAGCCCCACCCCATTTTCGGCAGGAAGAAAGACGATATTTATATCGAACTCCCTATAACCTTTTACGAGGCTGCACTGGGTGCCCATATAACCGTCCCAACAATAGATGGTTCAGCTACATTAACAGTTCCTCCTAATGTACAGAACGGAACCAAGCTCAGGCTTAAGGGTAAGGGTGTTGAAAATTTAAGGACCGGACAGCGAGGCGACCAATATGTTGTCCTTAAGATAGTTATGCCTGAAACAATCAACGAAAGAACGAAAAACACATTTGAAGAATTACGAAATTCAAACCCATACAACCCAAGATCATATTTAGAAAAATATATGAGATGAAACTCTACTCATTTAGATCATTGTTGGAGATAGTGGGAGTGACCCCCAGCTTCATTAAACGGCTTCAAGAAGCCGAGGTGCTATATCCCGTGGACGAAGGTAACGAAGTGTTCTACACAGAAAGAGACATGAGAAAGCTTTTCCTCGCCAAGGATCTCCAGGAAATGGGAGTTAACTTTGCTGGCATAGAAGTAATATTAGAGATAAGCGATCGAATGTTTAGTATGAAAACAGAGGCCGATGATGTGATATATAAACTTTTCAAGTATATTGATGAGAACATACGAGAATAAAATTATTATGGGAGGCAGTCACCATGGGAGACGAAGACAAAGGAAGATCGCCGAAAAGTGGCTCATTGAAATTAGATTTCTCGAATTTTGTCCTCTCACTCAATGCTTCAGCTCTGATACACCTTGGAGATATACCCGATCCTCAGTCCAGAGAACGATTAGTCAATTTCTCCGCGGCAAAACATACAATTGAAATTCTGGAAATAATTAAGAGTAAGACCGTAGGCAACCTCGATGGAGAAGAACAAAAACTCCTAGACGATGTACTTTATAATTTAAGAATGAAATACGTGAAAGACATCGGTTCCGAAAAAAAATAATTCTCCTCCATGAAAAGCTATTCCCCATAGCATGGATACTTTATCAGTTTTGAGCAACTTTGAGAAGCAGAGAATAATCGTTATAGGGGATATTATGCTTGACCGCTTTATTGCCGGTAGTGTTTCAAGAATATCTCCGGAAGCGCCGGTCCCCGTATTAAACGCAAAAGATGAACGTATATCAATCGGCGGTGCAGGAAACGTTGCTGCTAATTTGATGAGCCTTGGCGCATGTGTGAAAATCTTCGGAATAATAGGCAATGATGATAATGGCAATAAATTATCAGAACTTTTAAAGCAAACTGAAATAGATGTCGGTGACATAATTACCGAGCCCGAAAGAATTACAACAACGAAAACCAGGATTATCTCTCGAAATCAGCAGATTTTGAGAATAGATCATGAACAGGATGACCTAATTTCTGATATAACAAGGAAGAAGATAGTCAGATCCTGCATAGACTCAATCCATAAATTTAAGCCAGACGGAATTATAATCTCAGACTACGCCAAAGGGCTAGTAACAAATGAATTATGTAAAGCCATCATAAAACATCCCAGGGTGAAAAACATATTTGTTGCTGTTGATCCCAAGGGCAGAGATTTTACGAAGTACAAGGGTGCAAGTGTGATAACACCGAATCAGACGGAAGCGGAAGAGGTTTGCGGTTTTAATATTGTCGGTGAAGCGGCAATAAAAAAAGCCATGAAAAAGTTGAGTAAAATAACGGGTATCGACAATATCATAATAACTAGAGGCAAGGAGGGAATAAGTTACTGTGTAAGGGGACAAAACATAAACACTGTGCACTCGAATGCAAGAGAGATCTTCGATGTTACGGGGGCAGGCGACACAGTTGTTAGTGTTCTCACGCTTTCGTACCTGTCGTCTAAGTCATGGGAAGATTCGGTGAGAATCGCGAATGCAGCCGCAGGAATGGCGGTTGGAAGGGTTGGAACAGTTAACATCACACAAAGAGATCTACTCAACGCCTTAGTCAATAATAGAAATCTGAAACTCCAAAAAATAGTTTCCAGAAACTTTCTCCTTGAATTGTTATCCCAGTTAAGAAATGAAAAAAAGAAAATTACGTTCACTAATGGCTGTTTTGACCTTTTTCATAAAGGACATTTACACCTGCTGAATGAAGCTAAAAATTTTGGAGACATATTAATAGTTGGAATCAACGACGACGATTCAGTTAAAAGGATCAAAGGAGAGCAAAGACCATATATACCCGCGTTAGATAGAGCACGAATGATTGCAGAGTTGGAATGTGTAAACTTTGTTGTTGTTTTCGCTGAAGATACTCCGCTTGAATTAATTGAAATGATAAAACCAGACATACTGATCAAGGGTAGCGATTACAAACATAAAAAGGTCATTGGACGTGAATTCGTTGAAAGTTATGGGGGGGAGGTAAAGTTTATCGAACAACTCAAAGGGATTTCGACTTCCACACTTTTAAGCAAGATAAAACATTCAAATTAGCGCGTTAATACAACTGAATTTTGACAAGGGATTGAATCTTTGAGAATATTTTATGAGAAAAAGGAATGATGTTCAGTATCTCAGTTATACGCTTTGATGCTCCAATTTCTTAGACCTTTTCCGTGTGGCACGTCGTTTCTTCGCTTCCTCTAGATTCTCTATCCTCTTTTCCAAAGCCCTAATCTTTGAATTAAGCGCGTTTAAATCTTTCTTAGTTGTGATATTAAGACCCCGAGTTGCTTTCTCTAGATTTTTGTCAATTGTGCTTTTTAATGTCTTAAATTGACTGTCGACAGTTTTTTCAAATTTTTCCATCCACTTGGGATTTCCAAATAATTCTTTAAACCCCCTTACCATATCATTAGATGTTTTTTTTGCCATGCTTTTCCCTCCCTAATAGTCGATCTAGTATTAATTACATATCGTATTAACATACTTACTAGCATTCATACCATATTCACTCAAACTAGAAATCTCAACAACTCTCTTAAACGATTCACACGCCTCGACAGTTTTTCCAAGCTTTAGATAACAAACCCCTAAATTAAATAACGCCTCATCATACAACTCATATCCAAACGTGGCCCTTTTAAATTCCTCCACCGCACGCTGATAATCCCCAGCCGACATATAAAGCTTGCCGAGCTCATTGTGAGTGTAAACCAAAGCCGGATTTATTTCAAGGGACTTATCATAGTATTCCTTGGCCTTTTGTACGTCGCCCTTTTTATAATACGCAACACCTAAACTAGTAAGCGCCTTATCCCTTGATCTATAAAGGATATCCGTGGAAGCTTTCTCACACTGTTCTATGGCGCTATCCAACTTATCGAGCTTTAAATACAGACCACACAAGTTATATCTAGCCTCTGAATAGTCTGACTTAATCTCTAATGCCCTCTTATACGATGCCTCGGCACTACCATAATCCTTTAAACCGAAGAATATAAGCCCTTTAATAAGATACAACTCAGGGTCATTACTATCCACGGCCTCAATTGCTCGTATGTCCTCCAACGCCTGCTGAAAATTTCTACGATAAATTGAAGCAATCGCTAGCGACTTGTACTCGGATATTCTTTGATCTTTGTTAGCTTCTCCCGTCTTTTTTCCACCGCAAGAAATCAGCAGTAAAATAATTGATAAAAATAGTATATTTGTCTTCATATTAATCCAGATTGGAAAGTTTTAGAAACGCTTGATACCTGGTTTCTATTTCCACGTCTTTCAATAATATCAATCTATCTACACTGAAATCCTCGACAGTAAACGAGGCAATCACGCTTCCATGAACCACGGCCCTTTTAAATCCAGCAGTATCTCGGATATCGTTACCTGCGATATAACCCATAAATCCCCCGGCGAATGAATCTCCAGCCCCTGTTGGATCAACGACTTCCTCAAGTGGATAACTAGGGGCCCAAAATATTCCGTCCTTTGAAAACAACAATGCACCGTATTCCCCCCTTTTCACTATAAGAACCTCGGGCCCCATATTCATGATAATTCTAGCCGCCCTGGTGATCCTCGGTTCTTTCGCTAATTCCCTCGTCTCCGAATCATTAACAATCAGAACATTCGCACGTTCCAGGACCTTTTTAAGCTCTAATGGTTTATTCTCGATCCAGTAATTCATCGTATCCAGTGCCACGACCTTTGGAGCCTTAACCTGATCCAGCACATTTAACTGCAGTTCTGGGTCAATATTTGCTAGAAATACATAATCTTCCTGACTATAATCATCTGGTATTACTGGCTCGAAGGTTTCAAAAACGTTCAGGTATGTACCCAATGTAACCGGCTCGTTAAGATCGTATCCGTATTTCCCCTGCCATCTAAACGTCTCTCCAGGGGCCTTTTTAACGCCCTGTAAGTCAATATTATAGGACTGAAACATTTTTAGATGAACATCGGGAAAATCCTCGCCGACGACGGCAACAATTTTAACCTCGGTAAAATTACTCGCTGCGATGGAGAAATAGGATGCGGAACCACCGAGGATTCCCTTCCTTTTACCAAAAGGGGTTTCGATGTCATCAAGCGCAATTGAACCAACGACCAATACACTCATTAGATATAATCTCTAATCAACGGATAGAGTTTTTCTCTTACCGCTTCGCTTATAGATTCTTTTGAAGTTATGATGGCATTCTGGAGTGCCCTAGAACATACGCAAGTTCTATTTTCCTCTATAATCTGCACGACTTCTTTAATAACTTCTTTTGAGAGTTCCGAGTTTTTTTCAAGTATTTCAAGAATGTCTTCAACCGATACGTCGTCATGGCCATCCCGCCAGCAATCATAATCACTGGAAAGGGCCAGGGTCGCATAACAAATCTCGGCCTCGCGGGCAAGTTTTGCCTCAGGCATATTAGTCATCCCAATTACATCGACTCCCCACTTCCTGTATATAAAGCTCTCGGCCCTGGACGAGAACTGGGGACCCTCTATACAAATATAGACCCCCCCTTTGTGAACTGTAGCCCCAAATTTTAAAGATGCCTTATATAGGTTTTCCGATAGCACAGGACAGACAGGATCGGCCATTGAAACATGGGCGACTAAACCATTGCCAAAGAAGGTTGATACCCTGCTTCTGGTGTTATCATAAAATTGATTAGGGATAACGATATGGCCAGGAGCAATCTCCTCTTTCATACTGCCTACCGCACTAACTGAAATTATAAAATCAACTCCAAGCGTCTTGAGTGCATAAATGTTGGCGCGATAGTTGATTTCAGAAGGAATTATATGATGACCCCGTCCATGTCTGGGTAGAAAAACCATTTTGGTAGCCCCCAATTTCCCAACCACCAAATCGTCCGAGGGATATCCCCAAGGAGTCTCGATCCTTATAGATTCGACCTCCCTCAATCCGTCTAATTTATAAAGCCCACTCCCACCTATTACACCTATCGTCTTCATTTAAGCCTCTAAGAAAACTCTTTGCTTTAAATTAACACCCGCATTGATTAGGGTCAACATCGATGTGTATGTCTAACCGCATTTAACCAACGATAAATCAATTCAATAATCCACTGAGTAAATATTCTATTCCCAAAAAAACATAACTCACCTACCAAGAAGAAGATTAGTCGAAAACCTTAGGTTACTGTATCTAGAGACAGAATAATTGTCCCAGAAAACGCAGGTTCCTATAAGGATAAATTCACCCCTGCCGAAGTTAGACTGCGCGGCAATAACTTCCTCCGTCCCCGGAAGAGATTTCGACCCTTGACTCATTGCGACCACGCTATTTGATTTTCCTCTTATCTTGATCGATGAACAGCAGGGTAGTAATATCCTCCTGACCTTGTAATCGTGGGATAAAACTCTGGAAGTAACCAAGAGCAGCTCATCCCCTTTGTAGTTATTCAACTTATCCCTGACACAATCCTTTTTCAAAGTTAGTCCAAAGTGAGTAGAGATAGAATTGATACAGTCTGCAATCCCATCCTCATTATTGTAATACCCACACACTACCACTCTATTTCCTGTTTCAATAAAATTCATAACTTTCGTGACTTCTCTTTTGGCGAATGATTTCTCAGGATAGTTGAGCACTAAGACATCGAAGCCGTTAAGATATTCCAATGATTTTAGCGTAGTAACTGATGCACCTGATTCAATGATCTTAGACTTTAAAACAGAATAATAATAGTGATCATCAATCGTAAACTCGAGGTGAGAGACATCCCAACCTATTCGAACCTTTTTTTCCATATACCAACCTATTCAATTCGTGAAGCAGTATTATAGTGCTGTTTTGACATACCATCAAGAGCGATGCTTTGAGACCCATTACAAGGGGAAAGCAAGCGGGATCAACATCAATTCTGTCGGGTTTGGAAAAATTCTCTCATCGGAATCTCCTATGAATCAAATCTCAATATCCCTGCTTAGGAGCGATTTATGGAATGACACGATATCCTGATCAATTTTCGAAAAAACCTAAATAATGTTTTTACGGGACCGTATCTGTCTAAATGGAAGGAATATCCAACTTCTTTCCGATAGACTTTAACTTCGCCAGTTTGTAAATATGGGCCGCAACTGCGATATCTTCAATCGCGATGCCAAGAGACTTAAAAAGAGTTATCTCTTCGCTGTTATTCCTACCCTTTACCTTGCCCGTAACAACCTCTCCAAGCTCATATATCTTCTCCCACCAAAGCCTCCCCTTTTCTATCAATGGCATCAATTCACCCGCTTCAAGCTTCGATTGCTCCTTTGACTCAACTACAATTACGTCGCTCTTACTCACGCATCGCTCATCTATTTCGCGTTTGAACAGGAAATTTCCTCCAATCGCGTTTATATGCACGCCGGCTCCCAACCGCTCCCCACCAAACACCGGTTGTACTGAGGTCGTAGCTGTTATGAGTATATCGACCTGTTTTAGAACATCTTCGGGATTTTCAGCCGGAATTACTTCTATGTCGAGAAGATTTCTCATCTCATCACAAAACGCTCTTCTCCTATCGGGATCTCGACTATACACCGACATACTCTTAATTTTTCTCACAGCACAAACACCCATGGCCTGCCCCCTCGCCTGCCAGCCGGCGCCATAAATACCTATCCGTGATGAATCGGGTCTAGACATATGCTTTGTCGCAACAGAAGTTACGGCACCCGTTCGGATCATACCCATGTAGTTTCCATCCATAATTGACAGAAGTTCTCCGGTTTCGATATCATGAAGAAAAATCCTGAACTTTATTCCAGCTTTTGACGAGGTATAGGCTTTATATCCCATTACATTCATATGCGGAACGGCCCCGGAAAGATAATGAAGCATACTCTTTGGTGTCTTGATCCTCCTCCTGGGGTGATTGATTATGTTCCCTTTCCCCTGTTGCTTCAAAGTTTCTTCCACTATATGTACAGCGTCGTCCATGTTCAAAAGCTCCTCAACTTCTGCTTCGCCCAGAAATAATACCATAACACACTCCTTCAATTTTAAATGATTCAAGTACCGGAAGTTACATTGAACATATCCAACTAATAAACCTGATGCAAGCACCACGGTATGATTACCTAAACGAACAGTCTCTCATGTCATTGCTGTAGATGTCAGGTAATTCAAGGACAGTGTCTTAGATCTTAAATGGGCATTCAAAAAATTGCCAAAATCAATTCCGGAAGCGTTAAAAAAAAGTGACAATCATTACTGTCATCTCGAAGGAACAAAGTGACTGAGAGAACTAATTAATTATAGCAATAGATATCTCACATTCGCTCGATACGCAAGCGTTTTTTGTCAGCCCTTGATTTTTGTTTCTTTGTACCTGTGCTGAACCATCTCCTGACGAAAGTCAGGATCTATTGAGTATCAAGACAAAGAAAATAAAAGATTAAACAATCAACAACGGTATGATTCTAAAATGCCGAATTAATGTAATCCTCAAATTTCTCGTTGAAATCACTTAAAAGCAATCTTAGGGAGTAATTGGAAAAAAATTAAAGGTTATGACAAATCAAATCAATTGATATTTCTATGCGTTGTTTTAGATGCAAAAAACTTATCAGGGGACTTCCAAACCTACTTTCTCTCTGAAGATTTTGGATACTTAACCTTTACTTTTCCTTCGGCAATCTCTCTCAATGCAAGTACTATGGGCTTATTATCGGTCTCTTGCGAAAGGGGAGTGGCTCCCTCAGCAATCTGCTTTGCTCTTTTCATAGCTGTAATGGATAGCGCAAACCTGTTTTCTACCTTCTCGAGGCAGTCTTCAATTGTTACTCTTGCCATATCCTTTCTCCTTAACGCCTATTAAAATATCATTAAAATATAGTCAACAATCATAACTTAGTAAAGCTAATCCTACGAAATCTAAACCATTGAACTCGGAATTTGGATTAAACTTAGTTAGTATTAGTATCGGAGGAACCGATGAACATTGATGAAATCATGTACGATGATAAAGGTTTAGTACCAGTCATTGTCCAGGATGCCGATAATGGACAGGTCCTTATGTTCGCTTACGCAAATAAAGAGGCAATTGAAAACACTCAGGAGAAGAACAGGGCGCATTTCTGGAGCAGGTCCAGAAACAAGCTTTGGGAAAAAGGCGAAGAATCCGGGAACACTCAAGAAGTGAAGCAGATCTTCCTTGACTGTGACAGAGACGCTGTTCTGGTGCTGGTCAATCAAAAGGGAGTTTCCTGCCATACTGGTCAGCGAACCTGTTTCTATACAAATCTTGGAGACAGCAACAGAAGCGCACCCGCATTTGGGGCTATGAAAGCTGGTAGAACATTGGATGAGGTCTATCAAGTTGTTGACGATAGGAAGCGAAATCCGAAAGAGGACTCATACGTTAGTAAACTATTTAAGGACGGTATCGACAGCATCTTAAAAAAGATCGGTGAGGAGGCAGGCGAAGCGGTTATAGCCGCTAAAAACAACAATAACAATGAGATAACTTACGAAGTAGCGGATCTTTGGTTTCACTCCCTTGTATTACTTGCCAAGTTTGGCATCACCCCAGAGGCTATTTATGAAGAACTCGGAAGAAGATTTGGTCGGAAAAAAGAGGAATATAACGAGTAGAGACGCAACATTTTGCGTCTCTGCATCAAAATTCATTATCAATAAAAAGCATGGTTACCGATTTGCCTTTGGCCTGTCCTTTTCTTCTATGTAATCAGTTAAAAATGTCTTTGCTCTAACCTCCGGAGGCAAACCGGAAAGGTCTGGTTTAGGCATATTTGTAGATAGATCATGTGTATATGCGAAGGTAGAAACGACCCTCTCTATTTTCTTCGTTTCACCACAATAACACTTAAGCTTCTTTTCATCATCTTTATCTAAAATAAGCTCTGAAAACCTGAACTTATCTATATTTACCAGCACCATTTTTGAACCATCGTTTAGATAAAAATCCATGTCAGTGGTGCCGGACTTCTTCTTCCCGTATTCGGCTAACATCTTTTTATTATCCAAATCAATCACCAGCAGATAATGAATATTAGGATACTTCTTGACTAAATCAGATACAGCCTTCTTAGTCGCCTTTTTCTCAAGACTTTTCAAAGAAGTTTCAAGATTATTTCTGCATTTCAAACATTCATATTCATATAAAGGCATTTTGATTACTCCCTATCTTTGGAAATATTGGTCTAAATAATCCTGCCCAACCCATTCACTTTTAATCTCCTCATCTTTTTGCTGTTTATACTCCAAATGCCATCTTAACTCATCGCCAGGCCGCGGCGCCCTTTTATTCTTATCATCAAAAATCGCCTTGAACGTTGAAAAAACCCTTCTCACGCTCTCGCCCTTGTTACACAACGGACACTTCAGATCCTTTTCCTCTTCTTTATTGTATATTAACTCGCTGAAACGATAATTCTTTAACTCGAGATACAAGACTTTATCCTTATCAAGTGTATAACGAAATCTCTTTGTACTGGGCTTTCCTCTTTCTCCAACTGAAAAATGTAACTTGTTGTCTTTGCCGCCCGAGGCTTCGATATACTTGAAACCTGGATTTCGCTTCAGCAATTTTGAGGCATTTGTCTTATTTAATTTCTTTACCAAATCAGAAATATCAGAATTGTACGTCTCTACGCATTTATCGCATTCATACTCAAACACAGGCATGTTTCCTTCTCCTTAATCAATAAATAACAATATTAACAAAGATTCTTGATTTACTCCAGTGCTTTCTAGTTCTTGGTGAATATGATTAAGTTAGGCACAGTTGCGTGCGAGTATTGCCGACCATAAACTCTTCGATGATTTTAGTGTAAGTGTAAAAACCGAGTAACTAAGCCATCCTAGATCTAAGATGCAGCACTGTCCCAGAAAGCCCCGATTATTTTAGTCTGGCTGCCATCTTGTGTGAATCACCTGTGCGGCGGTTACGCCACCATCGAGATTGAATACCGAGCCGGTCGCCCAGGATGAATCATCTGATGCGAAATAGAGAACTGCTTTTGCAACCTCTTCAGGCTGACCGTTTCTACCAAGCGGGTGAAACGAACTCCACTGCTTCAAACGCTCAGGTATCTTGTCCTTAGGGATCCCCAGGGTTTCAAATACCTCCGTTTCGACAATGGCGGGACATACGCAGTTCACCCTGATTTGGTCTTTCGCAAGCTCGAGGGCCATTACCTTTGTAAGCATAACTACTCCCCCTTTCGACGCCGAATAGATCGATGTAGATGCATCCTTCCATCCCTGTATCCCGAGGGCGCTTCCCACATTTATTATGGGCCCACTACCCCTCTTTCTCATTTCAGAAACAGCGTGCTTGCACATAAAGAACGTACCCTTAAGGTTTATATCCATTACGTAATCATAATCATCCTCGGTGGTCTCAGTTATTTTTGGGCTCCTGTAGACACCGGCATTGTTTACAAGAATATCAAGGCCGCCGAATTGTTCTACAGCCTCTTTAACGATCCTCTCGGTTTCACATACGTTTGATATATCGCCCGGAATGTGATGAGCGCTCCCACCGTGCTCCCTGATATCATTTACGGTCTCAAGAAGTTTGCTTTCCCTCCTTCCAACTACGGCTACATAAGCTCCTTCTTCGGCCAACAAAAGCGCAGTAGCTCGACCTATGCCTGTCCCCCCTCCGGTAACGATCGCTACTTTGTGTTTAACTTTCATTGAATCCCTCCCTAAAACAACAAATGCTGACAACAACCGCTAAAAACGGTTTAAAGACAAGAAAAAATATTAACTATTAAATTTTAAAAAATAGCAAACATCCTAAACTCTGCTTATCCATTCACCATGTGTCAAACTCCAAGTAACTAAAACGGGCAGAATTCTATAAAAACAAATGTCACTTTTAGAAATAAATAATTTGTTCAGGTTTATTACCATCCTAAACCGTTATAATAGATTGTTTTCTTGTCATTTGTTTATAAAGATATTTGACGCTAACCATTTATCCGGCCAATTGTGAAGTTATAAAAATATTTTTAAAATAACTTCCCAACAAATTAAGAAAACTCAATCATTAGGTAAAATTAATAAAACAAAACTCTTAAAATTGAGAGGTCTTATGTACAATACACAGGATATTTCAAACCACCTTGAGATCAATCAGCTTATTCAGCGTTACGGTAAGGCGCTAGATGAAAAGAAATACGATCTTCTCAAGACGGTTTTTGCACCGGACGCAGAGCTAGTGTACCTGCTCGGTGAGGAGCTGATTAAACTACCGATGTCAGAATCAGATAATCTGTTCAAGAAGTTTCTCACGAAATGCTATTGGACTTCTCATCTGATCAGCAACCCTGTGCTCGATATCCGGGGAGACACTGCGGAATCCAGAAGCCACGTCACTGCAACTCATATCCAGGTCAAAGAAGATGGTTCTCAAAACGTCTGGATAGTCTCTGGAGCCTACGAGGACGAAGTGATCCGGGCATCAGAAGGCTGGCGGATTAAGAAGCGCATTGCGAATGCCCCCTATGTGGAAGGCGAATTCTTAATGGAAGGTGTCCGTGAATATACCACTTATCCTTCAGTGGATGAAAGCGGCAGTGATAACAGGATAGGGTAATAAGAATTTTATTACATATCCAGACATTAAATATGTTATAGGGGTGATTGATGCGCCAATAATAAAGTCCGTTAAACATGTTCTGCTTATATGAAAAACAAAGGGAATATTTTATGCCCCCTGATCATTGTACGAACTGTTCATTACTGATCTTTAACTTTTTTTTCTTTGTACTCAATCTTTATGGCTATTATCATCTTTCCCCCCGCTTTTTTGTAAATAGATAGTGAAAGATAGTAATTAACTTGCCTATATCCAGGTATAGTATCACTATCAATTTCTGCTTGGGTTAGCTCGAATAGTTAACCGATTATCAATATCACCTGACTCTAATAACTAGTGTCACCATTTATCGAGACCATATGGAAGGATAGGATCGATAACCGCGACGACAGTTTGACAAAGCCCATCAAGAAACAATACTAACTACATTCCTATCTCAAACAAGGAGACTAAATCATGCCCTCAGCGTCAGACCTGCTTGTAGAGGAAAAGGGTTTGATCTGTACTTTAACCTTTAACCGACCGGATAAAAGAAATCTCTTAACACCGACGATGCTTTTGAAAATTCATGAGGAACTAAAAAGACTCGCTGATGAGGGGAAGGTAAGATGTGTCGTCATACGCGGGGCTGGGGACAAGGCATTTTCATCGGGATACGATATTGCGGCAATAGGTGACAATGATATGATACGAGACTATGAAGGTGATCATCCGCTGATCATTGCCGGAAAAAGCATCGAGAGATTCCCCTACCCTGTTATTGCGATGATTAATGGCCATGCTTTTGGAGCTGGCCTGGAATTAGCCGTCACCTGTGACTACAGGGTCTGTGTCGAGGACGCGAAGCTGGGGATGCCTCCAGCTAAACTGGGAGTAATTTACACCTATACAGGAATCAGGAAATTTCTAAACCTTATAGGTATTGGCTACACAAAAGAAATGTTCCTCATAGGGAACCCAATTGAAGCAGATAAAGCATTAAACATTGGACTTGTAAACGAGGTGAAGATTTCATCGGAGCTCGAAGAACACACGTACTCGCTCGCAAACGAGATTGCTTCGAACGCGCCCCTCGCCATGAAAACCATGAAGTACACGATAAATAGATGGCAAACGAATCAAAAGCTCGATTCGGCCGATGAGGAGACCCTGAAGCAAATGATCCTTGAGGTACAATCTAGCTCTGATTATAAAGAGGGTCAAACGGCATTCGCAGAGAAGAGAAAACCAGTTTTTAAAGGCTCTTAAATCCTAAATAACAAATCTCAAATAACAAACAAATTCCAAATGACAATTTTTAATTTTTAATGGTAGAAGTCACCTTGTTCCTCTATAAGCGCGTAAGATATGTTCAATTTCTTAATAAACCACAAATTACAAGCACCAAATTACAAATAAATTTCAATTTTCAAGCATCAAATTACAGGCTACGTGTAGATCACTAATTGAAGAAGTGGCATTTATTTAGATTTTTGAAGAATTGAGCTAAATATTCTCGTTAGTTGCGCTGCTTCATCTATTAACTGTTGCCTAGTTTGTTCTCTTTCCTTATCGTTGACTTCTACAAGTTTTACCCAGTAAGCGCTTTCTTTTGCTTCTTTACGACAGATTTTAATTCTCATTTTAAAATCCTTTTTCCCAAGTGCTTCAATTGCTTCAATATAATTTGCGCCCACTGATCCCGAAGATCGTACGACTTGTTTCGCTATCTCAAAATTGGATAATGATCTTGGGAGGACGTTTACAAATTTGATTACTTCCTTAGCAAATCTGAATGTCCTATCTTCTAAATCATACTTCTTTGGCTTTGTCATTTGAGAATTAGAATTTGTTTGTTATTTGAGATTTGTTATTTGAAATTTGTTTGTAATTTGGTGCTTGTAATTTGGAGCTTCTTTAGAACTTCTGTCTCCTGCCTCCTGAATTCTTATACTAAAGTTTAACCCCAAATTTCTCTCTGTGAACAATCTCACCGGGAGCCTTCCGATTCTTCTTCCTCTTAACTGTAAATTGCTCGGGGTACCCAAAGGGAAGAATCGTAAGAACATGTAACTTCTGGGGAATATTGAGCATCTCCTTGACCCTTTCCCTGTTAATCGCTCCAATCCAGCAGCAGCCCACCCCTTCATTCCACCCGGCAAGTGCCATATTCTGAACTGCCCTTGCCCCGTCTATCTCATGCCATTTATTTGAAGGATCCGTAACAACAACTACGGCAAATGAGGCGTCTACAACAAACCTCCCGCTTGTGCAGATAGGTCCTAGTGCTCCTATGGTCTGATTATCTTTTATTATGATAAAATCCCAGGGCTGAAGATTCATCGCACTCGGAGCCAATCTGCCAGCCTCAACTATTTTCATGATCACATCTTCTGGAACTTCCTTGTAAATAAAGCTCCTGATATCCCTTCTTTTTCTTATACATTCACATGTGTCCATGAGATATCCCCTCTAATTCAGTTTCCACGATATCAATAATCATTTGCTATACCACCTTTAGACGAATCTTGTATCGTGGATCATGCATCCTGCATCCTTTACCTACCTAGCATATCCAAACTCATCAATCAGGTCGCCTCTCTCACTCCATCTTTCCCTGACCTTGACCCAAAGTTTGAGATAGACCTTTGCCCCCAATATTCTTTCAATTTCTGCCCTTGCAAGGCTTCCTATTCTCTTCAACATTTGGCCTTGATTACCTATAATAATTCCCCTGTGAGTTTTTCTTTCAACATAGATCAAGGCAGAAATTCTCACCAAATTCCTCTCTGGCACTTCATCAATCTCCTCGACAAGTACTGCGGTTTTATATGGAACCTCGTCACGGGTCAGGCTAAACACCTTTTCTCTAATCAGTTCCGCAATCAGAAACCCTTCTGATCTATCGGTAATCATATCGTCTGGAAAGTATTTTGGACCGATTGGAAGGTATTTTACTGTAGTTTGTATCAGATCATCGATCCCATCCGCTTGTAATGCGGAGACTGGCAAGACTTCCACAAACTTATCTTCAAACTGCTGAGATTGATTGATGATGTTCAGGATCATCGATTTCTTTATCAAATCAATCTTGTTCAATACCAAAATAGCCGGCTTGGGAAGGTTATTAATTACATATAGATCTTGCTTATTAAATGGTGACTTCACATCCATCAGTAATAAGATAACATCTGCCTCTCCAAGCGCTGCCATCGAAGCCTGAACCATTCCTTTGCCAAGCGATCCCTTGGCCGCCCTATGAATACCAGGGGTATCAAGAAATATAAGCTGAGCGCAAGGCAAATTTTTAATACCGACAATTCGGTTTCTCGTAGTGTTCGGCTTTTCAGAAACGGCAGATATTTTTCTTCCAACTAGGACGTTTAGCAATGTTGACTTTCCAACATTGGGACTACCTACTATCGAAATAAAACCTGAATGGAAATTATCTGTAGTTTTCATATTTGAAAAAATGTAGAGACGCAAATTTTTGCGTCTCTACCACAAAATATCATCCTCCGGCTTATCTATTGGGATTTTCAACGTCCGAATGCCACTCCAATGGATTGTTCTGAATATATTGCCTTATTTTATTCAAATCATCTTCATCACGCGTACTGTGTTCATAATAGTTCCGCTGCCAGAATTTACCATGGAACGGCTTTAATTCACCCTGTTTCACATCCCTAATGTATTCATTTGTTCTCATCATTTTAAACCATTGGATTATTTTATGTAGGGGCGAATCCCTGTGTTCGCCCTTATCCTTTGGGCAGACACGCAGGTCTGCCCCTACAATTCCTTAAACAAATGCTATAATTCCGCGAAAATGATTTCGTACGACAACATGAATCTTACACCTTGCTAACATTATTTAATAAAGTTAACATTTTTTGCTTCTAAACTTAAATCTAAGGGAGTTCTTCAGCATGCTCGAGCTGTTAGGTGAGTGGAAAAGGACGGATTATTGCGGAAATCTTGGCACGGAAGATCTAAATCGCGAAGTAATCATAATGGGTTGGGTCCAATCCCACAGGGATCACGGTGGAGTAATTTTCGTTGATCTAAGAGACCGTGAAGGATTAATCCAAGTCGTCTTCAATCCCGAAAAAAGCCTTGATTCCCATAAGAAGGCGGAAACAATCAAGGATGAATGGGTAATTGCCGTCAAAGGTATAGTCTCGAATCGAACGCCCGAAACAATAAATCCAAATATTAAAACCGGCGAGATTGAGGTTATAGCACAGGAGATACGAATTTTAAATCAGTCAAAGGTTCTTCCTTTCTTGATCGAAAATGACATAATCGTTGATGAACTTTTAAGAATGAAGTACCGGTATCTCGATCTGAGAAGACCTGTAATGAAAGAAAATATGTTGCTCAGACATAAGGTTGTAAGCACGACAAGAAACTATCTTAATTCTCATGGGTTCATTGAGTTCGAAACACCTCAACTCACAAGATCTACACCCGAAGGAGCGAGGGATTTCCTGGTTCCAAGCAGGCTTAATCAGGGCGAGTTCTATGCGCTTCCCCAATCACCACAGTTGTTGAAACAAACGCTTATGATTTCGGGATTTGACAAGTATTATCAGATCGCGAAATGCTTCCGCGACGAAGACCTGAGGGCGGACAGACAGCCTGAATTCACCCAAATAGATATGGAGATGTCATTTGTAGGGGAAGATGATGTGATAGAAACGGTTGAAGGTATGCTGAACGCCATTTTTAAAGAGGTAAAGGACAAAGAGATTCGTACTCCTTTTCGAAGAATAAGCTTTGATGAGGCAATGTTGAAATATGGTAACGATAGGCCAGATACCAGATTCGGATTAGAGTTGAATGACATAACACAGATATTCAAAAATTCGGAATTCAGAGTTTTTAGCGATACGGTAAAAAAAGGGGGGATAATCAAAGCATTAAATCTGAAGGGGAAAGCTAACGTACTGTCAAGAAAACAAATAGACGACCAGACCGAATATGCGAAATCATTGGGCGCTAAGGGTCTGGCGTGGATAAGAGCTGATAATGGTGAATGGCAATCCCCTATTGTTAAATTCCTCAGCGAGACAGAGAAGGAACAACTGAAAGGTGCTTTAGGCATCGAAGATAAAGACATCATATTTTTCGCAGCGGATAGGTCTTATATGGTGAATCTAGTCCTATCAAATCTTAGATTGAGTTTTGGGAAATCTCTCAACCTGATTCCAATTGATGCTTATGAACTAGTATGGGTCACGGATTTTCCATTGTTGGAATTTGATGAGAGTGAAAATAGATATATATCGTTACATCATCCCTTCACGTCTCCAAAAGAAGATAACCTAAACTTACTCGATGATAATCCCGAAGCGGTTAGATCAAGGGCTTATGACATAGTACTTAACGGGGTCGAGATCGGCGGCGGTAGTATAAGAATACACAGGAAGGATTTACAAGAAGCCATTTTCAACAAACTGGGAATAGAGCCAAATGAAGCGAAAAGTAAGTTCGGGTTCCTCCTAGAAGCACTAGAATTTGGAGCACCACCTCACGGTGGTATCGCTCTAGGTCTGGATAGACTAGTTATGTTACTTGCTGGAGTAGACTCCATAAGGGACGTGATTGCCTTTCCAAAGACGCAAAAAGGGGGATGTCCGCTAACCGAAGCCCCTTCTAAAGTAGAAGAAAAGCAGCTTATTGAATTGGGGATAAAGCTGGATTTGAAAAAAATGTAGGATTAGTCGTGCCCGGTTCAATAAATAAGAGCAGATGCAAATCCCGCCAGTGCATGGAACAAATATAATCAAAATCTCTACCAGCAAGTCTTATCGATTATTCAACTATAACTAAAATTTACATGGCCAATTGCCTGGCCCATCCTCTTCAGTTTCAGGACCCTTGCCCTGTTATTTTGGTTTTTATCCGCTAGATATCGCAATTCTATCTCCAAAAACGAACGAGAGTCACTGACTGTGGGAGAGCTTCGTAAAAAATAGCGACTTCTTCCCCCCGTTTCATTTCTTTTCTTAGGAAAATCCTAAAAGTAGAGAAAGAGTCACAATAAGGTTATAAAACAAAATCTAAAGCTATATTACATCCTCAATTGCGCTTTTGCCATTTCGATTCTTTCTTGCTCCATTCCCCTTGACCTCAGTCTTTCCCATATGAGAACACTCGTTATTGAAACTAGAAGAATGATAGTTCCTACAGCGTTTATCTCAGGTGTCATTCCCCTTCGGAGCATTGCCCATATCTGCATCGGAAGCGTGTTATCCCTCCCTGTAAGAAATATGGTTACAATGATCTCATCAAAAGATAGGGTAAACGCAAGAAGCGCGGCGCCAAGTAGTGCGGTCTTGATATTTGGGAGCACTATACTCAATATTGCCCTCCATCTGCTTGCTCCTAGGTCCATAGCCGCAAGAACCATAGATTTATCCATAGCCTTAAGGCGTGCTAGAACCTCTAGATAAACAACAGGAATGCAGAATGTTATATGTCCGATTGCAACCGTAAACAGAGAAAGGCCAAGCTTTGCGTAAGAGCAAAAAAGCAGGAGTGCAATTCCAGTGATTATGCCCGGAAAGGTTATAGGCCAGGTTGAAACCCTGTGAAAGAGCCCCTTAAGGGGAAAAATGTATTCATCCATGGCAAGGGCAAGCAGTGTACCCACAATCATAGAAAATATGGTGGCTGCAATCCCTACCTTAATGCTGTTAAAAACCGCCTGCATAAGATCCTGGTTATTGAAGAACGCCTTATACCAATGAAATGTAAATTTCTTAAATGGGAAATAACTAAACGGCGAATCATTAAAGGAAAATACAACCACTATAACAATTGGCGAATACAGAACGATAAAGAATAAAACGACGTAGAGCTTTAGTATTAAGTCTCCTGCGGAAAAGGGTTTAGCCATTCCCAGATGCTTTTCAACTTTTAAGGATCTCGGCATGATAAAATTACACTACCTATTTAAATTTCCATTCCGCTATAACGTGCAGCGACTTTTTCGCTCACATATAATATGAACGCGACAAGAAGTATAAGAACTAAACCGTTTGCGGCACCAAGTGTCCACTGAAACGCGCTTCCGAAGAGGCTCCATATGATATTTCCTATCATTATTCCCTCAGGACCACCAACCAAAAGGGCGGCCACAAAATCACCAACGCTCAGGGCAAACACAGATGTTATTCCCGCTATAACTCCGGGAAGAGTGAGAGGAAAGATCACACGCCAGAATGTTGTAAACCTTCCGGCTCCCAAATCGTAAGATGCCTGAAGAAATTCCGCAGGTATCTTTTCAAGCATGGCGTATACGGGAATGATAAGAAACGCGATAAAAGCCATTGTTAGCACGAGCACCAATGCAAACTTGCTGTAAAGCAGAATACTAAGTGGTTCATCAATCATTCCGACAAAAAGTAGAAACTGGTTTATTACTCCGTTAGTCCCGAGAACTATCTTCCATGCGTAAGCTCTCACCAAATAGCTGATCCAGAGCTGCATGATTACAAGGAGCAAAAACAGATTCTTATATCTTTTTATTCTGTACGCAATGAAAAAGGCCACCGGATATCCCAGTATAAGAGAAAGGACTGACACCGTGGCACCGATACCAATAGTCTTGAGTATTGTCCCATAGTAAAGGGGAGTCGTAAAAATCTTGACGAAGTTTTTTAGTGTAAATTCCCTGATGACTGTTAAGTATTCAGTATCCCAGAAGGAGTAGATAAGCAGAACACTGTAAGCAAAGATCTCAAGGATAGTAATCCATAAGATCGGAATAGCTATAAGAATAATAAAATCTAGCCTTCTTCCCTTCATGCAGTCATATCGAGAGTTTGTGGTGCTGACACTACTATAAGATTAGGGCTTAACCAACTTGTAGCGTTTAAGTTGTAATATATCAGGGCGACTCAGATGTCGTCTGGCCGCCCAATTAACCATAATCTCATTACAAATACCAGACAAATAACCTGAAAAACGTTACTTCGCAGTCTTAAATGCCTGACGAACCTCATTATATTCGTCCTCATTCATTACCGGTTGCCACCACTTAATCTTCTCCGAAGCCTCAAGAATATAGTTTGGATCATCTATATGAGTGAAAGCCCTTTCCTCGGGTGTCATAAGAGGCGCAGTTTTAGGGTTTACTATGAAATAGTTTGTTACCTTGAAGACACCCATCTGCCCTTCGGGGCTGATCGCAAAGTTAATCCACTTCTCCGCCAAGTCCTTATGCTTGGTTCCCTTTACAACCATCCATTGGTCAATCCATCCAGTGGTCCCCGGATCTGGAATGCACTCAGCTACGGGAATACCTTGCTTCTTAAGATCGGCAGTTATGATAGGCCATGAGATGGCACCCACCACCTCTTTATTCGCAATTAGATTTGTAAGCTCACCCGCTGTTGACCAAAAGGCCCTTATCTGTGGTCTCCACTGAGTAAGTAGCTTCTTCGCCTCGTCCAATTTAGATTTATCCATCTCGTAAGGGTCATAACCTAGGAGGATACCAGCCTGGAAAACGGCTGTATTATCTTCTCCAGGAACCGACAGCTTACCCTTATACTCCGGATTCTTAAAGTCATCCCAGGTGGGACATTTATCGAAAACATCCGTCCTATAGGTAACGGGGTCGGGTCCCCACGTATAATTTACACCGTAGATCTTTCCGTCCTTCTTGTTATATTCAAGCTTTCTGAAGAACTCGAATATATCACTGTAATTAGGAATATTTTTTAGATCCACTGGTTCGACAAGATCAGAATCTATCATCCGTTTTGGAAGGTTACTCGAGAGACATACAAGGTCATACGCCGCAGCACCTCCTGCTTTTACCTTCGCAAAGAATTCGTCCATTCCTCCCACATACGTACCCTTCACTTCGGCGCCGTACTTTTCTAAAAATTGCTTAGTAAATGACTCATCCGTATAACCTTCCCATACCAGGGCACTGAGCGTGACTTTTTCAGCCTTCGAGGGAGCAGTCCATGGTAAACCCAGGAAGAACAAAAATATAAGGAATACCATCACCGCTGCTACTAACCCTATATTTAAAATTCTACCTCTAAACATGTTTGCTTACCTCCTCTATAAGGATTTAATTTTTCAAAACAATTGCGTCTTCAACCATCCAACAGAAATAGAGAGGATCCCCAACTGTAAATTTGTTAATTGCATCACCACCCCGTGCCTCAGCTGTAACCACTAGCCCGTTTTCCAAATTAATAATGTATTCCACGACAGATCCTTCGTAAATTGTCTCAACCAGTTTTCCAGCAACGCAGTTTAAAGCGTCTGCTTTCTCAAGATCCTTATGCAAAACCACCCTCTCAGGTCTCACACTGACAGTAATGTTGTCGCCTTCAGATATGCCCCCGTTTGATATTACAATAACCTCGCCTACGCTGTCAATCTTTACGATTGCTTTATCAGTTTCTGACCTAATTACCGTTCCATCGATGAAATTCATATCACCTATAAATTCTGCGGAAAACCGAGTTGAAGGATTCTCGTATATTTCTACAGGCGTTCCAATCTGAACTATATTTCCCCTGTCGAGAATTAGAATTCTGTCAGAGATACTTAAAGCCTCTCCCTGATCATGGGTTACGTAGATGAATGTCGAACCGATCCTCTCGTGGAGATTCTTCAGTTCAATCAGAAGATGCTGTCTGATTTTCAAGTCCAACGCGCTCAAAGGCTCGTCAAGTAGAAGCACTTCGGGTTCTTTAATCAGGGCCCTCGCAAGCGCTACACGCTGTTTCATGCCACCTGAAAGATGGTGAGGTTCACTTTTCTCCCACTCTTCAAGTTTCATAAGCTTAAGCATATTTTTAACCCTTTCCTTCACAGCATCCCTCTTGACCCCGTCAACCCTGAGACCATAGGCGATATTTTCGAAAACATTCATGTGTGGGAATAGAGCATAGTTCTGAAAAACCGTATTCACATTCTTTCTCTTGTGCGGAGGAATCCCATTCACTCGGTTACCAAAAATATAAACGCTTCCCTCTTCGGGCTCTTCAAATCCTCCTAAAATTCTTAATATCGTCGTCTTACCACTACCCGATGGTCCCAGAAATGAAAACAGCTCACCCGTCTTGACAGCAAATGAAACATTATCAAGCGCTACAAAATTACCATATCTCTTGGTAACGTGTTCAAACACGATCGCAGGCTTTTGCAGGGCTGGATATACCTCGTGGCCTTCTGTAGTCATATCTGCCTTTTCGTCGCTAATGGAAAATCCCGTTTGGTTCATTGTCTATCTCGAAAGCCGATTAAATTCGAATACATGCGAAAGTAGTAGAAGAGAACGTCTAAATTCAAGAGCGCTCTTGACAATCCTCTCCAGCCTTCCGGATCCGCTTCAGGTAATCAAATTTCGTCGACAGATACCCAACTTCGTTTGTTAAAAATTTACGAATACCAGCCAAGTGGACCCTCATTCAAATTAATAGTAACCTGTTTCAACTGAGTATATTCCTCCACGGCATACTTTCCAAGTTCTCTTCCAATTCCGCTTTGCTTGTACCCCCCCCATGGAAGCTGGTTGAAACAGGGTTGCGACGAATTAACCCAAATTATTCCCGCTCTAAGCTCCTTTACGATTCTGAAAGCCCTATTTAGATCTCTAGTAAAAACTCCACCTGCGAGTCCATATCTCGTTGAGTTTGCAAGATCTATTGCCTCTTCTTCATCTTTAAATTTAGTTACAGTAAGCACAGGTCCAAAGATTTCGTCCTGCACGATCTTCATATCGTTCTTTACCTTCGTAAAAACCGTAGGTGATAGATAAAAACCCTTAGCTAGGTCACCTTTCTCGAGGCGCTTTCCCCCGATCGCGACTTCTGCACCCCCCTTCTTCCCAATCTCAATATAGTTCATAATCTTATTCAACTGTTTCTCAGAAGCGATAGGACCCATCTCCGTAGATTCATCTAACGGATTCCCAATCCTGACCCTCTTTGTCTTCTTGGTGAGAGCTTCAACGAATTTATCATGAATTTTTTCCTGAACGTAGAGCCTTGAAGTTGCAGAACAAACTTCCCCTTGATTTACAAAAATTCCAAACTGAACCCAATCAACAGCAAGAGGAAAATCAGCGTCGTCGAACACAATCATAGGGGATTTCCCACCGAGTTCGAGGGAGATTTTCTTTACGTTCCCAGCGGCTGCAACCATTAGCTGTTTACCCACATCTACGCTTCCTGTAAAGGCAATCTTGTCTACATACTCGCTCCTACCCAGCTCCATTCCAGCAACAGGACCCAGTCCATTTATAATATTTACAACACCATCTGGAAATCCAACCTTCTTAATCAACTTTCCAAGTTCAAAAGCCGTAAGAGGTGTAATCTCAGCAGGCTTTAATACGCAGCAATTCCCCGTTGCAAGAGCCGGCGCGAGCTTCCATGCAGCCATGAGTAGCGGATAATTCCATGGAATAATCTGGCCTACAACGCCCACGGGCTCTCTGAGAACCATCGCAAAGATATTGCCATCAGGTACTGGAACAATATCTCCATTAATTTTGTCTGCAAGGCCGCCATAAAATTCAAAGCAATCCGCAGTATCACTAACATCGAATCTGGATTCTCTTATGGGTTTTCCACAATTGAGAGTCTCAAGCTTCGCTAATTCCCCAGAGTGTTCTCTAATCTCTTGAGCAAGGGCAAGCAATAGTTTTCCACGATCAACTTGGCTCATTTTTCTCCAGGGCCCGTGGTCGAATGCACGTCTTGCAGCCATAATTGCCATTCTGGTATCCTCTTCATCTCCGAGTGGAACCTGAGCAATTACCTCTTGATTAGCCGGATTAATAACATCCCAAGTATCTCCTTTATTCGAAGAAACCCAGCTCCCGTCAACAAACATTTTATATTTCTTAACGGCCATACTGGATCACCTCCCTTCGTTTTACTTGTGAATCCCAAATCAAAATAGCTTAATTTTAAAGTAAACGAATCAATTTCATGATGGGAGCAAATACTCGTTCGCTTCTTTGCTACTCACGGCAATAACCTTCTGATAATAATACAGATCAAGAGATATCAGAACGAAATAGGCTCTGGAAGCTTGCATTTACTTTAGTTCTATCAACAGATACCTGCATCAGATTTGATCAAAAATATAACAATTCCCTGCGCTCACTGCTAGACCCTTTTTTTCGAGGCATATCTATTATTAACCGTCTTGACGGCCTTTTCCAAGATACCCAATCCCATTGCCAGTAGATCCTCTGTGATTATGAGAGGCACAAGTAGTCGTACCACATTGTCATAAGCGCCTGCCTTCATTATTACGAGGCCGTTCTCAACGCAAAATTTTATAATATCTGACGTTTCCTGCTTGGCAGGTTCTTTGGTTTTCCTATCTTTAACGAGTTCTATAGCTGCCATCGCCCCCATTCCCCTTGCATCTCCAATCACGTAGTATTTCCTCTTCATTTCCTTAAGTCTATTGTTTATCAAATGACCTATCTTACGAGCGTGTTGCATAAAACCTGGTTTCTGCATGATTTCAATAACCTTAAGAGATGCGATGCACGAAAGCGGGTTTCCACCAAAAGTCCCTCCAAGTGATCCTACTTCAGAAGACTCCAGAATCTCAGCCCTTCCCGTAACCGCACCCAGGGGGAGTCCGGCTGCTATCGATTTTCCCATAACCAATAAGTCCGGCTCAAGATTGTAGTGGTTCACAGCAAACATTTCACCCGTTCTTCCAAACCCTGTCTGTACCTCGTCAACTATAAATACAATCCCGTGTTGCTTGCAAACCCTCCCTATCTCAGGTAGGAACTCCCGAGGCGGAACTATGAAACCCCCTTCACCTGTTACCGGTTCAACTATAATGGCGGCAACTTCCTCCGGATCTATGTGCGTTTTAAAGAAACTTGTGAAGTTATCGATACAAGCCAAACAACATTTCCCTGAATTTTCATTGAATGGGCAGCGATAACAGTAGCCATAGGGAAGACGATAGACCTCAGGGGCAAAAGGGCCAAATCCTAACTTGTAATACCTGATTTTGCTTGTAAGAGTCATACCCAGCAAGGTTCTTCCATGGAAGGCATGTTCAAAGGTTATTATGGCTTTTCTCTTAGTAAAATATCTTGCGACCTTAATCGCGTTCTCCACAGCTTCTGCTCCGCTGTTTACCAGAATTGTTTTCTTGGGGAAATTTCCCGGCGTTATCTCTGCAAGTTTCTCAGCCAGACGAACATAGGACTCATACATAAAAACGTGAAAGCAGGTGTGGAGATACTTCTCTATTTGCTCCCCCAATGGCTCAACTATTTCCTCTCGGGAGTATCCGACATTTACCGATGCGAGACCGCTCGCAAAATCTATGAAAGTATTCCCGTCGATATCGGTGATCAGTGCATCTTTAGCCTGCTTGATAAAGGCCGGAACAGTATTAAACACCCCCCTCGGCACGTACTTCTCTCTCAGTTTGACCAGCCTTTTCGACTTCGGTCCCGGAATACTGGTTTTCAATAACTCCATTTGTTCATCCATAAATTGCCGTTCCTTTATTTTGATTTATGCGGGCTTATCTTCTAACTGACAGTAAGAAAGTGAACTTTACCCCCTCTATTGTGTCACGAATCCCTTACAATTGTCAATGGTAATTAAGTAATCGTTCCGGGATGGGTAAAGCTGGATGGAGTGACGACGATTAAAAGGGGGTAGGTGTAGCTAACCTAAAAGAAAGATTACATCCGCTCAAGCGCTTTTCGATTTAATCTGGGGCTCACTTAAGTTAATCTCACAAAAAAGGATTCGTATGGATAATTGTGTTCATTTCCCGAATTCATTCTCAGAGACATGTATCTTAGAGAGTATTAGATCGCTTGTTTCATAAATTGAGTCCTGACCCGAAATCTTGGTATATACCTTTTCGTCCTCTTTCCTCCCAAAAAGTAGCGTGACTCTCTCATTATCCGGCCCGGCAACTGTTATCTGTATTTCTGGTCTGTCCAAACCATAGGGGGCTAGGTCCCGGGGATTATCATCAATAAATGCTTCAACCTCTAGGTTGGCAATTTCATTCAATAGGTCTTTAATTCTTGCCTCATTTACTCGTGCTTTTCCATAGTTTATAACCGTCCACGTATCTCCAACCTTGCTCATCGACAGATAGTTACCACCGTCTTTTATCTCCAATCCTCTCACCCTCAGTGCGTCTATGTCTAATAACTTTCTCACCCTTATTTCATCTATGTTCTCGGGAATCTGCACGAATACATATTCAGATACTGAATAAACCGGACTCTTTGAATCAAGCTTTATATAATAATCACCGTTGTCCATTTTATTTCCGAACAAGACCCTAATCGAATTATCGTCCTCAAAGATTTCAATCTCAGCATTTGGCTTGTCCAGGCCGTATGCCGATAGATTCATGGGATTATCTGCTTCGAAATTATCTATATTCAGATTTAAAAATGCTTTTAAAATCAACCTTACCCTGTCTTGATCGAGTTGGACATAATCAGGCATATCCTTTCCAACCCACCTCCCATCTTCTCTGTCGACTTCAAACGATGAGTCATCTGACCTAAAGATAACTCTATTTATCTTATTCTCATCTAGTGCGAGGATTTGCTTATCCCTGAAATCATTTTCTAATCTGTCCAGAAACGGTAGAAGAGAATTTTTATCTGCAATTAGTACCTTGCCGTCCCCGTCAGTCTTAATATAAGTGCCTGAACCCACCGGGGTATCTGAACCTACTAAAAGCTTATATTCATCTTGAGGCATTCTGAATATCACTTCTACTCGAGGACTACTCAGTCCGAAATCATCCAAACTCGAAGGATTATCGGCGGCAATCTTCTGAACTTCCATCTCTGAAATTTCGCTCAAAAGACTTCCAACAGCATCGTCATCGCCACTAAATCTTTTTGAATCTTTAATTACAACCCATTTACCTCCATCCTTGGTCAGGGTTATTTCATGACCAGGGTATTTGAGCGTCATAGAGCTTATTTGTGGCTTTTCGATTTCGGGGAATAGTTCCTTCCCGGTTCCCTTTTCCTTGTTTCCCCTCATTTCAGACAGAAAGAGATAGGCGAGAAGGATGAAAAGGATTAGCGCTGCAATGAGCGTGGGAGAGAACGTCTTAAGATTTTTATTCATGACTATTTATAATGGGCATGATTAGTCAATTGTGCTACATATTTCTCCTTTTCAACCAAACCCCGATACCGGCGAATAAAACAATTGAGGGAAGGAGAACAACTGTAACCATAAAAATAGCAGTCAACTGATTTTGGGTTATGGTCAACTTCCCTTCCTCGGCCACTTTAGGCCGAATCGAAATCAGATTCTCGTCACCTACAATCCAGTGCACTGTATTAAGAAATAAATCGCTATTCCCAGAAAAATCAAAAAATCTGTTCGACACAAAATCAGCACTCCCAAAGACCGCGACCTTACTTTTCTCTCCGATCTCACTCACTTCAGCCACTCCGAGCGGCCCCGGTTTATCTCCATCGTCTTGCTGGGCAACTCCCTGATCAAAGAGGCTTAGATTTCGTTCTGACCAGCTAAACTGACTTGTATTGGCGATGAGATTATTTATTACGTTGTCTTTGCTAGTCACAACAATGCTTCTCGAGAACGGAAAGATCGTGGCAAGACGGAATCTATCAGTAATTTCGTGATTCGGATATTGTGCGACTATGGGAGCGACGTCCCCACCACCTACCATTTTTGAAGAAGGATCTATTACTATATCATCCTCTACTTCGATGCCATAGTCTTGCAATAGTGAAACTAGATCGCCACCCATTCGTGGTTCTATGAGGAATACAGCCCTACCTCCTTCATCCAGATATTTTTTAATGTCGCCGAGTTCCTTTTCAGATAAAGGTTTAGCCGGAGATGCAATTATCAAAATTGAGTTTTTACTCGGTATTATCGACTCTCTGAGTAGTAGCAATTCTCCGACCTCATAACCCTCCTCTTCGAGTGCTCTCCTCAGCTTGCCCAAACCTCCTGCATCGGAATTATTATTTATATTCCTCTCGCCGTGGCCTACGAGGAAATAAACACCCTTCTTCTTGTCACTCGATAGCTTTATCAGCGCATTTGTTAGTTCTTGCTCGGAATTATTCTTAATAGTACCAGTGATCGGATCGGCTACCTTTACCTTGATCTCTTGCTCGCCACTTGATAATACAACCGTTCCATATTCATCGATCCCGTATTTTCTGGCAACTCCAGGCTCCTTATCGGCATCGATGAATCTAAACTTGATCCTGTTGTTCCTCCCAGTGTATTCACCCATCAACTCCTGAAATTCCAGTCTGTCCAGTCCAACATCTTTAAAAAAAGCAAGCACATCGACATCGTTGTAAATACCATTCAGTACTTTGATTGTTTGATCCGAGACCGAATGGAGTCTCTCTCGCGTTACATCTATCTTTGATCCGATTTTCCAGGAAAGATAGTTTATCACCGCCAGGATCCCAAGAATTAATAGTGTCAATACGAGGGCATTCGTCCCATGGATAAATATGCGCTTTCTTCTCATTTCCACCTCTCCGAATCGAGCGATATGTAAGCAAGGTAGAGCCCCAAGAAGATAAATGACAAATAATAAATTACATCCTTTAATTCGATAACACCTTTTGCAAAGTTTTCAAAATGGTTAATTATGGAAAGATAACCTAAGACAGAATCCCCAGCACTTGAAGTGGCACCCATAATCCAAAACACAAGAAGAATTCCAAATGATATTACCGCTGCAATCATCTGATTCTCTGTGAGAGCGGAAGCAAAAATCCCGACGGCAAGAAAGCTAGCTCCCATAAGAAATAGCCCTAGATAACCGGAAAAAATAGGCCCAAGATCGGGATTTCCGTATTTGATCAGTACCAGGATGTAAGCAACCGAAAGAATGATCATTATGCCGAATAGCAATAGGGATGCCAGGTATTTACCTATTATTATACTGGTTATCCTTACGGGCGACGTAAAGAGCAGCTCCGATGTAAAGCTTTTTCTCTCATCCGCGATAAGGCGCATTGTTATGAGAGGGATTAATAGAAGGAGAACAACACCAATTGTCCCGAAGAATGGACGAATCACGATTTCGTTCAGGTTGGCCGCTTCCTCAACAAACTGTAACCGTGGATCAAATTGCGCCTCGGCGAAGCTTTGTAGGTATAGAAAAAAGAAAATCCCAGAAATAACGAGAAATACAAATAGGACAATAAATGCGATCGGAGAAAAAAAGTATGATTTCAATTCCTTCCTGAATAAAGTGAATACTGACTTCATTTATCCACCTTCGGCCGAAATCACTTTGAGAAATATCTCTTCTAGAGATTGAGTAAACGGGCGCAACTCTAGCAACCCCCATCCATTTTCAACCACCGTTTTTGCTATTAGTTCCCTGACATCACGCGACTCTTCACACTTAACCCTGAACTCTCCGTGAGAGATTTCACTCACTTCAGAAATGTGGGGTAGACCCCGAATCCTGTCCTTTACATTGTTGTCGCTACGATTAATTTTAAGTAGCAGAACTCTCGACGCCTGTAAGTCTCCGGTGATTCTATCAAGCGACTCCTCGAGTGCTATCTTTCCCTTATGAATGATAATAACCCTTGTGCATATCATGTTCACTTCCGGCAGGATGTGGGTACTCAGTATAATAGTCCGGTCTCCGGCGAGGCCTTTTATGAGTCCCCTGATTTCTATGATCTGCTTCGGGTCGAGACCGATTGTAGGTTCGTCGAGTATGAGAACGGCAGGATCATTGACCAATGCCTGTGCAATTCCAATCCTCTGTCTATATCCCTTCGAGAGATTTCCGATAAGTCTGTTCTTTACATCCTCGATCCCACATTTCTCCATCGCAAAGCTAATTCTCTCCCGCTTTATCTTGCCAGGTACATTCTTTAAATCTGCCACGAAGTCAAGATAGCCCCGAACAGTCATGTCATTGTAAAGCGGTGGGTTCTCGGGCAAATATCCTATCTGCTTCTTAGCCCGAATCGGGTCTTCAACGACGTCAAAGCCCCCAACCCTCACCTCCCCATCAGTAGGGGGCGTATAACCGGTAATGATACGCATAGTGGTAGTTTTTCCGGCCCCGTTTGGTCCTAAGAATCCTAAGATCTCACCCTCCCCCACCTGGAATGATATATTATCGATGGCAATCAACTTCCCATAACTTTTGGTCACGCCTGAGACACTTATCATATATTATCAGAGTGTTGAATTAAGAAAAAAATAATTCCCCTAACATTGATACCAAGATTGAAAATTGTCAATATTATAGCTTTAATTCAAGGGTATGAAAAATTCTTGAATCCAGCTCGTCAATTTTTATTTTGCATATGATTGTGCTATTATTTTAAAATCAAACCTACACGACACATTAACAAGGAATCTTAAGAAAATATATGAATATTTGGAAGGACTTCCATGGACCTAACGCAGGTTATATATTAGATCTTTACAGCAAATATCACGCCGATCCAAGCTCCGTCGACTCTCACACAAGAGCAATGTTTGAGCATTGGAAACCAGAGATCGACGGCGACATCCCCGCTCGAACCACCAACATCGATAAGATCACCGGTGCGGTTATTCTCGCCCAGGACATTCGCGCTTATGGCCACCTGGCTGCAAATATTGACCCACTTGGAAGTGATCCCCCGGGGGATCCCTCACTGCATTTTTCCGCACATGGATTGACAAAGGAAGACCTAACTCAGTTGCCACCGAGCCTGATCGGCGGTCCGGTTGGTGAGGACGCAGTCAACGCACACGATGCAATCGAATCCCTTTTTAAAATATACACATCCAAAATCGGTTTTGATTACGATCACATTCACATACCCGAAGAGCGCGAGTGGTTAAGGTTAACCGCTGAATCGGGTCGTTTCCGCCCGCCGAAAGACCCTATTGATCCAAAGGCCATTCTCGAGACGCTTACCAAGGTAGAGGTTTTTGAACGCTTTCTTCACCGTATATTTCCCGGCAAATTTCGCTTCTCAATAGAGGGCGTGGATATGCTGGTACCTATGTTAAACGAAGTGATAGCTGAAGCCGCAGAAGCGGGCATCAGGAACATTCTGCTGGGTATGGCTCATCGGGGACGGCTGAACGTGATGGCCCACGTTCTCAACAAACCCTATGTACAGACCCTCGTCAAGTTTAAAGATCCTGTGCTCGCACGCGACTTCAGGGATGATATGGGTTGGACAGGTGACGTAAAATATCATGAAGGAGCCAGCAGGGCCTTGAAAGCCGGCAAACTGATTGAAATGGTTGTAACCCTTGCACCCAACCCCAGCCATCTGGAATCGGTAAACCCGGTAGTCGAGGGAATGGCGCGTGCGGCTGGAACGAAGGTCGATAACCATGGGTCCCCTGAGTTTGATCACACAGTTACTCTGCCGATACTAATTCACGGAGATGCTGCATTCCTCGGGCAAGGAGTAGTGGCAGAAACCTTGAATCTTTCTCGCCTACCCGGCTATCGCACCGGTGGAACTATTCACATCATAACTAACAACCAGCTTGGCTTTACCACAAACCCGGAAGACGGGCGGAGCACGCTTTTCGCGAGCGATTTAGCAAAGGGATTCGAAATCCCGATCGTTCATGTAAACGCCGATGACCCAGAGGCTTGTATAGAAGCGGCTCGGCTTGCATTCGCGTACCTGATGCGATTTCAAAAGGACTTGCTGATAGATCTGGTTGGCTATCGACGTCATGGACATAATGAAGCTGATGAACCCTCCTTTACACAACCTACCATGTACAAAAAGATTGAAAAACACCAGACTGTTCGAGAATTATGGGCAAATGAGCTATTTGCACGAAACACCATCGATAGGACATGGGCTGACGAACTTGTCACCGCTAGCATGGACCAGCTCCACAGGGCTCTGGAATCATTGAGTGGCACTGAGGTGCCCTTAAGGAAGCATCCGGAGCCGCCGCCGCCAGGGATCGCAAGAAAGATCAAAACTGCTGTTCCCGCAGAAAAGCTCAGAACCTACTATGGGGAATTACTTAAAGTGCCCAATGACTTCAACCCCCACTCAAAGCTCAAGCGAACTATGGAAAAAAGAAGTAAAGCGCTAGATGGAGATCCTGCCCAACCCGCTATTGACTGGATGATCGCCGAGCAGTTGGCTTTTGCGTCAATACTGGCAGATGGGATAGCGATAAGACTCACCGGCCAGGATAGTGAGAGGGGTACTTTCAGTCATAGACATGCTGTTTTCCACGACATTAACACCGGTGCTCCGTATGTTCCGCTAAAGGAGTTGTCACAGGCGAAAGCCGCGTTTGAAATACACAATAGCCCGCTGTCGGAAAATGCGGCGCTTGGGTTTGAATACGGCTATAACATCCAGGAGCCTCAAAGACTTGTCATTTGGGAAGCGCAGTACGGAGACTTCATAAATGGAGCCCAGGTTATAATAGACGAATTTCTAACTTCCTCGCGTGCTAAATGGGGACAAACCCCTTCTTTGGTGCTCCTATTACCGCATGCGTATGAAGGACAGGGACCAGATCATTCGAGCGCTCGGTTAGAGCGGTTTTTAGATTCCGCCGTCGACATTAATATTCGGATTGCAAACTGTACTACAGCGGCACAATACTTTCACCTCCTGCGGCGTCAGGCGGCTCTTCTGAGAATCGATCCCTTGCCCCTCGTAATATTGACCCCTAAGAGCCTATTGAGAAATCCCGCGGTAGCATCCTCTTTAATCGATCTTTCTAAAGGGTCGTGGGAGCCGGTTATTGATGATCCCGTAAATCAAGAAAATGTTGATAAAGTCAGACGGCTGATATTTTGCAGTGGAAAGGTCTATGTTGATCTCGTAACCAGTGATTTCAGGGACAATAACAATTCGGTCGCAATAGCAAGGGTGGAACAATATTATCCCCTGCCAAAGGATGAACTGAAGCATATTTTAGATAAATACAATACAATAGATGAAGTCGTCTGGCTGCAGGAAGAACCAATGAATATGGGTGCATGGACCTATATGCAGCCACGATTAAAAAAACTCGCAAACAATGTGCCGGTCCATTACATCGGGAGGCGTCCCTATTCAAGCCCTGCAGAAGGTTCATTATCCCGTCACAAGATAAACCAAGGTACACTGATGGAGCAAGCTTTCAAGTTAAAATGCGAAAGAGAAATGCATGACATATTATGCTTAAAAAATTTATAAACCGGAGATTCGAAATTCATGTCGTTCAACATAGTAGTGCCCGAAATGGGTGAATCAGTGGTCGAAGCCACAGTCGTGAGATGGCTAAAAAAAGAAGGAGAAGCGGTGAATCCAGGTGAGGCTGTTGTAGAGCTGGAGACCGAGAAAGCAAATTTCGAGGTAGGGGCTGAGAAGGGAGGTATTTTGGTACGCATCGACAAAGCCGAAGAGGACGATGTAATGGTAGGCGATGTATTAGGGGTAATAGATGAAGCTCGAAAGGAAGAACTAGAAAAAGAAGTAAAGCCTGACGAGGAAAGGGATAAAAGTGAGAAAGCAGCAAAGGAGCCAGACAAAAAAATCGATGTTAAAGGTGTAGAGTCTGAGAAAAAAGAGAGAGAACCCCTTAGGGTTGTGAAAGAAGAACAGGAACTCTCAGAGGTTAAAGCCACTCCTGTAGCAAGACGGATTGCCGAAGAAAATGACGTAGATCTGAGATTAATCGAAGGTTCAGGGCCCAACGGAAGAATCACAAAAGAAGACATAGAAAACTTCCTTGAGAAGAAGAGGTCTGAGCCCAAACCCTCAGAGCTTGAACAGAGGGAAGAGAAAATCTTGAAAGAACGAGGCGCTCCCACACCCGAGGCGGATCGTTCCAGGCAAGAAGAGCGGATTCGAATGTCTCGTCGCCGACGGACTATAGCTCGCCGCATGCTCGAAGCCCAGAGGACGGCGGCGATTCTCTCTACGTTTAACGAGATCGATATGAGCTCTCTGATGAAACTTCGCAAACGCCATAAGGAGTCATTTAAGGAGCGATACGGGATCGGTCTTGGCATAGTTTCATTCTTTGTCAAGGCATCGATAGGGGCTTTGAAAGACTTTCCGCTTTTGAATGCGGAGATACAGGAAGATGAAATAGTTCTCAAGAATTACTATGACATTGGGGTAGCTATTGGCGCTCGAGGAGGCCTGGTAGTACCGGTTTTACGCGATGCCGACAAGATGTCATTCGCTGAAATCGAAAAGCGAATTGCTGAATATGTTAAGAAAGCCGACGATGAAACGCTTTCACTCGAAGATTTACTTGGAGGTACTTTCACCATAACGAACGGAGGCGTTTTTGGATCACTGCTAAGCACACCTATTCTCAACCCACCGCAGGTGGGCATCCTGGGTATGCACAAAATTGAGGACAGACCCGTGGTAATAAACCAAAACATAGAGATCCGCCCCATGATGTATGTGGCTCTGAGCTATGATCACCGTATAGTGGATGGGCGAGAAGCAGTCTTATTCCTTGTAAGAATCAAGAAACTTATAGAAGACCCTGGAGTCCTGCTGTTAGAGGGCTGATTATTTGCCACCTTTGAGAATTATTTCTCCGAAGGGCATTTCTTGGCTTTGTATATATTCTTCTTCCAGTAAATATCAGTGAACTGATCGACCGGCTTTCCCATTAGATCGAGCCACCATATTTTTATATCGCCTGCAAGAACTCTATAGACGCCACCCTCTAGGAAACGGCGGGGAGAAGTTTTAATTTCTTTTCTGATCAGCGCCAGCTTTCCCACCTTCTTCAATGAAGAGCAAAAATCGGATGCCTCGAGGATCCCTTTCTTCGGGTATCCACCTACTCCACGAAACGCAGTGGCGCGCACGAAAATACCCTGGTCTCCATAAAATTGATGGGAAATTCTGTAGCGAATACGGTTTGTCAATTCAACTACACGCAAACCAAAACCCCTTCCGTCCAGGGCAAATTCAAACGCGCCACCCGCTATATCCTGATCCTCCATAACGGTTTTGATGGCCGCATCATACCCCTCGGGAAGAATCGTATCCGCGTCGAGAAACAAATACACATCCCCTGTCGAAATACCGGCACCCGTGTTCAGAGCTTGGGCCCGACCTGCTATCTCTGGTCTAATTTCAATAACCTTTACGCCGAGCGCCCTAGCAATTTCAGGTGTTCCATCGGCCGAGCCAGTATCTACAACTATGATTTCATGAGGCCCTCCAATAATGGCGTTATGCCGCACTGCATGTAGAGTATCGGAAATGTATTGACGTTCATTTAGTGCCGGGATGATTACGCTGAGATGCATTTTATCAAGATCCTATTTCTAAGAAATACCAGCAAGCTCCAGACTCTCCCCCCATCTTTTGAGCACCTCCTTATATAATCCAGGATAATTGGCAAGCGAGGGATCCTCTCTTATAATATTAAAAGCCTCATTTCTAGCCTCACCAAGTATTCTGGCGTCTCTCAACAAGTTCGCAAACCTGAACTCCGGTAGACCGGATTGTCTGGTTCCAATGAATTCGCCTGGACCCCGAATCATAAGATCCGCTTCTGCAATTTTAAAACCATCAGAAGTATTCTTCAAAATAGCGAGCCTCTTGTGAGCATCAACCGATCGCTTTGCAGCGGATATTAAGATGCATATAGACTCATGTTCCCCTCTTCCAACCCGACCCCTTAATTGATGGAGTTGCGAGAGACCGTACCTCTCAGAATTTTCGATTACCACAACCGTCGCATTCGGAACATCTACCCCAACCTCTACCACGGTTGTCGCAACAAGGATATCTATTTGATGTGAAATAAATTTATTCATAACCTCATTTTTATCTTCGGTCTTCATCCTCCCATGAAGTAGATCAAGTCGAAATTCAGGGAATACATCCTGCTTCAGCTCATCAAACATTTTAGTCGCGAACCTCAAATCCCTATGGTCAGGGCTTTCAGACTCCTCAATCAAAGGATAGACAATATATGCCTGTCTCCCCTTAACCACCTCCTGCCTGACAAAGTCATATGCTTTATCTCGCGCGCCTTTTTCCTCAAAGAAGACGAAGGTCTTTATCGATTGTTGATGAGGGGGCATTTCATCGAGAATGGAGACATCGAGATCTCCATATACGGTCATAGCAAGGGTCCTTGGAATAGGTGTAGCAGTCATAACAAGAACGTCGGGGTTTTTACCCTTAGTCCTCAGCAGGGCTCTCTGAATCACTCCAAACCTGTGCTGCTCGTCTATCACCACAAAGCCAAGGTCCCTGAATTCAACCTTCCCCTGAAGCAACGCATGTGTTCCAATAACTATCTTTGCATCTCCAGAACTGATTGCATCATAATTGGACTCTTTCTCGCTTCTACTTTGAGCACTCTTCAAGAGCACGACCCTAATACCAAATCCATCAACATATTTGAGGACAGATCTTAAATGCTGTTCAGCGAGGATTTCTGTAGGCGCCATAAGAGCAGCCTGGTAGCCACTCTCGACGGCTCTTAACATGGACAACAGTGCCACGACGGTTTTCCCGCTCCCCACGTCCCCCTGGAGAAGCCTGTTCATGGGGCGATCCGCTCTCATATCGGTCTCTAGCTCGGAAAGGACACGTGATTGAGCCGAGGTAAGCTTGAATGGGAGCCTTGAAAGCAGCTTTTTAGTAAGCTCTCCCGTGGGATTAAATGATATCCCGGGCATCTTCGAAACGTCTCGTTTTTTAAGGGCAAGCCCTACCTCCAGGAGGAAAAATTCATTGAACGAAACCGTCCTGTGAGGGAGAGAATTATATATAGAACTTGTATCCGAGAAATCTACAGGGTTGTCCGAATTGCTCGGGAAGTGAACCCTTGAGATTGCTTGATCGATACCTATTAGATGATTTCTTTTCCTTACTTCGTACGGAACATAATCGAAGAGCCTTTTAGCGTAATTATCCAATACAAGGCTCTCTATCTTCCTGATACGTCTCTGTTTTATACCCTCGGTCAATGGATAAATTGGAACGATCCTATTGAAATTGAGCATGTCTTTTTCGATACCTTCGATGTCCTCAAAAACTTCTACATCGTCAGGACTTGGATGGATAATCTGAAGCGTATTGTTGTAGCGATTTAGAATTACATCGCCGCTCAATATTACCGTATAGCCCTTCTTATATGTTGCCTTGAGATATTTAGGATTGTATTGATACCACGAAAGAGCGAGCGTCCCTGTTCCATCCGAAACAATAACCTGATAAATCCCCCTCGACCTCGATCTCACCACTCCGCTGAGAACTATTTTACCCATTACAGTCTGTCGCGTATTAGGCTTTAGTGTAAATATTCTCTTAATGTTTCTCCTATCTTCATATTTGCGCGGAAAGTAATTAAGTGCATCTTCAACTGTCTTTATACCCTTCCTTGAAAGTGCCTCAGCTATCCTGGGCCCGACCCCCTTCACATATTGAATCGAGATTTGCGATATATCCATTTTATCGGTTGTCGGACTATTGGTTTCTCGAGTTGCCAAGGTCTCATAAACAGGATTGTCGTCAAAGCCCTTCAATTCAGTTATTAAACCGAGTGAGTCCATTATTAATTTTTTCTTACCGTCAAGCTGTAATCTACTATAGGCGCTGAATGACTCCCTTAAAGACTTAAGCATCGCAACCTCTTTTTCGCTCAGGTCTAGCAATAGTGCTCTGAGAGTTATGTCTTCTACCACCTTGTCCAGATCCTTCACTTTGTGGATATTTTGAAATTTTGTCCTAGATGCAAACCTGAGGGGCTTTTCAAGGGACCCCAAAATTTTGTGTAGACCTTCAGTCACAGTTAAAGATTTTACTGGGAGTTGTTCGATCTTTTCAAGTGTGGGGTATTCCAGACCGGAAGACTAACGTTAAGTCTGGTTCCTCCTCAGCAAGGGACGAAATGAACGTTTAATTCAATTAGATCAATAAGTGAGGTTTGTATAATTATCATTAGAAAGCGCACAATAAAGCACAGATGCTGCCGAAGAGTCCTACCAATAATGCTTCAATATTCGATAGGACTCTATTCTCTTTTAAATAATCTTCCTTTTTAGCTGACCTGTGTCTCCTTCTTTATGACTCTTTCCACCATCGATAATATCCTTATTTACGTCGTCCATTTTTTTTACGTTCTTACAATCGGGATAGCCCGTACAGCCCAAAAACTTTCCATACCTGCTGGTTCTCACCGCCATAGGTTTACCACACAGGTCGCAAACGATATCATGCATCACCTCAGGCTCCGCTTTTTGTATTATCTTAATCTCCCCATCGCTACCGTAAACAAACTTCTTCGCATTCTTGCATTCCGGATACCTGGAACACGACAGGAACTCCCCTCTTTTGCCCCATTTAATCAACATCTTTGCTCCGCATTGTGAGCAATCTATATCCGTTGGTATCCCCTCTTTTCTCAAGCTTCTCATCGACCTTTCGGCGTTATCGAGCCTCGAAGAGAACCCGCTGTAAAATCCCTTCAGGATATCAACCCAGTATGCTTTACCTTCTTCCACCTCGTCGAGTTTTTCCTCCATTTCTGCTGTAAATTTAATGTCCATGATTTCAGGAAAACCATCTATAAGAAGATCATTTACCGAACGGCCCAGGGCAGTCGGTTTTAATTTGGTCTTCTCCTTGAGCACATACTCCCTTTCCTGGATTGTGGAGAGTATTGCCGCATAGGTGGAGGGACGACCTATCCCTTTTTCCTCAAGTTCCTTTACCAGCGAGCTTTCAGTGTACCTAGGCGGAGGTTGTGTGAAGTGTTGTTTCCCCTCGAGTTCTAATACCCTTAGCTCTTCACCAACGGCTAATTCAGGAAGCTTCTTATCTTCTTCAGAGTCTTTCGCCTCTTCCTCCTCTTCCTTTCCCTCCCTGTACACGGCACTGAAACCTGGAAATTTAATGATTGAACCGGTTGCGCGAAAGACGCCCCTTCCGGCATTTATATCAACCGTTGTCTGGTCATAAATTGCCGGATTCATTTGCGACGCGATAAATCTATTCCAAATGAGCTTATAAAGCTGAAACTGGTCCTCAGTTAAAAAGGATTTTATCGAGTCGGGGGTCTTGATCACCGCGGTCGGCCTAATGGCCTCGTGGGCATCTTGAGCAGATTTTTTTACCTTAAACACATTAGGGTTCTTGGGAAGGTACTCACCACCATATGTATTCTTAATGTATGACCTTGCCTCCCCGATAGCGTGTTCAGATATCCTGACAGAGTCTGTTCTCATATACGTTACTAGACCCATCGGCCCTTCGTCTCCTAGTTCTAGGCCCTCGTATAGCTTTTGAGCAACCGACATCGTTTTTTTCACAGGGAACCTGAGTTTTCTCGAAGCCTCTTGCTGTAATGTGCTTGTGATGAATGGCGGGAGTGTTTTCCTGATCCTCTCTTTTCTGTCGACAGAAGAGACCGTAAACCTCTCACCCTTAATTGCATCTACAATCCTCTTAGCCTCTTCTTCATTACCGATCTTTATCTTTTTGCCATTATAATTATGAAGGATTGCTTGAAATGACCCGTTATGCCCATCTATCAATTTCTGCAAATTGGATTCAACCGTCCAGTACTCCTCTGCCTTAAAGCTCTCTATATCCCTTTCTCGCTCAACAATCATCCTGAGTGCAACACTCTGCACCCTCCCGGCACTCAGACCCCTCTTGACCTTCCTCCAAAGGATTGGGCTTACCTGATATCCTACGAGCCGGTCCAGTATTCGCCTCGCCTGCTGGGCCTCAAACCTATCCTGGCTCAGGTTCGTTGGATGTTCTAAGGAATCGAGTATGCCCTTTTGAGTAATTTCATATATGAGCACCCTGTACGCCCTGTCTTTCAGTTTGAGCCTGTTCACAATATGCCAAGCTATTGCTTCCCCCTCTCTGTCCGGATCCGAGGCAAGATATACCCTATCAGCATTTTCTGCAGCCTTAGCAAGCTGAGAGAGAAATTTATTCTTTCCCTTTATTACAACGTAGTTTGGCTTAAAATCCTTATCTATATCTACACCGAGTTTGCTGGCTGGAAGATCGATCAGATGACCTGAGGAAGCCTCCACGCTGTAATCATTTCCCAGATACTTTTTTATGGTCTTCGCCTTGGATGGAGACTCAACTATGATAAGTGACTTAGACATTAAACCCCCTTTCTCTGTTCCTTTTAACTGTTAGATTAATCACTAAAGCCTAAGATTCAATCCTATTCTTAAAATGTAGAACCTTCTACCTGATAATATACCCTTTTGCAATACGCTGAGAGTTTCCATTCCGGAAATTAAACGACACTGGTCTTTTGCTCAGGGATGGATCACAGGTGGCTAACTGAGTTCAAGAAAATCAGAGATTACGGAATATCGAATTATCTAGGGAAGTTATATACCATATCTGATAAATCAGTTTAGGTATCTTACTGAGACTTTGAAAGATATCTCAAAGACTTATTGATTTCTTCTATTTCAAATGTATCCCGTAATCTCCCGATATCTATTTAAAAATACTAGGTATTAAATCCTTTGTCGTGCTTTAACACCCGGCTTTTTCTTTACAAGATCAGCCAGGCTGCTCTCATCATCGATCTCGCCGATATTCTCAAGATTATTGATACCTACTCCAATATAGATGAACCCAAGATCCCTAAGAATCTTAGGATTATATAAATTCCTGCCATCCACTATGATCGGGGATCTCATCATTTTCTTCATTTTGCCGAAGTCAGGCTGGTGATACTCGTTCCATTCTGTATTAATTACCAGCGCGTCTTTATTTACGCAAGCATCATAGTTAGACCGTGCGTATTTAATCTTTTTACCGTAAATTTCCCTTGCCCTATCCATCGCAACCGGGTCATGAACCGTTACCTCAACCCCAGCCGACAATAACTTATCAATTACGTATAAAGAAGGAGCCTCCCTTATGTCGTCCGTCTTGGGCTTGAACGAGAGACCCCATACAGCGATCTTTTTACCCTTTAACCTTCCCCCGAAAACCCGTTCGATTTTCTGCCAGAAAAGCTCTCTCTGCCGTGTGTTAACCTGATCCGTTGCCTTACAAATCCTTAGTTCAAAATTCAATTCTCCAGCTGTCTTGATAATCGCCTTTACGTCCTTAGGAAAGCACGAGCCTCCATACCCAATTCCGGGAAATAAAAAATGGCGCCCTATTCTGTGATCGCTACCTATGATTTGTCTAATCTCCGAAACGTCGGCACCGACGAGCTCACAGAGATTTGCGATTTCATTCATAAAGGAAATTCTCGTAGCTAACATTGCATTCGCCGTATACTTTGCAAGTTCGGCTGACCTTATGGATACAACCATAGCCCTGTCACCTGACCGCATAAAAGGTGAATAGAGCTCTTTCAAGATTCCCCCAACAGAAGGCTTATCGACGCCGATCACCACTCTGTCCGGTTTCATAAAGTCCTCGACAGCGGCCCCCTCTTTAAGAAACTCGGGATTCGAGGCCACATCGAACTCATAATCGCTATTCCCCCTGATTATTTCACGAACCATCTCGGTTGTTCCAACAGGTACAGTACTCTTTGTTACGATTATTTTATAATCGTCAAGGCATTCGGCGATCGATCTTGCCACCTTAAATACCATCCCGGTATCCGCCGAACCATCGCCATTGGGAGGTGTACCAACAGCCACAAACACAATAAACGACTTTTTCACCGCGTCGGAAATGTCCGTCGTAAAATGTAGTCGCCCCTCCTTAAAGTTTGACCGCACGAGTTCCGAAAGGCCCGGCTCGTAAAATGGAACTACCCCCTTTTTCAAGGCCTTTATCTTGCGCTCATCAATATCGACACAGGTCACGTTGTTTCCACTAGATGCTAGGCATGCCCCTGTAACAATACCAACATACCCGGTACCAACAATACCTATTTTCATCTTATCGCTCCGTTCCCAAAGTCACTTTAGGATATCACAAATTCAATAAACATAAAGAATTTTCGAAAAAAAATAAACGAGAAGCCGCATCGATATCAGACACCTTATGTTATGTGAAGCAGAGAATCATTCTGTAAATTTAGGACTTATCTTAGCTGAAACATTTTACCAGGAAGTTGTGTAATGAAACCTTCGAGCTCCAGCGAGAGAAGAGTGGATAAGACCCTGTGAGGCTCAAAGCCTGATTGCGTGATAATATCGTCTATATGAATAGGTTCGTTCGTGATTGTGGAAAAGATTCTTTTCCCATCTCCATTGAGTCTTTCTAGTATACTACTAATATCAACAGGCGATTCTATTGGTTTAAGCCGCCTGAATGAGTCTACCTCACCCAAGATGTCCTCAATTGAATCGACCAGTTTTGCACCCTTCTTTATTAGCGCATTCGTTCCACGACTGAGTTTTGATGCTACATTACCGGGCACGGCAAAAACTTCCCTGTTTTGTTCGAGCGCAAACGAAGCCGTGATGAGGGATCCGCTTCTCTCGGAGGCCTGAATCACCAGAACTCCTAATGAAAGGCCGCTTATAATCCGATTCCTCTTAGGGAAATTTACCGCATCCGGCTCCGACCCAAGTGGGAACTCCGATATTACTGCCCCATTTTCTGAAATCTGATTATAGAGATTTTTATTTTCAGGCGGGTATATCACGTCTAAGCCAGACCCAAGGACTGCTATGGTCCTTCCTCCGGATTTTAATGCCGCTGCGTGGGCGACAGAATCAATCCCTCGCGCCATACCGCTCACTATGGTGATTCCCATCGATGCCAGCTCAGAGGATAACGTCTCCGTTACAACCCTTCCATACCTATCAGCCGCTCGCGTACCAACCACAGCAAGTGCAAGCTCGTCGCTTGGGAAGATCTCACCGTGAAAATAAAGAATCGACGGAGGATAATAAATCTTGGAAAGATTTTTCGGATAGTCTTTGTCAGTAATGGAGACCAGCTTAAAGCCGAGCCTCCGTAAGTTCTCGATCGCGGAATTGACACTTTCCCAGTCTGAGAAATTCTTGATCGCCTCTGCTGTCTTTCCGCCGATCCCTTCTACCTGATCCAGCTCTTTCGCACTGGCTTCAAAAACGGCTTTGGGATTCTGGAACCTAGAAATTAGACTTTTATACCCAACATCGCCCACACCAGGCACAAAACTGAGACCTAACCAGTACTTCCATTCCTCCATGATATAGGAAGGTTTAACCCCAAAAATTAAATTTTTCAACAATAATAAATTCGGAGCTGTGTGGTCAATTAATCATTCGTTAATTGTTTCTCAAGGCTTTTCATCTTCCCGGACATTGTATAAGGTTTGTCAATCCTGTCGCTGATTCTGAGCGCTGTACTAATTCTTTCAACCCCCTTTTCATAAAGCCTGTCGTGGCAAGATTTTATCAACGGAAACAAATCCCCCAACTCACACTCGATGTTAGTACCCATTGAGTGCGATTCATACTTAAGACCACTACCCTGTATTACGTTCATAACCTCTGCTATGTATTTTGATAGCGATGTCCCTACACCAATGGGAATTACACTTAGCTCAACAATCATGGTCATTCCTCCATCAAATCTTCATATAATAATTTAGAGCATACAGCATATTTCTTGTTTTGGAATCCTCATAAATGTAGCGGCGACCTTCAGGTCGCCAAAAAGAAGATAATGAAAATAACGTGGAGGTCTAAAGACCTCCGCTATCTTTGATAACCCGCGTGGATTAAAGACGAGGGTGATCATAACCCAATTTTTAGGTTAGACTCATCGTTATAAATACCGAAATGGAGGAAATGCTATGAAGAGTCATACAGAATATCTTTGGTTCAATACAAAGAAGAGAAGAGAGATAATTCACATTACAGATACCGTAAGGGGTATTGTTAAAAAAAGCTCAGTCGATGAGGGATTCGTACTTGTCTCGGCCATGCACATAACCGCAGCAGTTTACGTCAACGATCTTGAGGAAGGTCTACTTGAAGACATATGGGAATGGCTTGAAAAGCTTGCCCCCTATAGGAAGGATTATAACCACCATCAGACAGGAGAGGATAATGGTGATGCCCACCTGAAGAATCTTATAATACACCATCAGGTAATTGTACCGATCACAAAAGGCGATCTTGACCTTGGTCCATGGCAGAGAGTCTTCTATGCTGAATTCGATGGGCAGAGGAGGAAGAGGGTTGTAGTTAAGGTTTTGGGCGAGTGATCATATCTATGTTTTCCTTAAAATCAGTTTTGAAAAAAGTAAGAAACCTTAAAGGAAAGATTTCTCATATCCATTCGAAATGACAGATTTGGTGATACTACCAAACCATTTTATATGACATTATCTTTTAGCCATATAATCAGTTCGCTCATGATACAATAATTGACTCTAACATTATCTGGCAAATGTCGAATCAAAACGCAGAAAAAGCGGTTCCGAGAATTTTCATAGATAAAAATGGCAACTGGTTCCAGGACGGGATTCCTGTCGTCCACAGATGGACATACCTTTACAACAATAGGCTGCTGAGACGTGACGAAGAAGGCAGATACTATATAGACGAGGGGCGAGGAAAGGTTTACGCTCAGGTAGAAGATACGCCATTTGTTGTAAAAATGATAGATAAACGCGAAGACGGTATCTACTTGATCCTGAATGACGAGACCGAGCAAAAGCTTGATTTCAGGACCCTAATGTTAAATAAAGAGAACGTACCTTACACGAAGGTGAAAGGCGGGGCATTTGATGCGAGATTTAATAGACCCGCATATTACGAACTCACCAAATGCCTGAAGGAAGAAAGCGGAAAGTATTATCTCGAGCTCGGCGATAAAAGGTATCATATAAAATCAAAAAAATAATCGACACCCCTCAGTAAGCCACGGCGTCAAGTATCTTATAGATTATTGAATTCGAAACCAAGAGCCCTTTCTTATTAAAGCGAAGCCTATTATCCGAAAGCTCTATGAATTCATCACTGATTAGATAATCAAGCTCCCTAGACATCAGGTTCACTGAAAATCTATCCTCTATTTTTCCAAGGTCGACCCCCTCCCCCAATCTTAACCCCATTAAGACCCTGTCTCTAAGCGCCATTTGCCTGTCAAGGATCTCCATGAAGGCCACTGGATTGTTGTGTTCAAAAACGCTTTTCATATACGCTGAAGGATTTTTTACGTTGGCCCATCTCACGCCCCACTCAGACTGTAGACATCGATCAAGATGTGAGTGCGCACCAGCGCCAATTCCAATATAATTTTCACCTCTCCAGTAGAGCATGTTGTGCCTGCAGTCAAACCCAGGCTTAGCAAAGTTCGAGATTTCATATTGTTGGTAGCCTTCACGCTCAAGGACGTCGCCAGTTAAAGAGATCATATAAGAGAGCGTTTCCTCATCGGGAAGCACTAATTCACCCTTCGAGTACAATCCCGAAAACACTGTATCATCCTCTATAGTGAGGCAATAAGCTGACACATGGGTTGTATTGAATTCAAGTATCTTATAGATATCCGATCTCCACTCGTCGGGCGTTTCAAATGAACAACCATACATCAGATCAGCGTTGACATTTTCAAATCCCGCCTTTTTTACATCCTCTAGTACCCTGATGCTGTCTTGGGGTGAATTTATCCTTCCTAAAAGTCTCAGTTTTTTGTCAGAGAATGATTGCACACCCAGACTCACCCGGTTTACTCCTGCCTCCTTAAATGCGACGAGTTTACCGAGGTCGGCTGTCTTTGGATTTACTTCAATAGACACCTCAAGTGATTCCAATGGAGATGCAATTCCTAGAACTTTTTTGATCACCCTTCCTATGCTCTTGGACGAAAACAACGAGGGGGTTCCACCGCCAAAGAAAATAGACGTTAGATGATGGCGGGCAATCGCATCACTATATATGTCTAATTCTGCGAGTAATGCCTCGGTATATTCAACCTCGGGTACGAGTCTTCCAACACCATAAGAGTTAAAGTCGCAGTAAGGACATTTCTTTACGCAATACGGAATATGTACATAAATTCCAAAACCCATCCCTGTATTTTAAAGAAAAAGTTGATTGTTGCAATGCTCATCTCGGAAAGTCATGTTTTTGAAGTTTTAGAGAAGCTGGAGTCAGGTAAATAAGGTATATGGACCCGCACAAGACGCATATTTAGGTTTTTATGAGTTCGTTTGCTTACATTTTAAAGTGATAAATTCCTAATAGGATTTTGATTTTTTTTGGCCCCATTCAAGATACACGCTGCGAGCAGTGGATGAATTGTATGGGACTCCCTTTATATATCAGCAAAATAATAATTGGAAGGAACCATTAAAATTGATGAAAGTTGTTATATAATGACAGCAGTAACTATTGAGAAGGATAAGGAGGATTCCAGATGATAAAACTATTGACTTTATCCACCATTCTTATACTTACTTTTGACGCGATTGCGGATGACAACATCTTTACGTTGGACGAAATTTTGGAAAGAGTATTGATAACAAATCCAAGTTTGGGCGTTCTAGACAAAGATGTAGATATTTCTCAGAGCAGGGTAAAAAAGGCAAAGGCTGAAAAATATCCTCAGTTCGATGGTGCAGTAATAACCGGAGGCATTTTCACAGTTGTAAGGGCAGATCTGTTCCAGCCCATTTATACCTTTGGTAAGATAAGCTCAGACGAAAAGAGAGCCGAAAAAGGGCTTGAAGCAACGATTGCAAACATAAGCGAAGCCAGGAATGACACAATCACACAAGCGAAAACAGGCTACTACAATCTGCAGTTAGCATATGCACTTAACGACCTCGCTATCGAAGGAAGGAATGAAGCTCAGAGGGTTCTTAGCAGTGTGGAGGAGTTTATCAGAGTTGGCTCCCCTAAGGCTACTCAGATGGATAAGCTCAACCTGAAAATTCTACTTTCGAACATCAATAAAGACGTTGTCAGTTCCGAAAAGGAGATAGACGTTGCTAGAGCGGAGCTAATAAAGATGTTAGCGATTGAAGATAAGCATTCCTTTGATATAGATTCTCACACTTTAAAACCAGTTGAGTTCAAGGTGGATGAGTTAAATTATTATCAGGAGAAGACTCAAGCAAACAGGCCAAAGCTAAAGGCCTTAACTGCTGCGGCCGAGTTGAAATTGCACACCGTACAAAGAGAGAGGGCCAACTACTATCCAACCGTTTTTGTGGGCGGAACCCTGAGGTATAATCAATCTACACTATTCAGAGACACGATAATCGGTGGAGCCGGAATCGGCATAAGGCAGGTACTCAATTATGGTATCTCCGCAGATTTGAGCGAGGCTAAGGCGGAATACTCAAAATCACTGAAAGAGAAAGACGCTTTCCTCCAGGATATGGATCTCGAAGTGGAAAAGGCATATCTTGAGATGAAAGGGAATAACAACAATCTTGAATATGAACACGAGGGCTTCGGAGAAGCCAAGAAACTATTACAAAACTCGATCTCCAATTATGACCTGGGTATCGGAAGCCTAAACGAATTAATAAACGCATTTGGAACGTACCTCAGGGAAGGGACGCAATATTATCAAACTGTCTTTCTATACAACATGTCAGTTGCTAATCTTGAACTGGTAACAGGAGATTTATAGAGAAGAGATGAAACTCTCACAGGGCAAAAGTGTGGCGGACAACTTTGACCTCGAGGATTCTCGGTGGATTGCTCCAGCGTTTTCGCTGTCACCGCGAATATAAGCCCTGAGTTCGAGCGAAGGGCTGGCAAAGATTTCGGCTGCCTCGATAACACATTACAACCATACGTTGCACGAAACGCCCTTCCAGTAGTCCAGGAGAGTGCCGCCACTGACGGAGCCCGCACTGAACGCATGTGAAGCGTCAGTCTCGGAATGATTACCATTCGGGTCCTACCTTGATTGTCGTTACCGATTGAAGAGATTGTTTGTTTACGCACGGATGCTCTGTAGCCCGCTGCTAGATCATTCGTGAATACTACAATTTCGTCATGGAGCAAAGATAGGAGAATATTTGAGCTGAAGCATATAAGACTTAAATAATGGATGACCCTAGGGACAGTAAAGTTTTAAAAGTCAAATTAACGAGTAAAATAGTTAACATTTAGTCTAGTGAAATGTATTCTTCGTACTTGGGAAATCTAATAATTACATGCGGAAACAGGTAATGAACAGAAAGATACTTATCTTAACGATCATTATTGCTGCTCTTATAGTAGCCTTGTTTTTGAAAAATAGTCAATTAATAACAAATTCGCCCAATTATTCCTATGAAACTGCAATGATTGACGTGGGGGATATCGCAGCCTACATATTGGCATCGGGCACAGTAAACCCTGTCAGCACGGTCGATGTCGTAGCTCAGGTTTCAGGTGTGGTGAATCAAATTCACGCAGACTTCAACTCAATCGTAGAACAGGGAGAGATCCTCGCTCAGATTGACCCCACTCTGTATGACTTACAGGTTAGACAGGCTGAAGCTACCCTGAGCAAGGCGCAGGCAGAAGCCGAGAAAAAAAGAAAAATATACGAAGTCTATAAAGAACTAATTAACACACCAGACAGAATTTCCAAATATGAATTAGAAAATTCGAAAATAGAATTCACCGCAGCCGCGGAGCAACTCAAAATAGCCAAGACAGAGCTAGAAAAGGCTGAATCCAATTTAAATTCTACAGCGATTCGCTCCCCCATTGACGGTGTCGTCGTCTCGATGAATATAAGGGTTGGGGAATTCGTAAGCCCGAGCCAGAGCCATCCTCTATTTGTTATAGCAAATGATCTAACAAAAATGAAGGTCGAAGCTCACGTAAGTGAAGCCGATATCGGGAAATTAAGAGAAGGGCAGGAAGCCTTTTTTGAGGTGGATGCGTATCCCGGCCAACAATTTGAGGGAAGGATTCAACAGATAAGAAATGTACCAATTACAAACAATAACGTTGTAACCTATGATGTAGTTATACTGGTCGACAAGAATGATGAGTTGATATTAAAACCGGGAATGACAGCAGAGGTACAGATTCTTGTAGCAAATCAAAACGACGTGCTCCGAATACCGACGGCTGCGTTAAGATTTATGCCTCCTCCATCATCTCTTATTGAAAAAGATTCTAGCGAACTAAAAAACAGTCCCATTGTCTGGGCATTGCTTAAGAACAGCCGCCTCAAGGCCGTGTCCGTAGAAACAGGAATTAGCGATGGTGAATTCACCCAGATTCTAGCTGGGGATGTTGAAAAAGGACAGGAGATTGTAATTGGAGTGACGCAAAAAGGTAAGTCAAGCTCCGAGGAACTGGGCCCCATAGTCCTTCCTAAGCCCAAGAGGTTCTAACAATATGGATTATGTCATTTCCTTAGAAGATATTCACAAGGTCTATAGTATGGGAGAGGTTGATGTTCACGCATTAAGGGGGGTTTCAATCAACATAAAGTCTGGGGAGTTTATATCCATAATTGGGCCTTCTGGTTCTGGAAAAAGCACCTTGATGAATATAATAGGATGCTTGGACAAACCAACCAGCGGCAACTATTTTATCGAAGCTCAGAACGTAGTGGACCTTGAAAAGGATCGGCTCGCTGAAATAAGGAACGAGAAAATCGGTTTCGTTTTTCAAAGCTTTAACCTGCTTCCCAGGACATCAGCTATTGAGAATGTCGAACTTCCTCTCATATACAATGGCACCCCGTCGAATAAAAGGTTCGAACTGGCAAAAGAGGCATTGAGAGTGTTGGGTCTTGAGGGTAGAGAACATCACCTGCCATCTCAACTATCAGGCGGCCAACAACAGAGAGTCGCAATCGCAAGGGCTATTGTCAATAAGCCAAGTATAATACTCGCTGATGAGCCAACGGGGAATCTGGATACGAAGATGAGCGTAGAAATACTGGAAATCTTCAAATCACTGAACGACCAGGGAAAAACCATCGTTATGATAACTCACGAAAAAGATATAGCTGAATATGCCAAGCGAATAATAATATTAAGTGACGGTAAAATAATAAGGGAAATCAGAATAGACGAGAAAAGCGACTTTGATTTGAATCACGCTTCCCACATAAATTGATAAACTACAACAAGGTGTTGGTAATAAACCACGACTAAATCAGAATTCTACTCTGACAAAACCTAAGCCTGATGAGGCAAAATCCTCTATCTGATCACCATTTACGTCTCCCAAATCCGCTGTCGTCTCTCCGAATTCGAATTCACCGGGGTCTCCTTCAATCGTAACGTCAGCATCTGACGCGCTCACGACCGGCGGGAAAGTACTACCTCCAAGGAAAATAAAGTCCGTACCGTTAGTTGCACCGGGGGCACCTACGCCAAAGTCCGCATTCGATTGCTCTAAAAGGAGGATTGTAGCAGTCGTACGCTTCCTCGTTGTGACATCAGGGGTTAGAAGGTTAAAAACCCTAACAGACTGTCCAAACCTTGATCCTGGCAAACCAACGAATTCTGATGCGGCCGTCGGTTCCGTGCCGTTTTCAAAGGCATCATCTAAATCGTCTCCGCTGTAAAAAAACACGGAACCCGTGTCATCGGCAGCAGCAGGAGCTCCAATAACCAGATCGGTTTTCCCATCCCCGTCTTCATCGATATCACCTCCCCCCGATACCGACACTCCAAATTCGTCTGCGACACTCCCCTGTATGGTCAACACATCCGATGTATCAACAGAAAGATCCTTTACGCCAGACACATTCTCGAAAAACAAATAGACCTTGCCTGAGCCCCGAGAACTGATTGCATACTCATTGGAGCCACCCGATTTAATTCCGCTTGCATCTGTGATAGCAGAACCAAACAGGTCTCCCTGAGATTCACCAATTATTATTCCTCGCGCATCACTGGCAGAACTAACGCCTTCACTAAGTCTATTTCCCGTAAATCGATAAGTCTTTCCGGTCTGGGAGTCGGCATTGGGAGCACCGACAAAAAACTCATTGCCCTGTCTTCCGACATTTGCAAATCCGACAGTATTAACTCCAAAATTATCACCCTGATCCTCTCCTATGATCAAGAAGTCGGGCTCATCACCAGCGTTGAGATCAATCACACTGGGAAACCTATTATTTCCAAAAATGATAAAAACCTCACCGGTATCGCCATCGAATCCTGGGGCCCCGATGCCAATCTCAGCCAACGCGGGCCCAGGGCCAGCAATATTACCGATCCCGGTTGCCGATGCACCAAATCTATCATTTGCATTCCCTATAATGGTCACATCAGGAGATGATATATCTATAGAGAGATCACTACTGCCAAAGAACACATAAACAATTCCGTTACACGGGTCACCTATTAGGATATCATTCCTAGTTAGGCCATCATCGTCATCTTCCTGTGTATTTGTAAAATTCCCGGCTCCGATTGAGAGTCCTTCAGGACATAAAGTATCCGGGCCCTGAAATTCTAACGATTGCAGCTCAGTCGTAACCTTGACCACATTGGACGGCTTAGACTTACTACCCACTTCATCGCTTGATTGTATAGAATAAAAATATTGCATCTGACCCGTGATGTCTAATCTCGGTGCTGAGAAACTCTCTGGAAATCCTCTGTTCTGTGGTGGAACAAATGTCGGGTTTTGAATGCCTTCATCGAAATTACTAATCACCGTTTCATCTATAGCTTCAGGTGGAACATCATCCAAATTTGGCACGCCCAGGATCTCTTCGATCTGCGAATTGTCAAGGTACCTGATAAAATAAAGCGAGGCTTTTCCACCTTTTCCGTCATCACCAGGTGCAGTCCACTCTAGCAATCTCAACCCGGTATCAACACCAAGATCGGTAATTGGCCTGGGCGGCGTATTATCTCCGACACTGCAGGATACAAATGTTAGTGCGATAAAAAGTAATATCCCTATTAAAATGCGGTTCAAACCTTTGTGTTGTCTCATATCTGATATCCCCTACGCATATAAAATGTAGGAATTCTACCGAAGTAAGGGAGATAATCCAATAAACAGATAAAAATTATTATTTCTTTTGTGATGTAGGCAGAAAAATCTTGTATTCTTGTGAAAATGCGACTAACCATGTATACACTAATTTTAAATTCTACTTAGTTAATCAATTTCACAAGATCCTTTAACCTTGAAACAATATTAGTCATCACCTCACGATCCAGAGCATCAGGAGATAGATTAAGATATGTTTCCAGGTCATGAAGTGCCTGGGAAAAGCATTCCAGCTTATAGTAAAGTAGCCCTCTATCTCTTAGTTCCGAAATACTTTCAGGTTTTAATTCAAGAATCAATTCAACAACTGAAAGAGCCTTTTGATTATTTTTAGAATCGACATATATTCCTTTCAAATTATTCAGCATTCTGCTAAGTATTTGCTTCTTAGTAGAAGTAGCTATCATTTCTCTTCTAAACTGGACCCTACTCCCAAACATCCTATTGAGAATATCCTGGCAGTTTTTATCCGATAGTATTCTGCCCTTGTTAAAGGGATCGATTAGTATCTCATCGCCTGGTCCCGAATACTTAACAATAAAGTGTCCCGGGAAGCCTACTCCGTCTAATCCCAGCCCCACCCTGCTTGCAAGCTCAATATATAGGGTAGAAAGTGTAATCGGAATTCCTGTTTTTCTATCCATAACATCATTTAAGAAACTATTTCTAGGGTCATAATAGTCGTCCTCATTACCATTGAATCCCTGTTCGACAAACAAATAATTATTGATTAAATCTATCAACGAATTCGGATTCCTGGTGTCACAGCCCAATTGAGACTCAATTTCGGCTGCCATTTTTTCTATTCTCTTAAGATATTCGCCGATAACCAAGTTTGGATACTCGATACACTTGGCAAGAAGAAGCGATACCTCGACAAGATTGATTTTGTCGTCTTCATGACCCGCAGTCTCTACAAATGTCGCCATCGATTCAGAATGGTTTGTCATTTGATCTTGGATCATTTAAACGGCCCTTTAATTTCAAGAATAAATTTAAACCAATTATAACACATTAACCGTGTCTTCTGATAAAAATCTTATCATAAATCAAATCTGGCTCTCCGTTATCTTAGAGAAGGGGAATTTGTTGAAAAGTTGACAAGACGTTAAAGGGGTGGGATCGTCGGTGTCGTTTATACCTTTACTAAATTTACATTTACACTTCAGATAAAATTACTAAGAATGATAACTACTATAAAGGACCTCTTAGAATTAAGAACATTACGCAAAAACGTCTGGCTATCTGAAAAAGAGCTGAAGCGAATACAAGAGCAAAAACTAAAAATACTAATCAGGCATGCCTATGAAAATGTAATATATTATCGTAATCTTCTGGACTCTGTTGAGATAAAGCCCGAGCATATAAGAGGTATTGAAGACTTATCTAAAATACCAATTACAACTAAAGAGACTATAAAGAAAACACCAATTGATGAGCTCTTAGCTAGAGGGGTTGACAAAGAAAGGTGCATTAAAGAAACAACTAGTGGTTCGACAGGTAAGCCACTAACGGTCTATTTAGACCGTAAAGAAAAGCAACACAGGAAACTACGATGGCTAAGGGCATATTTTGAAAATGGATACAGCATAACGGATAAAGTTATTTCGATCTGGAGACCGATGGGTTTTGAGAAGAAATCAAAATTTCGAAAAATTGGAATTTTAGACTTCGATTATATCTCAGTATTTCTACCATTAGAAGAACAAATTGATTTATTAAAGAAAGCGAGACCTGATGTGATTTACAGCACAAAATCCGCTCTTGAGCTATTATCGAAGAGAATCCTAAAGGAGAGAATGCAAATCGAAAAACTTAAATCGATTTTTTCGACGGGTGAAGTTTTAGAAGATGCGACGCGTAAAATCATTAAGGACGCTTTTGGAGTCAATCCAACCAATGTCTATGCAAGTAATGAGATGGGGACGCTTGCATGGGAATGCAGGGCACATCGTGGATTACACATTAATGCCGACTGTGTTGTAACGGAATTTATTGACAGAGGCGGAAAACCAGTTTCTCCCGGAGACAAAGGAGTAACCATTTGCACAAATCTCTATTCTTATACAATGCCATTCATCAGATATAAATTAGATGACGTTTGTGTCCTCTCTAAAGACATGTGCCGATGCGGGAGGCGGTTTCCCTTAATTGAGAGTATAGAGGGACGTTTGGATGATATAATTTCGCTGCGTGACGGCAGCCTGCTAAATTTTCAATTCTTCTTTAATTTCATGAAGAACTACAGCGAGATAGACCAGTACAGGATAATCCAAGAAGGTTGGGAACATATCCGAGTTCTTCTGTTATGCGAGGAAGAATATTTTAAAAAGACCGTCGATCGATTTAAAAAGGATTTTAGAGTCCTGTTTGGTAAAGGTGTTGATGTTTCCTTTGAACGAGTCAAAGAGATTCCGCTAGACCCATCGGGAAAACTCAGATCCATCATATCAAATGTCGAGCGTGATTTTTAAGGTTCTGAAGCCACCGTTAGCGACGATATAAGGACCATTTTCCATCCGATCCTAGCTAAGGGGGTCGTACTTTGAATTGTAGCCCTTTCCCAAAGTATCCTTATTAATTCGAGTCTGTAAGCCCATAAAAATATGCATTTCCTACAATTGTAACTCATAAAGAAACTCTCGTTTGACAGGATTTATCGACAAATCTTCGGGTGGAATCGGAAAAAGCACAACCTTGTAAAATCGAACGGAATGCGCCGTCATTAGTCTAGGATCTTTCTCCGACCAGATCCGCCAAAGTCCCCTTAGACGGACGTGCATTAGTTCCTCATCATCCGTCTCAAGAATGTGCTGGATTAAACCCAGACTCCTCGACCAATAAAGTTCTCTATTCAATAAGTATCCATCGAGTGAGATGGATTCACCAGTAGAGCTCGTCAAAGAAATCGCGAGAGATTCTATTTTTGATTTATGAGATATGACACGCTCGAAGGTTGGATAGCAAGCGAAAGGCCAACCCGACACTATATGGGCTAGACCACATAGGACATTCACAAAAATTAAGAACACTCCAACGGTTATGACCGCAGTCAAACCTGGACGGGTAGATTTGTACCCCTCTGAGTGTAAAGATGATGCTTTTGCCAGGGTTGATTTCTGTGACTCTACTCGATGACGAATTATCCAGCTTTCAATTTTTGTCAGTAGCAGAATGTATAAGAATGGCAATACAGGCCAGAAAACTGGAATGCGCTTTCCAATTTCCTTATAAACCTGAACCCCTTGCAATCTCCTGGAGCGGATAGACGCGCACATGTCTGTCTTAATTACGGAAACATCCAATAAATCCCGGTCGTAAGTTTTTGCCTCTCCTTCGTCGAGGACATTCACATACACCACACGACCGAATACATCAAAAACCCTTAGATACGCCAGCTTTCTGCGACAGCTCTTACTCGTTGCGTCATAAAATAGGTACATTTCATCCTTGTAAATCCAGCGTCCAATTCGGTGAAAAATCGAATCCCAATCAAAGAAAGATACATAGCATGGTTGAAGCCACCAGAATGGTATCCGCATAAACAAATTAGTTAAGTTATGGAATAGAAGTCCCCCCAACGCAGCAAATAAACGCATTCCCGGAAAGAAAATTATAAAGATAAAGGATAATTCGAAAATCATGGTTGTCAGTGCAGCTATTTTGTACAAAAAAGGATACTGATCTATTCTGAAAAAAGGTGTCCAATCGCCGAATTCAAACCATGTTTTATAAAGTCTAAATTTTAAGTTATCACTAAAAGCCCAATCGGGACCCGCCCATACAAATTTCCAAAACCCGGGGAAAAAATACATAACACCCATTAAAAGCCATACGAACCGAAGGGGCAAAGCATAAGCTTGAGAAGAACCAGGAGGATCAGTTATCCCCCGATCCGCTCTCTTTCTCGCAGCAAAAATTGCATCAACTGAAAGCGCATCTCCGGACCGGCTAGCCGCGAGGATTGCAAGGAACCATATGAGATGGTGGTAATGCCTTACCTTACCAAAGAATTGAGGGATGCCAAGTACGTAGAAGCCAAAGATCACGGCCAACAGCGCTGAAGTGCGCGTAAAGAGACCTATCATTCCAGTAAAACAGAAAAAAAGAAACAACACACTCGACACCCTGGCCCAAGTTTCGTTGACGGGTATGTAATTAAATAACCATTCGAGCCCGGTCGGGGCAAATAACAATTCTTTAGGAAACTCACTAAACCAGATTACATCTGACACATCAACCGTATTGATTACAGTGAGAAACAATACTATACGAAAAACTGCAAGGTTCACCGGATGTGTCTTCTCGGTGAAAAAACTCTTGATAATCCGACGAATCCTTGGGTTGAGAAGACTTGCGACCAATACAAGCGATAATGTGTCAATAATTATGACAATTCTAATTAAAGCTGACTCGACCGGAAGATAGGGTAAATCATATTTCTTACCCTCAACTATTAATCTGTTGATAAATTCAATTGATTCGCCCTTGGATGTCCACTCGATGAGCCGAGATCCAAAGAATAAGAGGAGTAAAGATCCCGAAAACACAATAAAAAGGACCAACATCGAGACGATGATTGGCTTCCTGTTCCCTATAATCCAATCGTTTTTAAGAATCGACATACAATTCTAAGCATGAATTCGCATAGCACTATTTATTACTTCTGTTACTTTTCGACATCTTTCTTCGTAGGTAAAGTCTTTTACTCTTTGCCTCATCAAAAGCCTCATCTTCTCTCTTTTCACTTTATCGTTGATTAAATCAGTTAGCTTGTCAGCTAAATCATACTCGCTTTCGGGCTCAAAAAATACCGCTTCATCTTCTTTAAGTAACTCACGCGTCGAAGGCAAGTCCGAAGCAACAATTGGCAGTCCTGCGGCCATATACTCAAATAACTTTAGCGGTGAGGTGTAACGAAGCCCTGCAGATTTTCCGACAGTAGGAATTACCCCAATATCAGAAATCTTAAGATATTTAGCAACTTCAGATTGAGAAACAAAACCAATCAAGAGAATTCTTTCTGCGCATATTTCTAAACTTTTTATCAATTCTCTCGTATTGATAAGATCTTTCTTACTTCCCCCGACTAAGATCAATTTACAATTTCCTGTTTTTTTCAAAACTCTTGCAAACGCTTTGATTAATACATCAACGCCTTTCCACGTCTCCCACGAACCAGTATAAGTTATAGCCACATCGTCATTCGAGATATTATTTTCCTTTCTAAAGGCGTCCATATCAAATTCGAGAGAAAACTTATCGACCTTCACAGCGTTTGGAACAACTTCAATCTTCTTCACTTCGGCCCCGAGTTGAACCAAATCCTGCTTTACTCCATGTGATATTGCTATAAACTTGTCGGGTAGTTTTACACACTCAATCTCGAGTCTGAGATCATTAACTTTTTTCGAGGAATAATAATAAATCTTATGAGGCTCATAAATTATTTTCTTCTTTGGTCTCAGGAATCTAGGGAGCCAGGAGAGAAATACTAGAAATGAAAAGTCGCGTGTATAAACCAAGTCGTATTTAAAAAAATATAAATAAAAGAGTATTTGTAAAAAGAAAATAACCCTGTTGGCAAAATCCAAGTACTTGTGCTCAAGTGGGCCAAATGCCACAACCCTGGTAATACAAAATCTTTTCTCTATATAAAAAAAACTCAGCCTCTCATTTAAAGTCCTCTGGGAGAGAAACGGGTGAAAAAAATTAACCTCGTGTAATTTTGATAAAGCCTCGCACATCTGTAAGGTTTGAACTACATTAGCCCAAGTATTACGTACGTCAGTCAGATATATATAAAAAATCTTCAAGCTAATACCACGCTATTAATTAATCGTCGATTATCATAACTGGTGCAAAAAGGTCATAAAGACAAAATAACATAAGATTCGCCGATTTCTTTATTAACGAACACAGAACTCGCTATTTACTCATTGATAGTTTCCAAATAGAATTGGGCATGGCAAAAAAGAGAATATGGGTACGTGGACATCAGGAGTAACTTATAGAGCTGGTAACGTTAAAATCCTAATAAATTATTTCCGTTAGAACCTTGCCATCCATATCTTGCGGTACCGAGCAGCCCGTTAGATGGAGAACTGTTGGAGCTATATCCATAATATGGCCTCCTTCAAAGGTTTTCGAGGAATTGATTTTCCTCCCCGCAGCTATGAGTATGCCCTCAGCTTTGTGAGCCCCCATTCGCTTATCGGGAATGTCACCTGTAACTGTTCCAATACGAGGCGAAAACAGGGCTTTTATTGGTGCATCCCTTTTCCATACTACAAGAAGGTCCGGAAGGTCGCATAGATTTTCTCCCTGAAATAGCTTGTCTACTCTCAGGACTTCACTGACCGCATTCTTGCCCGTATCGGGATTGACTAAATAATTAAGCTCCCTTATGAGTTCATCGCATAATCTATCGTATTCTTCTCCCGGTTCTACCAGACCACTTGGCTCTCGACCTTTCAGATTTATTCTGATTGCCCCGGAGAAGTCATTCGGCAGGCAAAACGCCCTGCTCCATCGCCATTCGTTACCAAGTGTTAATAAGCGACGCGCCATGTTTGCCCACAATTTTTCAGGGACGATCCGCTTGGCAACCTCGATTACCTCAGTGGGAATAACGTTTTCTAATTTTTTGAGCGCATACGGTCCCCACCTCTTGTGAGGCATCAATAGACGTATGTTCTCGAGCGCAAATGAAATCGGGTCAAACAGGCGCTCATCCTTTGAGTTTTTCCCCATTATGCCGAGTCTTTTTAGGACTTCGGGCAATAGATGTATGCCGCTATAATTATTTTCAATACCCGCAGGAGAAAAAATTAAGAAGGTTGCATCAGGAAATGCATCGATTAGTCTCGAAATGTTGGAATCAATTGATGCGTAAATATTGCGAATTACTTCCTTAAAACCCTTAGCCATCTCTTCATCATAGGCCGAATGCTTAACGTCAAATAGATGCCAAAGCAAATGTCCGGCCCAATGTGGTTCCGAGTACATCATTAAAAAAAAGTCCCAGGGTCCCCGTTCCAACAGATAAGATGTGATTAAACCTTTTCTCTCTATCCCTAACATTAATTTTTCGTACAAGTCCGCGTATTCACTGATTTTCTCAGGTTTAGTCTGATACCATCTCCAGAGAGGATGAGTTCCAAAACGTGATATCACATCTCCAATAAGGTCAGGTGGCCAGGATGATAACTTCCAGTGTGGCGATTCAACTCCCCACCCAGTTATCTGTATCCCATTAAGTCCTTCGATCGGATAAGTTTGGGGTATATCACAAATGGCAACCCTTTTTCCGGCCTGACTTAACCAGAGCCAGAAAGGGTTTCTCTTAATCTGATCAGCATCTCTTTTAAAGATTCTATACGTACCACTTTTTAGTTGCATATGACCAAAATAGCAACCGTGCTTTGCAGGCGAAGTCCCAGTAAAAAAAGTGGGCCATAATGAGCCACTTGATATGTCCGCCGTCGAATTTAACTTTCCCCAACACCCGCGCTTTAGAAGTGAAGATATGGCCGGCAGGTGTCCCTCGCTAGACCATTTCAGAATTAGATCTGGGTCTGCACTATCTAAGCCTATGAAAATAATGGGATCGCTCTTCATGTCTCCGGATTGCTCGATCATCTTCATCACATATTTTATATAATTTCTATGACTTCATTTTCACTTTTTGAAAATCCCTAATAAACCTACTCCGAGCTTAGGAAATTTTTTTGCCAGAAATTGGCAAAAAGGGTTAATACCAAAAACCGTTCTTTCTTTAAATTTAATAAACAATCGTTCAAGTTGGTCTGGATTTAACTCATGTGTATGACTCTTCACATGCTTCATAATCTCATTGACCCTTAATGTGGCAAGCCTCAAGACAAATATATAAATTCTAAACAAATACTTATTTGGCGTCGACAAGATAACTCGACCTCCCGGCCTTAGAACCCTGTGTATCTCCTCGATAGCATTTCCCTGGTCTTCGAAATGTTCAATGATCTCTTCTAAAATCACCTCATCAAATACCTCACTTTTAAATGGTAAGCGGTAAGCATCACCCTTGACGAAAACTAAAGGGGAGTGTATCTCCTGTCCGAATCTCATAATATCTTCATTCTTATCCAGAACTGTAACTTCATATCCATTCTGAATGAGCGCGTTGCCAGTTCTGCCAGTTCCACCCCCAATATCTAATATTCTCTTTCCGTTACAATTGTCCAACAATAGTTTTCTCTGCAGCCGCCTGAGCGGATTACGTGCATCAACGTGCCATTTATAATTTAATTCATCACCCCTGACATCATATTCTGGAATCATTTTATAACTTAATATCGATTTACGATAACGCTATTGACCATCTCTCGATCAAGTCTCGCCTGTCATCCATCAAAAATTAAAACTTTTCCACATTGGAATCTGTAACGGCGAAAACGGGTATACAGCTACTTTAACAGGTAAATCCTTATGGCGAATTTCAAGCTCGTTTAAAAGCTCACCCCAGGTGCTAAATAGTTTGGCTTTAGGAAAGATCGTTTTCAATTCTTCTTTCGTTATTCCCTGAGATAGCATCATAAACTCCATACTCTGTCGCATGAGGACTTTTTTTAACGTCATAAGACGAGAAAATAAAAATTTAAATTCTTTTAGATCAAAATACTTCAGTCGATTTAAAAATCGCGACTTAATAGACCTCGACAATGGAGCTAGGCCGTGATATCCAAGCCCCATCGGACAAGCTGCAATAGCAACTTTTGAAATTTTAGTCCCACTCTCCAATAGTGGCCAGAATCCTCTGCTTGGAACATACTGTAAGCTAGTGTCAAAAGGATACATATTTGAAACCACAATATCCGCGTTTTGCTCTAGACTCACACTATAAAGTTCGGTAGCAAACTTCACTCCTTCCCGGTGTGCTAAGATTTTATCCCCCGTGAACAAACCTGCGATCTCACGTTTTTGTCCCAAAACCACGTTAATAATGAAATCGAGCCCAACTTTTCCGGCGACTTCTTCAATATCCAGCCTTAAATCATTTTCAAGTGATCCACCTCTCTTCCTGGCCGTGCTGAGATAGCTATGCATGTAACGCACAGTTTCGATTCCACATACGCCGGGCATAAGTATTTTTGATCCTCCTGCAAATCCAGCACTTCCGTGGGGATATATACATCCAACCCCTATCTTTAGATCACATTCCATTATTGCTTGATTTATAAACAGTGGTGTTCCCCTCAAGGACTTCCCCAAATAAACCAAATCTCGCCTGCAGTCATGCGCACTTACCCTGAATTTATTTACAATACTCTCACCTACTTTTTTTATAATATCATCTTCTGAAGCACGCGTATGTGTTCCTGAGGCTACAACTATAATGATCGACTCATCATTAATCCCAGCGTGTTTTAATTCTTCTAAAATGAATGGGATAAGTCTGGCAGTAGGGGTAGGTCTCGTAATATCATCTATGACTATAGCAACACGATTTCTTTTTGAGGCTAAAACCGATAATCTAGGAACTCCTATAGGGTTATAAAACCTTTCCCTGACTTCATCATCAGTCAAAGGCGGGATATTTATCGTACCAACTACAAAGACCTCCCACGAAGACGGAAAGGTTATTGTAATTGGATTATCACCGTACCACGCAGCAGATAAAAGCTCGACTTCTGTCAAACCCTATTTTCTCCTTACGCACCTGTGTATCATTCAAGTTTTTCTAACCGTAATAATATACCCAAGGGCCAGACTCCATTTTCTCTAATTCTTCCGTACCCAACAAATCTTTCTATTTACAAACATTTTACATTACATCTCTGGTGATCAAGATAATAAAATCTGATGGACTGGACCTTGCGTTTCCGGATCACATGCGTGCCCTCACTTCAGATCAATCCAGATATTACTCAAATTATAAGTTAGAAATCAACGAGCACTGTAATCTATAAGGATTGTAGGACAAGAATTTGTTTTATCATTCGAATAAACTGCCGAGAAATTATATAATCCTTTTAATGCTTAATCTAATTTCACTTACCTGGTTCATATGTAGGGATTATAATTATAAACAAGGGTTGCGATCGCATGAGCACCGAATATATTTAAAACGGTCGTTTACTCACCATGGAAGAATTAGAATACAAGTACAAGAATCTAACAAGGATCATAAGAAAGTTCAGAACGTTGATAGTCGCCTTTTCGGGCGGCATCGACAGTGCTTTGTTATTGAAAGTAGCCAATGATTCACTGGAGGATCGGGTGCTAGCTGTGACTGCTGATTCTCCATCGATTCCGAGAAGAGAGTTAGAACAAGCCAAAAGAATTGCGGAAAAGATAGGGGCGAGACACCTAATCATCCACACAGACGAAACCAAAAATGGGAATTACATGATAAACCCATTTAACCGTTGTTATTTTTGCAAGTCGGAACTGTACTCTAAATTGTTGGAAGTTGCTATGAGCAAAAAGATCCAATTCATTGCCAATGGGACTAACCTAGATGACTTGCAGGATTATAGACCGGGTTTACAAGCCGCTCAAGAGTATCATATTGTAAGTCCTTTAAAAGACGCCCGCTTAAACAAAGGTGATATAAGAGCTCTAGCCAAAAGGCTTAATCTGGAGATTTGGGATAAACCTGCAAGCCCGTGCCTTTCTTCCAGAGTTCCGTACGGACAGAAGATCACGCTGCGGAAACTCGATATGATAGAAAAAGCAGAAAATTATCTGAAGGATTTGGGTATCAAGGAATTGCGTGTCAGACATTTCGGGAAAAAAGCCAGAATAGAAGTCAACAAAATCAGTCTCAAGAGTATACAAACAAATTATCTTTCAATTGATAATAAATTTATTGAGATTGGCTTCGAGGAAATTGAAATCAAGGAATTGAAAAGTGGTTCATTAAATGTCTTTCTTAATCTAAATTCGAAATTTAAAACAAAAGGCTTTTGAGCTTAACTGAACATTGTGTGAACCAGCGTTTTTGAAGTTTCGTTTGCCAGCCGAAACAATAAAGTTATGATAAACTTTCAGTAGATCCAGTAGATTTTGATAAAATTTAATGTACAAAGAAAAAATCAAAGAAATTTTGTTGGACGTCCGAAATCACAAAATACCTTTAGAGAAAGGTCTAGAAAAATTAGAGCACCTTCCGTATGAGAATCTGGGTTTTGCTAATATTGATCATCATAGGACACTGAGAAAGGGATTTCCAGAGGTGATTTTTTGTCAAAATAAGAGTCCAGAGCAAGTGGCCAAGATTTTTAAGAAAATGTCCAAGTATAATGATGTATTAGCTACCCGCGCTTCAAAGGAAATGTACGAATTAGTCAAAAAACATGTAAAAAGCGCGGAGTTTAATGAAACATCGAGAACCATCATATTCAGACATATAAGACGACGAAATTTCAAAGTAAAAAACAAAATCATACTAGTAGTTAGCGCAGGAACTTCTGACTTGCCCGTGGCGGAGGAAGCGGCTGTCACAGCTGAAATAATGAATAATAAGGTTGAAAGATTGTTTGATGTGGGAGTAGCTGGGATTCACCGACTTTTAAATAACAAAAAGAGGATAGATGGTTCCAATGTCTTGATCATAGTTGCCGGTATGGATGGAGTTTTGCCCTCAGTAGTTTCGGGGCTTGTTAAGAAACCTGTCATTGCTGTTCCTACTTCAGTAGGTTACGGAGCCAGCTTTAAAGGCATCGGTCCATTGCTAACTATGCTCAATTCGTGTTCTCCTGGTATCGCGGTTGTAAACATAGATAATGGTTTTGGTGCAGGTTACTTTGCATCGTTAATAAATAAGTAAAAGAATACTCAACCACTGGAGAGTCAAGGAACCCATATGTCTAAGATTGCATATTTCGATTGTTTCTCAGGAATCAGCGGCGATATGATAATAGGTTCATTAATTTCCTCTGGACTGAATATAAACAACTTAAAAATAGAACTAAAGAAACTTAAGCTAAAAGGCTTCAAGATCAATGCCAAAAGGGTAGTAAAGAATGGCATTTCAGCAACAAAGTTTAATGTAAATAGCACAGAAAAAGTAAAACATAGGCATCTAAAGGAAATAAACAATATTATTGAAAGATCAAAATTGGATGAAGAAATTAAAATTCAGGCTAAGAAAATATTCCAGAGAATTGCTGAGGCGGAGGCGAAAATACATGACCAGCCTATAGAAAAAGTCCATTTTCATGAAATAGGAGCCATAGACACCATCGTGGATGTTGTTTGTTCACTCGTTGGTCTAAAGAACCTAGGGATCGAAAAGGTATATTGCTCAAAGTTAAATGTTGGCTCTGGATTCGTAAAATTTTCTCACGGTAAATTTCCGGTACCCGCTCCGGCCACCGCCGAGATACTCACGAATATTCCTGTTTATGCAACATCAAATTCAAACACGGAGCTCGTGACACCCACTGGAGCTGCCATCATAAGTACTATCGCCGAAAAATTTTGCAATTTGCCTCTTATGGAAGTGGAAAAGATCGGTTATGGGGCCGGCACAAAAGACATTGATCAGCCAAATGTTCTTCGCGTCTTTATTGGCAAATTAAGAGAGCCTTTTGATTCCGAACAAGAAACCGTATGTATCATCGAAACCAATATCGACGACATGAATCCCCAGCTCTACGACTATGTAATGGAAAAGCTTATTCAAAATGGCGCATTGGATGTTTATTTAACAAATATTCTGATGAAGAAAAACCGGCCCGCCGTAAAATTAACCGTGTTATCTAAGCCAAACGAGAAAGATGAATTAGTCAAAATCATCTTTGAGGAAACCACAAGCATCGGGGTCAGGATTCGAAACGAAGAGAGAAAAACTTTGAAAAGAGAAATAAAAGAGGTCAATACCCAATACGGGAAAATAAGGGTAAAAATTGCCAAATTGGATACGAAAATAATTAATAAGATGCCAGAATACGAAGATTGTAAAAAAATTGCGAAAAAGCAAAATATCTCCTTGATAGAGATTTATAACACAATCAAAGACCCAAAGCGCTAGATATTTTGAAATTCTAGCAAGTTGAGATCTTCCGATTTACATAAGTCCTAAGCCGCCCCAATATCGCCTTTAATATTTCGATCAAACGAATCCAGAATGTGATTTTGACTTAAGAAGGTCAAGTCTCACGTGACCCATACGATTCCGTTGAAATTCCCGACAGATTAATAACGTTTGAAAAGTTCAAGATTTGCTGTAGTCTTTTCCAAAAAGAACGGATAAGATTTTGAATCAAATTCAGACTAAATCGTGGCACTTACGTTTAATAATTCAGAGGACCAAAAAATTGCCCTTCAAGTCCAATGTGACAGATCAAGTTTGAATAGCTTTTCTAATTTTGATATATCCTCTTTGAAGACGCTTCTGAGGAATTGTCTTGTTTCCGGATTCATATCCGGATATTTGAAAGAAGTGGTGCTTAGTTTAATAATTAATTCTTTAATTCCAATCCACCTAATCAATCGCAAAAGGCGAAACTGATCCAGGTCTCTCAAGAGATTTGAAAAGTGTCTTAGGACAGGCTCTACTGACACAAATCCGCTTCTTTTTGCTTTATTTTTGGGTATTTTTCCAACATCTAGTTTAACATCTGTATCAATTTCTAGAAATCTGAAAACGTTTATTATTTCTTGTTCAGGATTTCTTATAATATTATCGAATAGAACTATCATTATCTGATCTAATTTGAAGCATCGAATGTAATGAGTCAAATATTTATAGTAAAAACCATGCTCAATATACCTTCGGTCTTCTTTTATTGTTTCCTCAAATGCCCTATTTTCCCTTTTCCTGTAACTTCTCCATTCCCAGTAAAGAGAGTACGCTCTATCGATTGGGTTCCTCAGACACACTATTAGTTTTACCTCCGGGAAATATTGCTTTATTAAAGAAGGTGCCTGTTCATCATAAAGATAATAAGGAGTAAATTCGCCTTTAATCGTATGTTCCGAACAATGCCTAAAGTGTCGTTTGTACCATGAAAATGGTTTTGTATGATTCCTATTGATCAATTTTAACTCATTGGGCCGTGCAAAATCTTTTACGTAATATGCAAAGTTAAAATATCCAATCTCCTTCGGCTCTGATAAACAAATTTGCGGGTGCTGACCTAGCATATAAAACAACCATGTCGTGCCCGATTTAGTGGATCCTATGCCTATAAAATCAACCTTTAAATCTTTTCCCATATAATCTTCTACGAGCCATAATCGTTGAATTGATAGATAAACCTATCATCAAGACTGACCGTCTTTACAGTCTTGATACAGGTCAACATATTTTATTGCAATTTTATTCCAACTGAAATTATCCTCAAGCCTCTTTCTAGCATCCTGACCTATTTTCCTACATTTATCTGGATCGTTTAACAATGATTGCAAACCTTTTTTGATAGACAATGGACTCTTCCGTTCGACTAAAATTGCGCAATTTCCAACCACCTCTTCACACCCTGTATCTTTCGTTGTAATGATTGCTAAACCCGCTGACATGGCCTCCAAGAGGACTATTGGGAAATTCTCTGATTCCGATGGAAACACAAAAATGCTGGAAGTCTCATATAAATCTCTTAATTCTCCCGATGTATGTTCTAGCCACCCCCAAAACTTAATCTTTTTGCTGTGGCAATCAACCATCTGTTTTAGAGTTTGCAGGTAGGGGCCGTCACCAACTATGTTTATTTCATGGTCTAGTTCTAATCCATCCAAAGCTTTTAGAAAGTACTGAATCCCCTTTCTTTCGAACATCCTACTTACTATAAGGATCCTCTTCTGTTTTTTTCTGATTGGTGAAAACCTATCTATATCGATTCCATTCGGAATCACAAGAATTTTATCGCCAGAATAACGCTTACTCGCGAGCGATTTTAGGTATTCGCTAAGGCAAACAAGTTGATCCGCATCGTTAACAATCATTTTCCAGAGTGGTGAAAGAATCTTATGCTCGATTCTAAATCGATCAGGATTATAGCCGGGCACATCAGAACCATGTGCCGTGATAATGTATGGTAGTTTTGTTATCTTCTTCAACAAATATGATACTAAACCATCCGGTAAGATAAAATGGGTGTGATTGATATCATAATGTTTGCTTTTTATCAATCTTAAAGCAAACGGAATTGCAGACAATGTGTAGGAGACCATTTCATGAGTTGAGCAAATTAACTCATTAGCTCTAAGGCATGAAACTCTATAGATATTAGCACTATTCATCTTTTCGTGTTTAGGGAGCCCTCTAAATCCCATTGTAACGATGTCCACCTCGTGTCCGAGCCTTACCAACTCATTCGTTAATCCGTGAACCACCTTGGCTCCACCCCCTCCCAGTGGAGGAAATTCATAACTGATCATTAAAACCTTCATATTGTTTCTTGTTCTTCTTAACCCAACATGCTATCTAGACTAAGCATACTTCCGGCCGAAAATCGTCTGATTATTTAAGCATTATAATTTGAAGATTAAGAAGTATCCACGCGATGTCAGAAATAACCATTATCACCGGCAATATAAATTCACTAGCGCGCATGAAAATTTGCTAGCCGCGGACTATTATGGTAATTTCCCCAAGCCAAAATATATTTAGTGGAGGAAAAAACATTGGCAAGGATAATTTCCGTGCATGCGCGAGAAATTCTCGACTCCAGAGGAAATCCGACTGTCGAAGTAGAGGTACGCTGCGATGACGGTGCCTTCGGACGTGCTGCAGTTCCTTCTGGAGCATCGACTGGAGTGCATGAAGCAATTGAGCTCAGGGATCAGGACGATAAAAGGTATTCGGGTAAAGGGGTTCAGAAAGCGATAAGAAATGTTAACGATATTATTGGGAAAAAGTTAATCGGTACGGAAGTATCCTCTCAGGATTCAATTGATCAGACAATGATTAAGCTAGACGGAACCGCAAATAAATCGAAGCTGGGAGCAAACGCCATACTAGGGGTTTCTCTTGCCGTAGCAAAAGCTGCCGCAGATTCCAGAGGACTACCCCTATTCCGTAGCATCGGAGGATCTTCAGCAAATATTCTCCCGGTTCCTCTCATGAATATCATAAATGGTGGAGCACATGCCGATAATAACCTCGACATTCAGGAATTTATGATAGTTCCACTTGGATTTAACTCGTTCTCCGATGCGATTAGAGCAGGGGTTGAGACCTTTCATGCTTTAAAATCAATATTAAAGAATAAGGGTTATTCGACTTCGGTAGGAGACGAAGGTGGATTCGCCCCAAGCCTGGATTCCAGCGCAGAAGCAATCGAATGTATCCTTGAAGCAACCACAAAAGCCGGGTACAAATCGGGTAAGGAGATCTATGTTGCTTTGGACATCGCATCCAGTGAACTCTACAAGAAAGGAAATTATGTGATTGAAAATGAGAAATTGAGTAAGGATATGGTCGTCGATCTTTACAGAAATTGGATTAAAAAATATCCGATCATATCGATTGAAGACGGAATGGCTCAAGACGATTGGAATGGATGGAAGATTCTTACCAAAGAGCTCGGAAGCAAAATACAACTCGTAGGAGATGACATTTTTGTTACAAACCCTGATAGATTAAGAAGAGGAATTAAGGAGGAAATAGCAAATTCTATCCTGATTAAGGTTAATCAGATCGGAACCCTTACAGAGACTTTAGAGGCGATGAGAATCGCTTCAAATGCAGGTTACACCCAGATAATATCACACCGTTCGGGAGAAACCGAGGACTCAACCATAGCCGACATAGCAGTCGCGACAAATAGTGGCCAAATAAAGACCGGATCTGCCTCAAGAAGCGATCGTATGGCAAAGTATAATCAGCTTTTGAGAATTGAGGAAGAGCTGGGAGACGAGGCAAGATTTTTGGGGAGATCTGCATTTAAGTTCTGAACCTCCAGATGCTTAGGCAAGTTTGGCATGGCAAATTTAACGTTCATATTCATTCATATTGAAGAGTAGAGACGCAAAATTTTTCGTCTCTATAAATCAAAGCATGCAGCCGGCGCTGTGTCCTGTTCTATACTAAAATGATTTTGTAAATATCCGAAAGAACGGGCGCGCAATAAAATGCCGACTTTCGTTCGTGTTAAACACATGGTTCATTTTCGACAGTCAGGCATATGTAATACCGATTTGATCGCGTCCACGATGGCCGAAATTAAACTTAAAAAATTTTCATGTATAATTACGAGTTAAAGCGAAATTGCAGGACTAACATATGGCAGCCGAAACACTGTTTGATAAAATTTGGAAATCCCATGTCGTTTATGAGGAAGAGGGTCAACCAACTCTTCTCTTTATTGACTTACACCTTGTCCACGAGGTCACCTCACCACAAGCCTTCGAAGGCCTCCGCCTGTCGGGAAGAATGGTAAGAAGGCCAGACCTGACCTTCGCCACCAAGGATCATAATGTACCAACAAGCGCAAGAAACTTACCGATTGACGATCCTATATCGAAAAAGCAGATGGATACGCTACGAGCAAATTGTAAAGAATTTGGAATCGAATTATTTGGCCTGAGCGTAAATAGTCATTTACAGGGGATCGTGCATGTAATTGGACCAGAGCTTGGACTCACCAAGCCCGGAATGACAATTGTTTGCGGCGACAGTCATACTTCAACTCACGGTGCCTTCGGAGCCCTGGCTTTTGGTATTGGCACGAGCGAAGTAGAACACGTCCTAGCAACTCAATGTCTCAGACAAAACCGACCCAGTGTTTTTGAGGTCAAAGTAAACGGAGTCAGATCAAGAGGTGTGACAGCTAAAGATATAATCCTGAGTATTATTGGCTACATAGGAACAGCAGGTGCGACTGGAACGGTTATTGAGTATACAGGAGAAGCTATCGAGGCCCTATCAATGGAAGAACGGATGACAATTTGCAATATGTCAATAGAAGCGGGCGCACGAGCGGGAATGATCGCTCCCGATGAAAAAACCTTCAAGTACATTGAAGGGAGACTTTATGCTCCTAAAGTGATTGAATTTGAGGAAGCAGTTTCAGAATGGAAGAAACTGAGGACAGATGAAGGCGCGGTATTCGATAAGTCCGTTACCTTCGACGCATCCGTCATGGCTCCTCAAGTGAGTTGGGGCACTAATCCGGGAATGGTTACAGACGTAGTCGGAATTGTTCCCGACCCAAACTCCTTTTCTGATCCGGCAATCCAAAAGGCGGCCAAAAGTGCGCTAGAGTATATGGGGCTTAAGCCAAAGACACCAATTCAAGAAATTGCCTTAGATAGGGTGTTTATTGGTTCCTGCACGAATTCCAGACTTGAAGATTTAACCGCGGCGGCGAAAGTGGTAAAGGGCAAAAAAGTGGCCTCAACCATAAGGGCAATGGTGGTGCCGGGCTCTCAGATGGTTAAATCTGAAGCCGAGAAGTTAGGACTTGACAAGATCTTCAAAGAGGCCGGATTTGAATGGCGCGAATCTGGGTGCAGCATGTGTCTAGGGATGAATCCCGATATACTCGCGCCGGGGGAGAGATGTGCAAGCACCTCAAACAGAAATTTCGAAGGGCGTCAGGGAAAAGGCGGTAGAACCCATTTAGTAAGTCCGATAATGGCCGCCGCAGCCGCAATTGAGGGACATTTTGTAGATATAAGAAATTGGGATTTAGACAGAGATCTTTAAAAGGAAAAATTATGGAACCATTATCGATCGTCTCAAGTATTGTAGTTCCCCTAGACAAAATGAATGTGGATACCGATCAAATCATTCCCAAACAGTTTCTGAAGCGCATCGAGCGAACAGGTTTCGGCGAGTTCCTCTTTTATGACTGGAGATATACCGACGATGGATCTTTAAATCCAGAGTTTGTATTGAATAAGAAAAGGTATAAAGGAGCAAAAATACTACTTGCAAGAGATAACTTTGGCAGCGGAAGCTCCAGGGAACACGCACCCTGGGCGCTAAGGGAATACGGATTTGAAGTCATTATCGCCCCATCATTTGCCGATATTTTCTATAATAATTGCTTCAAAAATGCCATACTACCAATCACTCTTCATAAGAGCTCAGTTGATGAGCTTTTTCTGAAAGTTCACTCTAAAAATGACTACTCGCTGAAAGTAGATTTGGAGCGGCAGACCATAACCGACCGTGAGGGATGGGTTATCAATTTTGAAATAGATTCATTCAAAAAGAAGGCTTTACTGGAAGGACTAGATGACATTGCTCACACCTTACAACATGAGGAAAAAATCATAGCTTATGAAGAGAAAACGTGGCATCAACGGAAATGGGCAATTCCAAAAATTAATACCTGATACATAATTATCTCGCCACGAAAACCCTTGTCTTTAGGCTAGAATAGCTTTATCGGATGTCTTAATATCCGACAATCGAAATTGTTCGGAGACTTTTATGTAACTATATATTCATTTCCGAAGGTTAAGCATCACTCTTAAAGTCGTATATTAAGCTGGATCCCCTGCCTTTTTCCACAATTCTTAAACGAAAAACTTATCTTCAGAAGATTGATCCACAGTTTTTAAAATATATATTTAACAATTCCGAAGTTTCATCCACTAACAACAAAAAGATAGCAAATAGTTATTGAATGACCGTCTTATTTTCATTAAACAGTCAGCCAGACGGTTGGGGCGTCAGATGACTTTATATTTAAAAAAACAACCTGCGCACGCCTAGGCCACTGAAATAGCCGGAAATCATTGGGAGAAGTATGCTAAATTCAATGTCATTGAGTTTGAAATCGTCCAAGAACCTAAAGAATGAATCTGTTTAGATATTACCTCCTTCCCAATATGAGATTTAAAATTATTGTTATTATCAAACTGATAATGATCGATGTAGCTAGAGGAAAGAAAAATGTAAAGTTATCTCGTCTTATAAGGATATCTCCAGGCAACCTTCCAATGAAGGGGATCTTAGGGGACAATAAAATCAGCGACCCAAACACCACGAGAAATATTCCCATTACAAGTATTATTTTCCCTAAAGACTGACTTTCCATTGACCCAATCCTCTTGATACTTATCTTTACAGTAAATTATATAATGGTAAGCTTTAATCGCAATCTATCAGGAACATTGATAAATCCGAAACTGAAGGTACTGGAATTTTAGACAATAAAGATTTAATCTATCTAATAAGTACATTAAACGAAAATGTAGAATTCAACAATGAGTTCAATTGAATTAAAAACTACTCCAAGGCTTCTCCAGCAACAACGTCTCATTTTAACCCAAGACCTGCAGTTATTTTTAAAGCTTATACAAATGACCACCATTGAACTTTCCGAGTATCTCGAAGAACAACTCCTTGAAAATCCAGCGTTGGAAGAGATCCAAGAAATAAGTGATAAGGGTGAAACCAGTTCAGAAGGCCAGGTAGATTCTAAACTCGAAGACCCAGGACCCATGCCAAACATAAATGATGACATACCTTTTACGAGAGACATCAGCGGTGACAGTGATGATGACTACCCTTGGGAAAACAACGTCTCTTCGACTGACTCCCTTATAGATCACCTAAGATGGCAGCTCGGACTCTTAGATTTAACAGCTTTTGAAAGGCATATCGCATCCATCATAATCGGCAATATAAACGAAGATGGTTATCTTGAGGCAGGCTTAGATGAAATTGTTTCAATGTTGGCCAACTCGATTCGTGAGGCGGATCGAGACTCCGAATCTAATCTTCTGGTTGAAGACAATCATCCAGAATATTCTCCAAGGCCACCGGAATTGGACATTAGCACGATCGAGGCTGTCCTAAAAAAAATTCAATCCTTCTTTGACCCTCCGGGGGTGTGCGCAAGAGACTTAAAAGAATCATTAATGATTCAACTGAAGGAGCTGGGGTATCAGGAGCGTGGAGTGGAAGCACGCATAGTGAATAATCACCTGGATGATGTCAGTAAGAAGCGATATGACGAAATCGCTAACAGCTTGGGTATTACAGAACGAGAAGCAAAGAAAGCGGTAGATGTAATCTCAAGGCTTGAGCCAAAACCTGGACGACCTTTTTACTCCAAGGATTCAGAGAAACACATAGTCCCTGATTTTTATATATATAAGGTAGGAGATGAACTGCAATTACAGTTAAATAGAGACACGCCGAAAGTGAGGGTTAGCCATTATTATAAAAACCTTTTAAACAAAGGCAAACTGCCTTCAGATGTAAAAAAATACATTAAAGAAAAGCTTGAGTCAGCTCAGAGAATAATTAAATGTCTCGAAGAACGGGATTCGGCAATCAGGAAAGTTATAACCAAGATCATCGATCATCAGAAGGATTTTTTCGAACACGGCCGGGAGCATATAAAACCTCTAAGGTTAAAAGACATAGCACAGCATGAAGATGTTAATGTACACGAATCAACAGTAAGTCGAATAACGAGTAGAAGGTATATTTACACCCCACAAGGATTAATTGAACTTAAGTCTCTATTTTCGAGGAAAATAGAAACTTCGGTTGGAGAAAGCATCTCATTCGAGCGCGTAAAGTCGATTCTTAGGGATATTATCGATAATGAATTACCAGAAAGCCCTTATTCGGACGAGGATATATCAAGGATACTCGAACGAAAGAAAATCAAGCTCGCTCGAAGAACGATTTCTAAGTATAGAAAGATGATGAACATTCCGCCTTCACATGAGAGAACATCGATAAAGGGATGAGAAAATGAAAATCACGATAACAATAAGACACATACATGATCAAAAAAAATCTGAAAACTTGCGACAATATATTCTGAAAAGGATTAAAAGAATTAACAGATACATAAATCCCGGTAAAGATCCTTCAGAACTGAGATTTGTTCTATCCGTAGAAAAATTCAGAAATTCCGTAGAAGTGATTTTAACCAGCGGTAGTTTTAAAGCCACTTCATCCGTCAATTCGGATGCTATGCATTTAGCTATTGACAAATCCATCAACTCAATAATTAAACAACTAAAAAAGCAAACTGATAAAAAGATTAAGACAAAAAGGAGAGAAAGTATAAAAATTAAACCTGCTCTGATATCAGATCAGCCAATTGAAAACACCGAGGCTGGCACTATTCGGGTCAGGAAGCTCCCCAAAAAACCAATGTCGGTTGAAGAAGCATTGTTGCAATTAAATGTGTCACACTTTGGATTCGTCGCATTTACAAATAGCGAAACCGGAGCGATGAATATTCTGCATAAAACAAAAGGGGGGACCATAGAATTAATAACCCCATAGTGGCTCAAAAAAGGGTTTTAGGGATAGCGGATGTTTTAGGGAAAGAATTAGCAATGTTAAACCTTAAAGCTAAATCTAAACCAGATGTAATCAGGGAACTCGCGGAACGAGTAACCGAACAGTATCCAAATTTAAGCAGGGATAACCTGGTCTCAGTGCTCCTCGAGCGTGAAAAACTGTGCAGCACCGCGGTCGATGAAGGCGTAGCCATACCCCATGGCAAGATAAGCGGTCTATCAAATATAGTAGCGGCTTTTGCTAGGAGTGTTGAAGGAATCGATTTCGAGTCACTCGATGGTAATCCCACTCATCTATTTATATTGTTATTAGCTCCCGAAAGCTCCTCGGGCATACATCTTAAGCTCTTGGCTAGAATTTCCCGAATCTTTAAAAATCCTGAATTCCGCTCTCGACTAATGGGCGTGCAAACAGAAGAAGAGTTATATAATATGATTATTGAAGAAGATGCAAAGATCTAATGCAAATACTACTTTTAAGGTTCGAGAGTTATATAATTCATGGAGGAAAGATCTAGGACTCAACTTAGTTGTCGGCAAGAAAGGGCTTAATCGAAATATTGAATTAGACAGGATTCAGAAACCCGGTCTAAGAATGATCGAATCCAATATCCAGCTAGAAGATGGGAAGATACAAATCTTTGGTAGAACAGAATTAAATTTCTTTGACAGCCTTCCACCGGTCAAAAAGAAAAAGATTGCTGACGTTCTCGCGGAGAAGGATATCCCTTGTTATATCATCTCTAAGGGATTGAATCCGCCAGACCTACTGAAGAGAGCATTTGAAAAAAGAAATGTTCCATTATTCGTCACCGATCTGTACACGGGACGACTGATCTCAACACTAAATTATATCCTTGAAGAAAGGCTTGCACCGTTTATAACCAAGCACGGAGTGCTAATGGATATACATAGTCTAGGGGTACTCATACTAGGTAAAAGCGGCATCGGTAAAAGCGAATGTGCGCTCGACCTAATTTTAAAAGGATCTAAATTGATTGCAGATGACATAGTAGAAATAAGGAAGATCGGCATATCAAAATTGATGGGGAGTGGTCCAGGAAATATACGGCACTTAATGGAGATCCGAGGGATCGGCATCGTCAATATAAAGGACCTATTTGGAACCACATCAGTCATGGATAAAAGAGAAATTGATATGGTAATAGAGATGTCTCAATGGAACCCTGAAGAAAACTATGATCGTCTGGGACTGGATCAGAGAAGTTATAAAGTGATGGATGTTGAAGTGCCATATCTCGTTATACCGGTAAGCCCCGGAAGGAATACCTCTACGGTTGTCGACGTCGCTGTAAGAAATCAACTTATTAAAAAAGGGCATAAGTCGGCTCCTCTGGGAGATTTCACTAGATAATTAAGCAGTCGAAAAAGGAATAACGATGGATCGTCTTTTGATTTTAAGTGGAATGTCGGGCTCGGGAAAAAGCACGGCTATGAGGGCGCTCGAAGACGTTGGCTATTATTGTGTTGATAATCTGCCTCCTCCCCTACTTGCCAACTTTATTGATCTACGTTCTACGTACTTAGGTCAGATGGCGAAAGCCGCCCTTGTGATTGACATAAGAGAAGGGGATTTCTTCAATTATTCCATAAACATGATTAGAGAACTCAGAGAGAAGGGATATAATTTTGAGATACTATTTTTGGATTCTTCAGATGAGGCACTTGTTAAACGGTATAAGAACACCAGGAGAAAACACCCCCTTTCCACAGATGGTAACATACTTGAGGTGATTGCCATGGAAAGAGAGAGACTTTCGATAGTGTCTAAGATTGCGGACCACTTAATTGACACGTCCTCTTTAAACGTACATGAATTAAGGGCGCTGATCCAAGATAGATTTGGTGAATCGACCAGCAATAATATTTATGTTACTTTAATGTCATTCGGGACGAGTTATGGATATCCCTATGACGCAGATATAGTAATGGATGTCAGATTTCTCACAAATCCATATTTTATTGAACACCTAAAAGACTTAAACGGATTAGATAAGGAAGTAATAGATTTCGTCATTGAGCAGGAGGATACAACAAAGTTCATCGACATGGTAGTCGACCTTTTTGAATTCTTAATCCCCAGATACAAAAAGGAAGGTAAATCTTATCTGACAATAGCAGTCGGGTGCACCGGAGGTAAACACCGGTCAGTTGTCATAATCAACGAAATTTCAAAAAGGCTAAAACACTTTTCCCCGATGGTGAGTCATAGAGATATACTCAAGAACTAAGGCGAAAATATGGTAGGAATAGTAGTAGTTACGCATGGCAAATTAGCCGATGAGCTCATTTCGGTCGTAAAATTTGTTATCTCCGGAAACCCGAATGTGAAGATTGAAGGCTTATCTCTTGTTCAGGGAATGGAATTTGAGACCTTTACCCAGAACATAAAAAAAGCCATAAAAAAGGTGGACGAGGGAGATGGTATCCTTCTTGTGACCGACATGTTCGGTGGTACACCCTCAAATATCAGTCTCACTTTTTTAGAGGATAAGAGGGTCGAAGTTATTTCAGGAGTAAATTTACCCATGCTGCTTAAGCTTGCCACAATCTCTTCCTCCGTAACACTGGATGAAGCAGTTAAAATTGCCGAGACTGCTGGTAGAGACAATATTATCGTTGCCAGTAAGCTACTTGATAAAAGACAATGAGATTACGCAGGGATTTGGTTAAGTCGCTAGCGCTTGTCATCTTTTTATAATTTAAATATTATATTATATAAGTTATATAAGGTGTTTAACAGAACATCCTATAGAAAATCTAAAATAAGGATCAGCAGAGAATGAAAATAGAGGATTTTGATAAAGTATTAGAAATGTGGGAAAGATATATTTTGGTTGAAACTCTCGAAGATTACTCGCTTGAGATCGGAAATGATGTTCCGAAGGAATTTGCGGCTATTGCCCTATATCTTGACTCCGCAACCGTCAGAGCAGCTGGTGAAATACAGGAATACTATGAGGGGTACAGACAAGCCGCTACTGACATACTAAATTTCATGGGTCTTGAATTAGTAGAGGACCATGAGATGAAAACTATCCACATAAAACGAACGGTTACAGAACGTGACAAACAAGAATTATTAAAGAAGTTAATCTGGGAATAGTCTTTATCGACATTTCTAAAACTAAATTCCAAAGTTACCTAGGTACAATAAAACCTTCATTCGTTTTGTTTACTTGATGAAACTCTCTGATAAATTTGACCACTTTCTTATCGATTTAGATGGAGTTGTTTATATCGGCGACAAGCCTATTTCCGGCTCTATAGAAACCCTCTTAATTTTGAAAGACCTTGGCAAAACTTTGATATTTCTCACAAATGATCCGAGAAGTTCGGTTAATGATTATTCGGATAAGCTAAACCAATTTGGTTTCCCGGCCAAGTCGCAGGATATAATAACTTCATCTATGGCAATAGCATATTACATACAGTCAAACCACAAAGATGTAAAAAATAGAAAAGCCTACGTAGTTGGTAGCGACGCGCTAAAAGATGAAATCACTAAGATAGGCCTCGAACTCGTTGCGGGCGAGGAGGCCAAAAGCGCTGATTTCGTGATAATTGGCGGCCACCCTGGTTTTCATTATGAGGAAATTAAAATATCGTCCCTTGCAATCAGGAATGGTGCATACTTCTACGCGACAAGCCGAGATCCGTATATACCCACCGAGGAAGGGTTAGTTCCTGCAACAGGTGCAGTGCTTGCCTCAATTGAGGTCGCATCAGGACAAAAAGCAATTATTGGCGGAAAACCGGAGAAGATAATATTCGAAGTAGCAATGACAAGAAAGCACTTACGTCCAAAAGAGAGGACCGGAGTGATCGGGGACAGACTGGACTCAGATATAATTGGAGGCAAAAGAGCAGGTATCAAAACTATTCTTGTTCTCAGTGGCTCGACAAAAGAGGCAGATCTTTATAGCGGCGATCTTATCCCAGATTACGTAATAAATGACTTAACAGGGCTGCTATCGGAGATAGATACTGCCTGGAATCGCAAAATGAGAGGCAAGTTAACATAAATGTATCGTTATCTTTCACGCGTGTACACACAATTATTTACCGGAAGGGCTTCATATAATATCCAAATAACAAAGGGGTACCATGCCTAGGCTAAGTGTAAATTCTATTAATCTAAATTACGAACTTGAAGGAAACGGTTCCGTGGTAGTATTCATCAATGGACTAACGATGGATGTAAATGGTTGGTACTTCCAGGTGCAGGAATTCTCAAAAAGACACAAAGTTCTTAGATACGACTGCAGAGGACAGGGAAAATCTGACAAACCGAATATGGAATATTCCCAAGCAATGCATGCAGAGGATCTAAAGAATCTCATGGATAAACTCGATATTCAGAAGGCACATTTGGTAGGTCTTTCGTACGGAGGCATGATTGCACAGCATTTCGCCCTAAATTTCCCGGAAAAGGTAGGCGCCTTAGTGCTCGTTGATACCTGCAGCTACATTGACACACTTCTTGATTCAATCGTAAGACTCTGGATAAATGCGACACAGATTGGTGGAAGTGAATTCAGGTACGATGTTTCTATACCATTTATATTTTCTGAAGATTTCATAAAGCAGAATAAAGAGACCCTCGCGCAAATGAAAACAATCAGCTCAGAAGTCAATCCGCCGAACGCTATTATCAACCTCGCCAAAGGATGCCTGACACACGACACGAACGACAGACTTTCAGAAATTAAAGCCCCAACACTGATCATCGTTGGAGAAGAGGACATCCTTATTCCGATGAAGTACTCTAAATTGCTTAATGAAGGGATCAAAGGGTCTAGGCTTGCTATAATTAACGGGTCCGGCCATGCTCCCTCAATAGAGAAACCAGAGGAGTTTAACAGAATAGTTTTAAACTTCCTGCGTGAGTATGATTTTATCGCACCCTAAATATTCAGGATGCCAAAAAGGCTCTGCAAATCGGGGATTTATCGGGATGGCGGTTCTTTAATTGCGCCAGCAATAATATTTTAGAGAAATCTACCATCCAACAATACAGGATCTTCAGGCCTGAGACACTCGACATACTAATGTCGACAACGTGGCTTTTCTATACCCAAAGAAGTGTGAAGCGAGAAACTGCTATTCCCGAAAATTGTTCTTCGTTTTAACTTAGCGATTTAGGATAAATGATATTTCAGGCTTCCAAATTCTTAGCAATATCTAAGATTAACTTTTGCTGATGTAATAAATAATCGGCAACCCAATGGCGAGTCCAATTATTTCGATTTCCAAACAAATGTTCCCATTCTATCTATATAACCCCAATTCTTATCATCAATTTCTACCAATGCTAATCCACCGTCGAATTTTATTGCCGTTTTGAACTGCGGCTCTATGTCGATTTGTCCTGTTTTGTCGATATACCCCCATTTCCCGTCAACCAAAACCGAAGCAAGCCCCTCCGAAAAATCCCCGACCTTTTGGTAGACCGGCTCTATGACTATTTGACCGTGCTTGTCAATAAATCCCTGCTTACCTCCCTTTATTACACCAGCAAATCCTTCTGAGAAATGCCTTGCTTCTTCGACATTCGGAGCGATTATCACCTTGCCCGTTTGATCTATATAAACGTACTTCCCGTCTGATTTGACGCAGGCAAGGCCCTCCGAAAACCCCTCTGCCCAATCGTATATTGGATCTATTGTGACATTACCAGTCCGGTCGATGTATCCACCCTTCCCGTCTATCACAACTAACGCCAATCCACCAGAAAAGCTGTAAGCCTCAGCGAAATTAGAAGGTATTACCACAGAGCCGTTCTTATCTATATAACCCCACCAACCATCGATCTTAACACTTGCTAAACCTTCAGAAAAATTAGAGGCGGCTTCGAATCTCGGTTTGATGACGAAATTTCCTGACTTACTTATATATCCATATTTATCCCCTATCTTTACATGGGCAAGTCCTTCAGAAAACTCGTGTGCTTCAATAAACTCCGGCCTAACTGCAAAAACCTCCCAACGATTTATGTAACCCCACTCCCCATCCGACTTCACCAGTGCCCTTCCGTCTGAGAACTTAAATGCACCTTCATATTTTGGACTTATTATTCTTCCTCCCCTTCTATCTATATATCCCCACTTTCCATCAACCTCAATTGGAAATAGTGTAAAAGAGTCCTGATCTGTTATGGTATTTCCATTCTTATGGGCACACGAAATAAGAAGGATGATGAAAAGAATTTGAAGGAAAATGAAATGCTTCAGCTTTTTGACACCTACTTTTTACTTAGATAATACAAACGTTTTATAAGATAAAAATCACCGAAAATAATAATTAAGATTCTTTGCGAAATCAAAAGAATTAAAGTATAGGATTATTTGTGATAAAATACTAAATTAAGGTTAGGATACATGAATGGGCAAGATAATTATCATAGTCGCCATGATTTCCTTAATTGCAAGCTGCAGCACCTTTTATCCCTATAGAGATGTTGAACCGGATAAAGGTACACAAACTAAAAAATACGAACGTAAAACCGAAAGAACAGTCCCACCTGCAACTAAGGAAAAAAGGCCGTCTTTACCCGGTAAAGGAGAAACAGTCGAAGAGGAAAATGTTTTTAATGCATCATTTACAGATGTCTGGTTCGCGACACTAGAAGGAGTTCAGTGGATAAAATGGCCCCCGGCTTTCGTGGATGAAAAGACTGGTGAAATAGTTTTGAAAGAGGCTTACGTGTATAAAAAGTCGGGCAATATCATCAGGACATTTACGTGGCCAACCGGGGAAATTCAGAATTTTCCAGATATCGATGATTACCTTAGCAAAGTTGCATTTTATGATATCAGCTCCAACGCCAACAGGCCAGTATTTTCCCAGGAAATCATGAGAATAAAAGTAACCAGGTTATCCAACACTAAAACTAAGGTCGACATTGATTATGTTATCAGGCCATATTTAGATTCCGCCAATTTTGCAGGAGAGGTCAAATCAAATAACTATATAGAGACGGTCTTATTGGTCAAAATCAGAGAAAGACTGCAAGGTAGTTACATTAATACAACCTATCTTGAGAATTAAACGAATAGTTCAAAGCACAAACAATCAAGAAACACTTTTAAGAGCTTTGACCGCATCCTTCGTGTTTGTCATCCCCTTCCTTCTTGCTTGTACCAGCACTCCCATCTTACCCGAATGCTTATTGTCATACATCAGCTGATGTGCCCTGGGAATATCATCGTATGTTAGAGTTTCGGAAATCACCGGCTTAATAATGCCTTTCCTTACCAATTCGTTGGCTCTTACGCACTCCAAAGCATTGGCAAAATGAGACCCGATTATCCTTTTCTGATGCATCCATAGATGTCTTACATCAAACATCAGGTTATAACCCGTCGTACCGGCGCAGGTAACGATTCGACCAAACCTGCCGCATACAAAAACGCTTGTCGGAAACGTTGCCTCTCCAACATGCTCAAAAACGACGTTCGGGTTTCTCCTCTCTCCAAGTATGGCCCAAATAGCGCGCCCGAAGCGTTTCATATCGTTAAATCTATTCGCGTGCTCTTCAGGGGTTTCGCCATGTTTGTACATCAGATGAGGAAAATCACGCCTGTTTATAACCCCTTTTGCACCAAGCTCCATACAGAGTTCCATCTTGTCCTTTGACGAGACAACCGCGATCGCGTCGACGCCAAGCATCCTACAAATCTGTATGGCAAATACTCCCAGTCCGCCTGCTCCACCCCAAATCAACGCTACCTCGCTTGGCTGCAGCTTAGCCTGCGTAATAAGCATTCTGTAAGCGGTAAAATAGCATAAACCATATGAGGCAGATTCTTCCCACGTAAGATGATCTGGCTTAGGTAACACCTGCTGGGCCTGTACTTTTGTAAATTGAGCAAATGAGCCGTCAGGAGTTTCGTATCCCCAGATCTTCTGACCGGCGCTTGCCATCGGATCATAGGATATGAAGTCAGATGGGGACTCTGTTCTTGTGGAGTGCTCCTCGCTCTCTACGTTGCAATGTAAAATAACTTCATCCCCGGGTTTCCAACTCTTAACATTAGACCCAACCCTCCAAACAATTCCAGAGGCATCACTACCTGCAATGTGATAATCGTGTTTATGAATATCTAAAACAGAGATAGGTTCTCCAAGCCCAGCCCATACACCATTGTAATTTACCCCCGCAGCCATGACCAGGACTAGAACTTCGTTAGGCCCGATATCGGGAACTGGAACTATTTCTTTTTTGAAAGATTCCTTAGGGTCACCATGCCTTTCCTTGCGGATTACCCACGCATGCATATATTTGGGAAGCACTTCCAAATCGGGCACTACACCTAACGGAAGTGGTTCATCTATTCCTCTACTACCCTCCTCATAAGCAATAGTTTCCATATCAATGCTTTCGATATCAGATTTTTTTGATCGCTTGGAACGCCGTTCTCCTTTAACCATTTTCTCTCCTTCTAAACGCGGTTTCAGGTCTTATTTGTGATTCAAAAGAGTTGGATGGGACGTAATTCTAACAAGCAAAAGAGAAAAAGCAAGTGTGACATTCAAGCCTCAACCTACACATACAATCATCGAGCACTAACAATGGTCAAAAGATAAGTCTTTTATACGAAGACTCGTCGGGAAAGGTCCCCGAGGAATCTCTCAAGCACGATACAAACCCATCTTTTTAATAATTCTATCCATATTCATCTTAGCAATTTCGTTTGCCCGTAAGATCCCATTATGCAGAATTCCCCTGACCTCATCCATTCGGTTCTCATAGTAGCTGCGCTTCTCACGAATTGGCTCTAGCAAGTTATTTATGGCAGCTGCAAGCTTTTTCTTTACCTCCACGTCTCCGACCTTGCCTCCGCGATAGCGAGCCTTTAAATCCTCAACTTCCTCTTTATTCGGGTTAAAAGCATCATGATAAATGAAAACAGGATTACCCTCTACTGTGCCTGGAATATCGGCTCTTATACGATTCGGATCCGTGTACATACTTCTCACCCTCTTTTCGACTGTCCGGGAGTCATCCGAAAGATAGATACAATTGTCGAGGCTTTTACTCATCTTCCGGTCCCCATCGGTCCCAACAAGACGCGGCGTCTCACTAACAATTGCCTCAGGTTCAACAAAAAATTCTCCGTACAAATGATTGAACCTCCTTGCAAGTTCACGAGTTAACTCCAGATGGCTTAGCTGATCCTCTCCGACCGGGACTTTCGTAGCCTTAAACATCAATATATCTGCGGCCATCAAAATTGGATATCCGAGTAAACCTACGGAATAGTTCTCCCCCACACCCATGTCCTGGGCCTTTTCTTTAAGCGTTGGTATCCTTTGAGACCTCGGAACCGCACAGAACATTGAAAGAATTGTATAGAGCTCTGTTATATAGGGAACCTGTGACTGAACATAGAATGTGGATCGGTCTGGGTCCAACCCAATACTCAACCAATCAATTACCAATTGTAAAACGTTATCCTCCACCTCTTTAACCCGGTCGTAGTGTGTAGTGAGCATATGGAGATCGGCTATCAAAAAATAACACTTATATTCATCCTGATACTTTATTCGATTTAACAGTGAGCCTACAAAGTGTCCTAAATGAAGGCGTCCTGTTGGACGGTCTCCTGTAACTAGGATCGGTTTAGCATCGGGCATTGGTCGGCCTTCCTCCTTTTTTGCCTGATTGAGTATGTCTGATTTCTTGATGTTTTCAATAAGGGATTCGGCTGCGTCTCGAAATTAATCTGAAGATCGCATCGTCTTATTTCGAACGAATCAAAATATTATCAACTTTGCCTATCTTCTTCTTAAAGTCATTAAAGAGACGCATCTGGGCAAATGCCTTCGTTTTATTTTGCTCGAAGAGATTTGCATATCTTTCAGAGTCAAGCCTAAAATAAGATTCTTCGTAAGCATCTGTAATATATCTAGCGGAAAGCTCCAACATCATCATGACAACCCCTTCCGGAATTGATTTAATTTCCTCTCTTGTCATAAAAACCGCGGTGCTCAGATAGCCTGACATAATAAACCTAAACATATCTAGATCGAACAGATCATCTTCTCCATCTGGGCCTACCAACTTATGACACCAGCTTCTAATCGCATCTCCAATATCTATGACGATCTTGCCAGTCCCTAATGTGTCGAGATCAACTATGGCAATTGCCTTTTGACCTTTTTCATCAAAACGAATGTTATTTAGCTTAAGATCCCCGTGTATGATACGTTCAGGCAAACCCTCGATCGAATCCTTAATCTTTTCATACTGTATCAATATCTCCTCAGTTAGTGGGGAAAGGGTTTTATATTTGTCGGTATTTTGATATATTAGGGTGATCCTGCTTAAACCCTCCATAATCGACCGGGTATCATGAAAATTAGGTATCTTATGAAGAAACTTATAATCCAACCCGCTTAATGCATTATGAAATTCGCCAATCAGGGAGGCAGCGCTTTCTGCCTTCTGATTATCGATACCGTATTCATATGTCTTTCCCCCTATATATGTGAGCATACGCCAGGTCTCGCCTTCAGAATTGACACTTAAATCTCCTTTCATAGTACGAATTAGCTTTGGCGTAACAATATTCGCTTTTTCCAACCGACTCGTAATTACCTCTATATCCTCCAGCACAGCAGGTGTAAAAATCTGGTGCAGCTTTTGCAATATATACTTATTATCAAACGACTCCTCCCCATTCTTTGAAAATGCTGTTACCAGAAACGTCTCATTAATCCTGCCTTTGCCGTAAGGTGTTATATTATTTACATCACCGATAGTGAATTGCTTCGCGATTGATAAGATATCAGTCATGCCCGTCTCTTATTATATAAGTTATCAGATATCGCCAAACAATATACTATAGTTTTATATGGCGTAGGAAAACTAAAAAGGTTCGATCCCCCACCTTTGTCCTTCCCCTTTAATTTCAAGGGGGAGGATAGAGGAGGGGGTAAACACTTGATGCCAAGAACAAGCCGAACTAGTAGAATTCATAGTAAAATGTATTTAATATGGTGAACAAGAGAGAAAACCGGATTTTTACAATAGGGCACTCTACTCGAAACCTCGATGAACTCGTTGCGAGTAATCCTGAGCACAGTCGAAGGAGACGAACAATATCTCGCTCTCAATCGTTACATTATGTATCAACTCCATCCCCTTCCTCATCTATCTCCTCTTCAACACCTTCTTCAATCCCGATCTCTTCATCAATCTCCCGCTTGATCTCTTCAAACTCATTCTCAATCTCTTTGAGCCGCTCTCTGCTAAGCTTTATAAGCTTTGCCGCTTCTTTCACCTTCTCAAGCCCTTCCTCAACATCGACCTCTTCCTGTGCATCAAACCACTCAGCTATCTCGGAGAGCCTTTTCAGATTATTGTTGAGACCTTTCTTATCAGTTCTTCTGCTCATTTTTGTGCACACCCGTAACACTGGAATCGATCACGCCATCGGAGACCTGAGTATTCAAAGACGCCCCTATTTGAACATCTCTTATACCCCTCACCACCCTTCCTTTATGTCTGGTAATACTATAGCCTAGACGAAGCTGCCGAGTCGGATCGTTCAATCGCATTGTATTATCGAAAAAATCCAGCTTTTGGTTTATATAAGAAATTTGAGATGTGAAATCTGGGTGCAGAGAAGTCCGCCAAACGCGTCTGATGTAATCATCAAAAGTCTTAACTAAACGTAAAAACCCCCTACTTATCGATACTCCAGCACTCTTTATAAACCTTCTATCCATTAAGATTGAATACCCGACCTTTGCGATGCTAGTCTTTAACGCGCGCTCGAGCTCACTATGAAAATCGAATATTACATTCAATCCCCGCTGAACCCCAGATATGGACTCCTCTAATCGCATCCGTGTTTCTCTTAATCCATTGCTGTACTGTTCAAAAACATCCCTCTGATATCTTTCGACGGTATTTTCAGCCTGCTCCCACGACTCGTTTAACAGGTTGGCCGTAGCTGTCGGTGTAGACTCCATGGCATCCGCAGCCAGTGATACAAGAGGCACATCCAGATGATGACCTATTCCGGCTATCACCGGAACTGGAAAATTTGAAACCTCTCTCACCAGAGACTCACTGTTGAAGGCCATCAGGGATTCAAGCGAGCCTCCTCCACGTATAATTACAAGTGCGTCGATATCCTGCTTTCTGAAAGACCTCATAGAAAGTAAAAGATCCTTAACTGCCCGCTGGCCCTCGACCCTTGAATCCATTATCTTCACATGGAACCCGTACTTACCCAGATTGTTAATGAAATCATGAATGACTGCGCCATGGATGGAGGTTATGACGCCGATTCTATTTGGATAATCGGGAATAGGCCTTTTCTTATCTATATCAAAAATTCCCTCGCCTGCTAATTTCTTTTTCAATTCCTCATACGCCTTTTTTAATGCGCCCTCACCAACGAGTTCGATTGCATCTGCCTTGAAGGTCAGCCTCCCTGTCGGCTCATATATATCCGGATAACCAGTAGAAACAATCTCCATTCCATCTTCTAATTCAATGCCGTATAACTTATAATTATCCTTCCATATCACACAATAAATGACACTTTCTTTTTTTTTATCCTTTAACGAAAAGTAGACATGCCCTCTTGAACTTTTGCTTACCTGTCCCACTTCTCCGATAATACTTGCATAAAAACCTCGAAGGCTTTCATTTAAAAACTCAATGTACTCAGAAACAGGTATTGGCTGACCTATGTCTCCAATTTGATGAAAGTGCGAGTCCTTACTGATTTGCATAAATTCTCAGTGTCCTTAGCTTTTCTCAATTATTATACAACAACATGATTCTAATACCTACCCGAACGCCTCGACCTCCAGAGAATGTCGTGTAAAATCTATTGTTTTATCCGTTAGACGAATAGATTTTTATTTAGCATGTCAGAGAATATATACACAGGATCATCAAGCGGCACCTACATATCCGACTTCGTTTTTGCAGGGATTGATGGTGCTGTGACAACCTTCGCCGTGGTGTCGGGCGTCGAAGGGGCTTCACTCTCCGCATCCATTGTTCTAATTTTGGGCTTCGCCAATCTCCTGGCAGACGGGTTTTCGATGGCTGTTGGGAACTACATGAGTTTGAAATCAACCCGTGAATATGTTCAGAGAGCAAAAAGGATAGAGGAGTCTCACATCGATAAAGAGCCAGAGAAAGAGAAACACGAGATCAGAGAGATATTTAAGGGAAAAGGGTTCACAGGGAAGCAGCTCGATGAGGCCGTTGACATTATTACGAGTGATAGAAGGATTTGGATAGATACAATGATGAAAGAAGAACTGGGAATAATTGAAGAACAAAAATCACCATTGAAAGGATCTGTCGTAACATTTTTCGCTTTTAACATGATCGGGATTATCCCGCTTCTCGCATACTTGTTTTCTCGCTTTTTTGGCTCAATAAACTCGCAAGCCTTTCCAATTTCGATCCTTCTGACGTCCTGTGCGCTGTTCATAGTCGGTTCGATCAAAGGCAGGATAGTAGAAACCAATTGGATCATCTCAGGAGTAGGGACATTTTTTATGGGTGGTGCCGCCGCGGCTATCGCATATTTGGTGGGATACTTCCTTAAGGGTCTTGCAATGTAGACGATACCTCCAACTTTTATTTTGTAGTATCATTCATGGTGGGTATTTGATGAAACCAGAGGAATATGTTATTAAATTACGCAAGAGGAGCTAATGTATGAACACATTTAACCTTATAGTTCTATCGATACTGTCTTTAATATTGACTATTACTACCATCGAATTTTCCTTTTCGGAGAATCGCCAAGAACCAGATCAATCGATCTCGATAGAAGATAGTCTCGAGGAGGAGGAAAATCAGGTTAACGAGGACCTTTATCATGGTGATGAAAAACAGGACGAGGCCCAGGATGAAGAACAGAACGAGTTTGTAGGTGGAAGTGAAAAGGATGAGTTAGACTACGAGCTCAGCCATGACGAGCAGGACGTTGAATCCCAGGAGCAAACTGAAAATGAAATCGACGCCATCGAGGAAGACATAAACGAACAGCCGTAAATAAGAAAATTGGATAACCCGACACCAACCTGAAGGTAAATCCGTAGTTCCATCGGCATTCCAAAAATTGCGTTGAGAGGATGAATGTCATAGTCAGTCATGCTGAACTCGATTCAGCATTCAGGATGACCGGGTTGTGGCCGAATCAAATTTTTTCGTCGTTATGTCATCCCCGAGGATAGTTATCGGGGATCCACGTGAACCTTTAAAAGTTTTAACTAAACTGTTGCACAGCCTAGTCGAGCGATGTCGAAGGGTTGCTTCTTTGTACCTGTGCTGAGCCATGTCCTGACGATAGGTCAGGATCTATTCAGTATCAAGACAGAGAAGTGAGAAAGAAAAAAAATGTAAGGAGCAGCAAGATGATAAGAACCAAATCAAATCAAAGTTATCAAACCAGGAAGAGGCCATTTATAGCGGAAAAGGCAGATATTTT